>JBDTEH010000122.1:0-26476 GCA_039922635.1 Kofleriaceae bacterium | reverse complement strand
CGGCGACCACCGATCGCGCGAGCTCGTCGAGCTGGGCGGCGCCGCGCTTGGCGGCCAGCGTGCCGAGCATCTCGATCCACGGTGCGAGCTCGCTCGACGTGCCACGGCCGAGCTGCTTGCCGCGCGGCCAGCCGAACCGCGCGCGCAACTTCGTGAACGCCCCGCGCTCGTCGCCACCGGCGAGCGCGGCGGCGATCGCGGCCAGGTCGTCGGCGCTGCTCATCACAGCTTCGCGAGCCGCAGCGTCGCGTCCCACAGGGCGTGGCGGGCCTGCGCATCCCGTGCGCCGCTGCTCGGCGGCGTCGCGACCCCGTCGCTGAAGTAGCTGCCCGATGGCTCGCTCGTGATCTCGCCACCGGCGAGCACCGCGATCGCCTTGGCCCCCTGCTCCACCGAGGCGCCCTGCACGGGCCCGAAGCCCTGGCGCAAGAGCTTGGTCGCGATCACCCCGGGATGGAGGGCATACGCGACGAGCTGCGCCGGATCGCGCCGCTCGGCGAGCGTGATCGCGTGCATCACGAGCGCGAGCTTGGACTGGGCGTACGCCGCGTAGCCGGTCCACGAACCGGCGAGCTGCAGATCGTCGAGGTGGATCCTCCCGCGCGTGTGCGCGACCGAGGCGACGTCGATCACGCGCGACGGGATCTCCGCCGCACTCGCGATCAAGCGCGGCGCGAGCAGCTCGGTCAGCGCGAACGGCGCGACGTAGTTGACCGCGAACGTGGCCTCGATCCCGTCCCCGGTCAGCACGCGCTCCGGCGCGAAGATCCCGGCGTTGTTGACCAGCACGTGGAGCTCGGGCGCGAGCGCTTGCACCGCCTCCGCGCCGCGCTTCACGCCGGCGAGGGTGCCCAGATCGAACGCGACGCCGTCGAGCTGGGCGCCCGGGAGCTCCGCGCGCAGCGCCGCGACCGCGAGGTCGACCTTGGTCTTGCTGCGGCCATGGACGAGCACGTGCATGCCGCCCGCGGCGAGCTGGCGCGCGAGGGCGCGGCCGATACCGTCGGTCGAACCGGTGATCAAGACAACGCGCATGGCTACGACTCTAGTGCGAAGTGTTCGTGCCGCGCAACGCGCGCCGGATCGCAGAGGGGACATGCGGCTCGCGCACCACCGGCCGCGCGGCCGTGGTGAACGCGATCCGGGGGCTGTTCGGCGTGACCCCTGTCCACGCCGCGAGCCTGGCAAACGCGGCCTGCTCGTCGGCGGCGGCGAGCTCGGTGAGGTGCGAGTTGTGGGTGCCCTGGTCCTGGAAGAGCTCGAGCGAGTCGGTCGCGTTGCCGAGATCGAGCTTGCCTCCGGTCCACGGATCCCACTGGCCGTAGACGAACACGAACCTCTCGCCGTGGTTCGCGACGAAGTCCGCGATGTCGTTCATCGCGGTGCCGCCGTCGTAGTCCGGCATCGCCGTCGGCAACGAGCCCGCGTAATCGGCATCGCCGTAGAGCTCGTATGGACCGAGGTAGTCGATCGTCCCGTCGGCCGGATAGCCGAGCTGGGAGTAGGCCTGGAAGTAGTACGCGTCGAACAGCCCGACCTGCTCGTCGTCGCTCTCCGACGGCGCCGAGACCGCGTCGAGGACCTTGAACAGATCGGCGTCGCTCGCGGTGACCGCCGGCAGCATCCCGCACTGCGTGACGCCGAAATACTGCCAGAACGACCACTCGAAGCTGATGATCGCCGACTCCACCGCCGGGCCGAGGGCGACGCGGGTGTAGGCGTAGCCCTTGGTCTCGGCCTGCGCCTGGGTGGCGGCCTCGAGCGCGGCGCGCCGGTGGCTCAGCATCTCGACCGCGAGATCTTTGGTCAGCTGATGGCAATCGGCGGGGCCCACCGCCGCCAGGAACGCCGGGTACCGTGGATCGGGCACGCCGAACGAGATCGGCGCGACATAGGGCACCGTGCCGGCGACGTCATCCGGGAAGAACCGGCGATAGAAGATCGCGGTCATGCCGCCCTTGCTGCCGCCGGTCGAGATGAAGGCGCCGCTATAGAGCTGGTGGAGCGCACTCACGATCGCGTGCTCGTCGTCGGCCATCTGCTCGATCGTGAGCTTGGTCCAGTCCGCGGGATCGGGCCGCGAGCTCGCGAAGAACCGGTGCTCGATCGAGACCTGATTGGCGTCGAGCAGCTGGGTCAGCTCGACCTCGCTGTCGAGGTAGTAGTCCCAGTACCCCGAGGTGTGCACGATCATCGGCGCGGCGGTGTCGCGGTCGAGCAGCGAGACCTCCTGAAGAAAGGTCGGCCCGGTCGGATCGGCGTGATCGACCGGCTGGGTGAAGTGCAGGACGTAGTAGTGATAGCCCGGGGTCTGGGTCGGCTGCTCGGTGACGTCGTGGACGCCGGGCAGCGCCGCCAGGTCGTGGAGCACGGACGGCGCCAGGTTATCGCCGCAGCCCCCGAGGCATGCGGCGAGGCATCCGGCGAGGCACCCGGCGAGCACCAACCATCGGATCATCTCGGCAGCTTGCCATGTATGGCCCCTCCAAGGTAGGCATGGCCCCCATGGCCCTGTCCGTCGGTATCGTCGGTTTGCCCAACGTCGGCAAGAGCACGGTGTTCAACGCCCTCACCGCGGGAAAGGCGGAGGCGGCGAACTATCCGTTCTGCACGATCGATCCGAACGTCGGCATCGTCCCCGTTCCGGACGACCGCCTCCAGCGGATCGAGAAGCACATCAAGACCCAGAAGATCATCCCGGCGATCGTCGAGATCGTCGACATCGCGGGGCTGGTCAAGGGCGCGTCGCAGGGCGAAGGCCTCGGCAACAAGTTCCTCGCGAACATCCGCGAGACCAACGCGGTGCTCATGATGGTGCGCTGCTTCGACGACCCGAACGTGATCCACGTCGCGGGCTCGGTCGATCCGATGCGCGACATCGACATCATCGAGCTCGAGCTCGTGCTCGCCGACCTCGACTCGGCGGACAAACGCCTCAAGAAGGCTCAGGGCCCTGCCAAGTCCGGCGGCAAGGAGGCCAAGGGCGAGGTCGTGCTCGCCGAGAAGGTCTACAAGCACCTCGAGGCCGGCAAGCCCGCGCGCTCGGCCGAGCTGACCGACGACGAGCGCAAGACGGTCGCGACGTGGGGCCTGATGACCGCCAAGCCGGTGCTGTACTGCTGCAACGTCGGCGAGGGCGATCTGCCGAACGGCAACCCGTGGAGCGACCTCGTCAAGGCGCGCGCCGAGCAGGAGGGCGCCGGCGTGGTCGTGCTGTGCGGCAAGGTCGAGGCCGAGCTCGCCGAGCTCTCGCCCGCCGATCGCGGCGAGCTGTTGTCGTCGTACGGCCTCGCCGAGCCGGCGCTCGCGACGCTCGCCCGCGAGTGCTATCGCCTGCTCGGCCTGCAGTCGTACTTCACTGCCGGCGAGAAGGAGGTCCGCGCGTGGACGATCCGCAAGGGCGCGATGGGGCCCGAGGCCGCCGGCGTGATCCACACCGACTTCGAGAAAGGCTTCATTCGCGCGCAGGTGTATTCGGTCGCCGATCTCGACAAGTTTGGCAGTGAGGCGGCGATCAAGGCGGCCGGGCGGCTGCGGATCGAAGGCAAGGAATACGTGGTCCAGGACGGCGATATCATGCTGTTCCTGTTCAACGTGTGACGACCCGCCCGAACCGGGCGACGTCCCAGCTCGCCGGCGTGGCCATGGTCACGATCGCCGCCGCCGGGTGGGGGACGTGGAGCCTGTTCCTGACCCCGACCGGCCTGCCCGCGGTCGTGACGGCGCCGATCGTGTTCCTCGTGATGGGTCTCGCCGGCATCCCGCTGATGCTGCGCGAGCCCCGGCCGCGCTGGGATCGCCGTGCGCTGTGGCTGCTCGCCGGCTACACCGCGTTCGACCTGCTCAACGTGCTCGCGTTCTTCGCGGCGATGAACCACACGACCATCGCGATCGCCGTGCTCACCCACTACGCGGCGCCGATCCTCATCGCGCTCGCCGCGCCGGTTGTCGACGGAACGAGCACGCGCGGGACCCGGCCCGCCGCGGTGGTCGCGCTCGCCGGACTCGTGATCGTGCTCGAGCCGTGGCACTCGCCGGCGGCCGGCGCGCTCGCCGGTGCCATGCTCGGGCTCGCCTCGGCCGTGTGCTACGCGGGCAACGTGTTCGTCGTGCGGCGGCTGGCCGCGCAGATCGGCTCCGCCCGCGCGATCGTCACGCACTCGCTGCTCGCCGCGGCGATCACGCTGCCGTTCGCGGCGCCGTACCTACACCGAGTGACCGCGGCCGACCTCGGCTACCTCGCCACGGGGAGTATCACGATCGGCACCGGCGCCGGCGTGCTGTTCGTGGTCGGGCTCGGCCGGATCGGCTCGGCGCGCGCCGCGGTCCTCACGTTCGCGGAGCCGCTCGTCGCGGTGTGCGTCGGGGCGCTCGCCTGGGCGCAACCGCTCGGTCCGCTCGCGGCGATCGGCGGCGCGCTCGTGCTCGCTGCCGGTCTTCATGTCTCGCGTCAGGCGCGGTAACATCGCGGTCATGGCTTCGCCGCAGACGACGGTCACGATCGCGATGCCCGCGTTTAACGAGGAGCACTTCATCGAGGCCTGCATCGCGAGCGTGCAGGCCCAGGACTATCCGCGCGAGCTGATCGAGATCCTCGTCGCGGATGGCCAGTCGACCGACCGCACCCGCGACATCCTCGCGCGGCTCGCACACGCCGATCCGCGGATCAAGATCATCGATAACCCCGAGCGTCTCCAGGCCGCGGGGCTCGGCAAGCTGGTCAAGGCCGCGGCCGGCGACGTCATCGTCCGCATGGACGTCCACTGCGAGTACGCGTCCGACTACGTCCGCAAGTGCGTCGAGACGCTCGACGCGACCGGCGCCGACAACGTCGGCGGTGCGCAGCGCGCGAAGGCCAGGACCGGGTTCCAGCGCGCGTTGTGCGCGGCGCTGGCCAGCCCGCTCGGCGTCGGTGGTGCGCGCTATCGGTCCGCCGAGGCCGAGGGCTTCGTCGACACCGTGTTCCTCGGTGCGTTCCGCCGCAAGGTGTTCGAGACGATCGGCCTGTGGGATCCGAAGGCGATCACGAACGAGGACACCGAGCTCAACCAGCGCATCCTCGAGCGTGGCGGCAAGATCTACCTGTCGCGCGAGATCGTCGTGCACTACTACCCACGCGACTCGTTACGGCTGCTCGCCAAGCAGTACTTCAAGTACGGGCGAGGCCGTGCGCGCACGCTCTTGAAGCTCGGCCGGTTCACCAACATCCGCCCGGCGCTGCCGTTCTTCATGGTCAGCGGTGGCGCCGCGATGCTCGCGCTACCGCTGCTGTGGCCGCTCGCGCCGGCGGCGTTCGCGACCTACGCGCTCGCGACCGGAGCCGAGGCGGTGCGGGTCGGGCGCGCCGTCGGTGCGCCCGCGATCGCCACGGTGTGGTCGATCTTCCCGGTGCTGCACGTCTCGCACGGCATCGGCTTCGCGGCCGGGTTGTGGCAGTACCTGCGCCACCCTGATTGGCCGGACGAGCCCGAGCGGATCGGAGCGCGCAAGGTCCAGCTCCGCGCGGTTTGAGGCGGTCCGTGCTTGCCGGCCTGCGATCCGCCGCTACGGTGTAGCCGGAGCTCTGGATGACCTCAGCCATCGTGCCACCATGGGCGTGGGTCCTGCTGGCGATCCTGCTAGCGGTTTGTCTCGCGATCGATCTGGTCGCGCATCGCGGCGATCGCGTCGATTCACGGCGCCGAGCGATCGCGTGGAGCGTCGCGTGGATCGCGATCGCGGTGGGGTTCGGCGTGTTCGTCACCATCCAGTTTGGCGGCGAGCTCGGCGAGCAATGGTTCGCCGCCTACCTGCTCGAGAAGACGCTCAGCATCGACAACCTGTTCCTGTTCGTCGTCGTGTTCGGCGCGCTCGCGATTCCGCGCTCCGAGCAACGCCGCGTGCTGACCTGGGGCATCGCCGGTGCGCTCGTGACCCGCGCGGGGTTCATCCTCGCCGGGACCGCGGCGCTGGAGCGCTGGCACTGGGTGACCTACGGGTTCGGCGCGATCCTGTTACTCACCGCCGTCAAGCTCGCCCGCGAGCCCGCCGGGCACGCCGCCAAGCCGCGCAGCCTCGCATGGATCTCCCGCTGGCTACCGTCGACGCCCGAGCTCCACGGTCATCGCTTCGTCGTCAAGCAAGGGGGGCGCCGCCTCGCGACCCCGCTGTTGATCGCGTTGATCGCGATCGAGCTCGCGGACATCGTGTTCGCCGTCGACTCGATCCCCGCGGCGTTCGCGGTCACCGAGAATCGGTTCGTGCTGTACAGCTCGAACGTGTTCGCGATCCTCGGGCTGCGTGCACTGTACGTCGTGCTCGAACAAGGGCTCGAACAGCTGCGCTACCTGAAGGTCGGGCTCGTCCTGGTGCTCGGCTTCGCGGGTGCGAAGCTGCTCGCCACGCCCTGGGTCCACGTGCCGCCGATGATCTCGATCGGGGTGATCGTCGTGGTGATCGGCACGGTCGTGATCGCGTCGCTGTGGCGGCGCCCTGCTCGAGATCACGGCCGCGGTGGTTAGCTCAGCAGGTGCGCGCGGCCGTTCTCGATCGCGATCAGCTCGCGCGTCGCGGCGAGCTGGACGCCGCGCGCCACGCGAGCGGTCACGCGCTCGGTGATCCGCGCGAACCCGAGCAGGCGCGCACAGTCGCGGACCAGCTCGGTCTCGCCGAGCCCGCTCGCTCGCTCGACGACGAGCCGCACCGCGGCCGCGACCTCCGAGAGCGGGATCTCGGTGATGTCGCGGCAGGCAACCGGGTTGTTGCCAGCGACGCGCACCGCCGGCACGGTCGAGGGATCTTGATCCGCGCGCCACAGCACGTCGGGCTCGTCACCGACCCGCGCACGGCCCGCGAGCACCGAGCGGATCTGCTCGACGATGCGCGGCGTGACCCGACCGACGCCGAAATATGCGGCCGCGCGGCGCGCGAGCAGGTCGACGTGGATCGGGGCCTCGGCCGCGAGCACTTGCTCGACCACCTTCGCGAGCTCGCCGGAGTGGCGCCCGGTGAACATGTCATCGGGGATCCGGCGGCCACAGGGGATCGCGGCCGCGGTGTACGGGCCGATCGTGATCGCGCCGCGCGGGATCCGCACCGGCGAGGTATCGGCGGTCGCGAGCGTCGGGCCGGAGCCCGCCGCGGCGGCCTGGTTGCGGCCGACCGCGGCGATCGGATCGCTGCCGGTCGCGGTGACCGCTGCCGCCGGGGCCGCCGGGGCCGCCGGGGCCGCCGGGGCCGAACCCTCGGTGCCCTGCGCGAGCCGGCGGCGCGACCTGGGCGCCGCGGCGGAGGCGACCACCACCGGGCCCGAGACCTTCTTGTGCCGGTTCGCGGCGACCGCGGCGATGATCGCGCCGTGTGCGCGCATCGTCTCGCGCTCGGGGTCGAGCCACCAATCGAGCGTCCAGACCCGGTGGGTGCGCCAACCGAGCTCGACGAGCAACTGCGTGCGCAACCGATCGCGTTCGCGCGTGCCCTGCGCGCCGCGGTACATCACGCCGTCGTGCTCGATCGCGAGCACGCAGCGCTGCGGATCATCGGGATCGACGACCGCGAGCTCGACCGCCGAGGCGCCCGGGCCGACGCGGTGACGCAGCGTCCAGCCGCGCTCCGCGAGCGCACGAGCGATCGCCGCGGTGACGGCGCTCGCGGGTGCGAGGTCTTCGCCGATCGGCGAACCACCGTCGCGCGCGAACGCGACGAGCTCCGCGAGACCCCTGGCGGCCGCCGGTGCGTCGGCCGGGACGTCCTCGGGCGCGAAGCTCGAGACCACCACGAGGTGGTGGCGCGCGCGCGTCGCAGCCACCGCGAGCCAGCGCTCCGCCCCCGGGTGGCCGAACGACTCGGCACGATCGCCGAGCGAGAGGTAGACCAGGTCGCGCTCGGCGCCCTGGAGCCGATCGGGCGTACCGACGAGGATCGGCACGTCACCTTGCGCACGGAGCTGGGCGGCGGCGAGCAGGTCTTCGATCAAGTAGTGCTGAGCGCGCGACAGCGTCACGACCGCGATCGACGCACGCGGTTGTTCGGCGAGCTTGGCCTTGAGGTCGGCGACGATCTCCTCGGCTTCCATGCGGTTCGCACCGGTGGCATCGGCGGCACCGTCGACCTTGCGCCACGTCAGCCCACCGCGCACGGGCGCCGGCAACACCTCGACGAGGTCGAAGTAGTAGCGGCGGTTCGCGAACGCGAACAGATCGTGGTGCCGGCTCCGGTAGTGCGTGGTCAGCACGAGCTCGGGCAACCCGGCCGCGAGCGCGACGTCGAGCAGGCCGTGCGCACCATCGCTCGGCACCGGCTGGCGCACGTCGCCGATCACGATCGTGGCGCGGGCGCGGGCGAGCGCGCCGAGCGCGTGCGCGATCGGTAGCCGCGACGCTTCATCGAACACGACGAGGTCGAACATCGGCAGCGCGCAGCGCGCGATCGCCTGCGGCGTCGCCAGCACGCAGGGAGCGAGCTTGGGCAACCGGCCGCGCATCACGGCCATCGCGCCGCGATCGAGATCGGAGAAGCTCGTCACGAGCATGTGCTGTTTGGCCCCATCGAAGTGCGACAGCTCGGGCGCGCGCTTGACCGCGGCGTCGGCCCACGCGAGCAAGGTCGCGCGCTCCCACGCGAGAGCGAGCTGCTCGGCTTCGAGGTCGCCGCGCTCGATCGCCGCGATCGGGGCGCGGATCCCGGCGTCGACCGCGGCGCGGCGCGCGAGCTGAAACCGCGTCCACGCAGCGAGCGAGCCGGCCGCGGCGGCGAGCGTATCGATCTGGGTACGCAGCGCCATCACGTGATCCGGGCCGACCCCCAGCTGCGCGGCCGGGATCCCGGTCGCGCAGGCGAGCTCGACGAGCGCGGGCTCCCACCGGGCGATCGCGTCGCCGAGCCTGGCGAACGCGAGCACGTCGTGCTCGCTGTCGCTCGACGCCGTGCTCTGGGTGCTCTGGGTGCTCTGGGCGACCTGCGCGACGAGTGCCTTCCACGCGGTCTGACGCCCGGGCTCGCCAAACGTGACGGTGATCTGCTCGAACGCCTTGCGCAGCTCGAGCGTCCACGCCAGCGCGGTCTCGAGCGTTGCGAGATCGAGCGTCAGCGGATCGCCGGCGAGCGCGCCGAACCAGCGCGCGGAGGGCTCGGTCGCGGCGATCAGCGCGGCGCGACAAGCGCGTTCCGCGATCACGGCTTCGAGCGCGACCAGCATCTGAGCGTCGGTCGCGAGCGCGACATCGGGCCTCGTGGCCGCGCGAACCGCGGCGCGCGCCGTGCGCAGCGCGACGTAGCGCAACGGGCCCATGCTCGTGGTCCACTTCTTGAGCTGGGCCCACAGCTCCGCGGCGTCGAGCGCGGAGGCGTCGAGGAACACCGCTGCGAGCTCGGCGACCAGCGCGCGCTGGCGCTGCGCGATCGCGAGGAAGGCCACCGGATCGCGCGGTACGTCGATCGTACCGCCGCCACGCGCGCGCACGAGCGCGACCTCTTCATCGATCTCGCCGGCCCGCCCGCGGGGCCCGGTCAACAGCTCGACCCCAGGACGCGGCGAACAGGCCGCGACCTGGGCGAGCAGGCCCACCGCCTTGAGTTGCTCTGGCGTACGCGCGACGACGCCGGGCACGAGCTTACCGATCTCGACGAGCGCGGACGCGACCGCCCACGCCGCCTCGCTCGCCGTCTCGAGCGCGAGCGTCGCGCGCAACGTGCCATCTCCGGTCCATGCCTCGAGGGCCGAGGTCCGCCACGGATGAGCTGCGACCGGCTCGACCGGCTGGGCTGCCTCGGCGAGCTCGGTCACCGCACGCTTGCGACGGTCGAACGTCCCGCGATCGAGCGAGGCCGCATCGGGCTCGGCGAGCGCCGCGCGCGGCGTGGTGCGGAGCTCGACCAGCCGCGCCATCACCTCGTGGATCGTGAAGCCGAGCGAGTTGCCATGCATCGCGTCGGCGTGCGCGTCGAGCGTGGCGGCGACCTCGGCGAGGCGCGTGCGCACCACCGCGGCGCCGGCGGGCGCGTTGACGTGCGGGCGCGAGGTCCTCTCGATCGCGTGGCCCGCGACCGAGCACACCTCGGAGAGACCGACCGACGCGAGCCGTGCGTGTACGGCCTCGAGCGCCGCGATCCGGTCGCTGACCACCAGCACCGACATGCCCTGGCTGGCGCACTGGACCAGAAGGTTCGCGATCGTCTGCGACTTGCCGGTCCCCGGCGCGCCCTGCACGACGAACGATCCGCCCGCCGCCGCCGCCGTGACCACCGCGACCTGCGAACCATCCGCATCGAGCGGCAACACCAGCTCGCGCACGTGGTTCGCGGCCGCGGGCTTGGCCAGCACCGGTGGGGCGAGCTCGCCCAGCAACCACTGCAGCGGCACGCTCGCATCGGGCCCCGTGAGGTCGCGCGCGACCAGGTCCTTCCAGAGATCGAGCTCGGCGAACGAGAACGCCGCGAGCCGCGCGCTGTGCTCGACGTGCCAGCCGGGCCGGTCGCCGGTGCACAGCGCCTCCGCCGAGGTCAGCACCTCGACCAGATCGAGCTCGGGACGGGTCTCGAGCTCGACGCCGAGCTCCGCGAGCTTCGCGACGAGCGCATCGTTCACGCGTGGCGCGCGGTCCGGCGCGGCGATCACCTTCGTCACGCCCGCCTCGATCACGAGCGCGACCGGCCACAGCACGAGCGGTGCGACGTGGAGGTGCTGGTCCCGATCCGCGTACGTCAGCGTCCCGACGGCGAGCCAGGCGACGTGTTCGCCGTCTGCCAGCGCATCGCGCACGGTGCGCGTCAGGCCGGTCAGCACGTCCGACGCCTCCACCGGGATCCGGGTCCCCCCGACCAGCGCGAACACGAGCCGCACCGGATCCCCCGGCATCGCCACTCCATGCCCATCTGGATCCGGGAGGTCGATCAGGCGCTCGGCCTGGTCGAACAGGGACTGCGTCCAGCGGTCCAGGCGTGCGCGCGCGGCGGTGTCCATAGCCTCAATCTCCTCCCGTCGGATCGCAGGTCCAAAAAAACCGACGACAAAATTGCCTCGCCACGACAGATCCCCATCATTTTCCAGGCACCGCTACGGCCCGCACCTACACTCACGGCGTGAACGTCGAACGCTGGGCCCTCAGCCCCGAGGTCTTGCACCTGAACCATGGCTCGTACGGCGGTTGTCCGACGAGCGTGATCGCCGAGGCGACCCGGCTGCGCACCGAGCTCGAGGCCGCGCCGATGCGGTTCTTCGGCCTGGCCTGGCAGCCGCTGATCGACCACGCGCGCGAGGTGCTCGCGGCGTTCGTCGGCGCGCCCGCAGATCGCCTCGTGTTCGTACCGAACGCCACCCACGGGGTCGCGATCGCGCTCGGGTCGTGCCGGCTCGAGTCCGGCGACGAGATCGTCACGACGAATCACACGTACCGCGCGGTCCGCAACCAGCTCGCGCGCCTCGCGGCCGCGCGTGGAGCCCGCCTCGTCACCGTCACGATCGCGCTGCCGTTCGATCCCGACGCGATGGTCCGCGCGATCGACGCCGCCATCACGCCGCGCACCCGGCTCGTCGTGCTCGATCACGTGACCAGCCCGACCGCGCTGGTGTTCCCGCTCGAGCGCCTCGTCCCGGCGCTCGCGGCGCGCGGCATCCAGGTCGTGATCGACGGCGCTCACGCCGCCGGCCAGATCGCGCTCGACATCACCGCGCTCGGAGCGACCTACTACGCCGGCAACAGCCACAAGTGGCTGTGCGCGCCCAAGGCGACCGGCTTCCTCGTCGCGCGAGGCCCGGTGGCCCCGCTGGTGACCTCGCACGGCGCGTCCCCGGAGTACGGGCCCGCGAACCGGCTGCATGCGGAGCTCGACTGGACCGGCACGGCCGACCCGACCCCTCACCTGTGCGTGCCCGCCGCGATCGCCGCGGTCGCCGACTGGCCCGCCGCGCGCGCCCGCAATCACGCGCTCGTGCTCGCGCTCCGCGACCGCGTGATCGCGGCGCTCGGCGGGGACGAGCGCCATCACCTCGCACCCGCCGAGCACCTCGGCTGCATGGCCGCGATCCCGGTGCGAGTGCCGGCCGGACCGCTCGCGCTGACCGAGCGGCTATTGCGCGCCGATGTCGAGCTGCCGATCGTCGATTGGCCGGGCCAGCCGCTCGTGCGGATCTCCGCGCACCTCTACAACGACGAGCGCGACGCCGAGCCGTTGATCGCGAAGCTGCAGGACCTCGGGCTCAGCCTGGCACCTTGAAGATCTGGACGGCCCGCGTCCGCGAGCCTCAAACCTTCTTGCGGCGCTGCTGGAACGAATACGGCCGGTGCCCGGCCTTCTTGTCGTCGCCGTCCTCGCCTTCGACCGGGGTTCCGGCGAGGGGCTCCTCCGCACCGGGGCGGAACTTGATCGACTGCAAGGGGCTATCGGCGACCAGCACCTGGTTCTGGCGGCCGAGCACCTGCTCCATGCCCTCGAGCTTGTCGATGTCGTCGAGGATGTCGTCGACCGTCGCGTAGCGCTCGTTCTTCGCGTCGCGCGTCATCTGATCGAAGATGTCATCGATCCCGCGCGGCAACGACGGGTTGATCTGCGACGGCATCGGCGAGCGGCGGCCGGGTAGTTTACGGGTCAGCAGCTCGTAGAAGATGATCCCGAGCGCGTAGATGTCACCCTGCGGGCCCGCCGACATGTGGTCGGTATAGAGCTCCGGCGCCATGTACGCGACGTTGCCCATGCCCACGTAGATCTGGCGGATCACCGCGTGATCGCGCTCGACGATCCGGGTGAACCCGAAGTCCGAGACCTTGACGTTGCCGTACGCGTCGATCAGCAGCTGCTCGGGCTTGAGGCCGCGGTGGTAGACGCGCTGGGCATGCGCCGCGCGCAGCGCGTGCAGCGTCTGCAACAGATACTTGAACGACAGCTCGACCGGGATGTCCTCGGCGTCGTTGATCAACCGGCGTGCGGAACCATTCGGTGCGAGCTCGGTGACCACGTTCGGATACTCGACCCAGATGTTGACGTCGTGGATCGGCAGGATGTTCGGGTGCGCGAGGTTGCCCCACGCGCGCACGACATCGGTGAAGCGCCGCACGATCTCGTTGCGCTGGTCGTCGCTGAAGAACCCGAACAGATCGCGGATCTCCTTGAGCGCGACCTCGCGGTTCAAGGCGATCTGGCGCGCGCGATACACCGTGCCCATGCCTCCCGAGCCGATCGACGCCAGCTTCTCGTAGCGCGGCTCGTCCTGCGACATCTCCCCGGAGACCGCCGCGGTCGGCCGGCCCCCGGAGCTCGAGACCTTGGAGTCCTTGACGGGGAGCGGCCGTGCGGCCGAGCCCTCGTTGCGGGATTCAGGCGCGCGCGAGCTGCCCGACTGCGTGCCCATCGGGATCGCGGCGCTCGGCACCGCCATCGCGCGGCTCTGGCGCAGCTTCTTGAAGTGGCTGACGGCGCGCTCGGTGAACTCCTGGAGGTTGCCACCGTTGACCACGGTCTCGCCCTCCGGTGACACCTCGAGCGATTCGTTCGCGCGATCGTGGCGGAGGTATCCCGACTTCTCGAGAAACCCGATGTACTCCGCGAACGGAATCGACACCGCGCCTTCGCAGACCCGGCGAATATCGTCGTACCGGTTCTGGCGGCCGTACCTCGCTTCCGCCATGACGTTGGCGAGAATGAAGCGAGCCTCTTCGCAGAGGACTTCCTTCGTGACCTTGGCGCGGCCTTCCATCACGCGAATTGTAGGCACCCCCGCGCCAACGGGTCAATTCAGGGGGTCACCTCAGGCAGGCCTTCGGTCCGCAATCGCTCGACGAGGGGGCGGTCCGCCGGCAGGATATCCCACCCCGCGAGCTCCCCGGCGGTGACCCAGGCGAGGTCGTGGACCTCGAGCGGGCGCGGCTCGGCGTCGAGGCTACCGAGGCTGGTCACGGGCACGATCGTGCAAGCAAACACGAGCATGACCAGATCGAACCCGGGGTAGGCGTGGAACAGGACCTCCCAGATCCGCCCGACCTCGACCGTGACGCCGATCTCCTCGCGGAGCTCGCGGATCAAGGCATCCACCGGCGCCTCGCCCGGCTCGACCTTGCCGCCCGGGAACTCCCACTTGAGCGCGAGCTCCGGCTGGTTCTGGACCGGACCGCGCTGGGTGATCAAGATCCGGCCGTCGCGCACGACCAGGCCCGCGACCACGAGCATGCGCTTGCGATCACTCACCCGGATCCTCGAACAAGGCCATGCGATCCGTGAACGCCGTCTCGCCGGGCGGTCCGTCGCTCGCGCGGTACGCGGCGACACGGTGATCCTCGAGTGCCACCAACGACGCCGAGCGCGTGCCGTAGAGCTCGGTGTGGATGCAGATCGCGGTGAGCTCGTTCGCGACCTCGCGCGATAGACCGGGCGACGGCGGCGTATCGGCCAGCGCCACGCGCTGGTGATCGCCGAGCGCCTGCGCGAGCCGCGGCCACAGCGCAGGCCAGGCGGTGCCGGTCTCGAGCGCGGCCTCGATCGAGACGCGCAGGCGGTCGCCACGCGGGAACTCGGAGGTGCCGAGCCGATCGTTGCACAGCACGTGGATGCCCGGACCGAGCCGTACGAGCTCGCGACCACCATCGTCACGGCGCAGATAGGCGATCGTCACACCGCTCCCACTGCCAAACACCAGGTTCATGCTCGCGTAGTCGCGTGGGTCGAGCGCGCGCACGTACGCGTCTTGATCGGCCGCGTCCGCACACTCGACCACCGCGAGCCCGCGCGATCGCAACCCGGTCGGCGGCTGGTCGAGCACGCGTTGATTCGTCACCGCCGCGAACCGTCCGGTGGCGTGCAAGGCGAGCCATGTCCCGCCCGACAACACATCGCGCCCTCCGACGAGCCCCGGCCCCAGTCGCTCGGGCGGTCGCGTGGGTCGCGCGTAGATTTCATCGCGGTTTGCAGCGAGCACCACGGGTGCTTCGGTGACGCCTATCAGGATTGCGATCGTGCACATTTTGGGACGCAAAAAAGTCCACGCGGAGGGTGCTGCGCGGCTTGCATGTGTAGCGGGCGGACCCTACAGTGCCGCGAGAATGAGACTGTATCCAGGGAAGGTCGAGAGCATCGCCTCGGAGATCATCACGTCGCTCACACAAGCGGGTGATATCGAAGTGAGCGACGGCAACGAGGCTCAGCTCGATGCCGCGGCCGTCCTGAAGGAATACATCCGGGTCGAGAAGGAGCTGACGGAGCGCGCCAAGGACATCCTCGAGATCCGGGGGCTTCCGTACTCGCACCTCGGCCGCACCAAGCGTCAACTCGCCGAACAGAAGGAATTCGGACTCGGTGAAGAGGGCCTGTCCTGGATCGCGAACCAGATGCTCGAGGCGTTCATGGCGTCGCGCCACGTCGATGAAGTGTTCGCGGACGACGTGATCTTGCGCCGCAAGATCAAGGACATCTGCAAGAAGCACATGGCGGTCGACGAGCAGATCGACCAAGAAGTTCGCGACCGGATCAAGAACCTCGAGGAGGGCTCGCAGGCGTGGGATCTCGAGTACCAGAAGGTGCTCGAGCAGGTGAAGGGCAAGCACGGCCTCAAGGAGTAGCCCCGGCTGGTTCGGGCCACTTATGTGAGAACGCGCACCGAAATCGGTGCGCTTGTCATTTTCGGTCACGGGAGCACAGTTAGATCATGGGCTCGCGTCGCTGTGTCGCGTGCATCGAGGCGCCGGTCGCGACCTGCGGGCGTTGCAGCACGACCCGCTGTGCGAGCCACCCGTTCGGAGCTGGCAAGCGCTGCTCGGCCTGCGAGCGGGATTTTCGCGACGAAGCGCGCACGCGCCACGCGATGAAGCTGATCTTCGCGGCCCCGGTCGGGCTGTTCTGCGGCGGCATGCTGTTCGCGCTGTTGTCATTCGGCGGCGCGCTGGGCGCGGCGTTCACGTGTGCCCTCGCCTGCTTCGCCGCGGTCGGCGCCGGCGCGAGCGTGTGCTCGCTGGTCGACAAGTCCGCGCGCGCGATGTTCCTGCGCGAGAAGTCGCCCGGCCTACCGGCGGCGAGGATGTTGCCGCCGCGAAGCAAGGATGCGCGGCATGCGCGGCTCCTCGCGGCCGGGGGGCGTCCGTAGCACCGCCGGCATCGTCCCGCGTAGGACGCCGTCACCACGGCGTCTGCAGGTGCGTGAACACGACGTCCCCGTACGCCGTACGCGGGAAGTCGTAGCCGGTCGAGGCATCGAGCCCGCAGCCGTCACTCGTGGTGTCCTGCAAGAGATTCGGAGGGCACCGCATGTGGAAGTTCCACGCGATGTACGGCACCTCGGCCGCCTCGGCGACCGCCCACATCTGCTGGACGTCGCTGATCGTCATGTCGCCTGCCTCGCCGTACTCGCCGATGATGATCGGCACGGTCGCGCTCGGCTCGGTGATCAGCGACGCGAAGTCGCTCGCCATGTTGTACGGGTGGATCTCGTACGCGATCTGATCGCCGGTCAGCGGATGGGCCTCGAAGTACGACACGTCGCGCGCGTAGCCGAGCGGCGCTTGCGCGATCACGACGTGATGCGCGACGCCGTGCGCATCCTCGACCGCACGGATCGCGGCGATCGCGCTCTGGTAGACGGCCGCGAGCGCGGCCTCGTGCTGCACCGTGTCGGTGTGCGGCTCGTTGGTGAGGCCGAACAGCACGTGCGAGTTGTCGACGAACGTCTCGGCGAGCTTGGTGTAGCGCGTGTTCGAATCGCCTTGCGACGACGGCCACTCGCTATCGAAGTCGCCGGTGTTGTCCTTGATCGTCGGATCCGCGAACAGCGTGACCAGCACGTAGACGCCCGGCTTCGCGGTCAGGTGATCGACGTTGGTCTTGATGTCGGCGAGGTACGCCGGGTCATCGACCAGGTTCATCCACTGGACCTCGCTCGCGTTGTACGGCGCGGCCTTGGCCGACAACAGGAACCGGATGAAGTTCGCGTGCCAGTGATCGACAAGCTCGTCGCTCCAGCGATCGACACCCGCCGGGTTCGCGGGCATGAACGAGCAGGCCTCGCACGAACGCACGTCGTGGAGGTTCGCGCCGCGGCCATGAAAGTTCGCGCCGGTCGCCGCGTACGTGATGTGGTTACCGCGGACGAGCAGACCGTCGCCCGCCGAGCCCGAGCCCGAGCCGTCCGGAGCGCCGCTGTCGCCCGCAGCATCACTCGACGCGCCCGGAGCACGTCCACACGCGAACAACACGCACGCTAGCGCGATCGCCCTCATGACCAGATCGTAACAGCGCTCGCGGTGTCGCAAGCGCCGATTCGCCTGGTGCTACGAACTGAACAACGTTGCGCCTAGCTCGCGGGTTTGATCCCGAGCGCTTCGAGCACTTCGCCGACCACCATCTCGCCGAGCCGCTGGATCAACTGCTCGCCCTCCGCGGCCGAGGCGTGCGCCGGATCGCCGGCGTACGCCGCCTCCATGCCCATCGCCTCGAACGTCATCACGCCTTCGCGCAACTTGTCCGACAGGCTGATCGGCACGCTCGGCAGGCGCGCGCGCAGCGGCTCGTTGACGAGCTCGGGCGCCGCCGCCATCATGATCGAGCTCTCGTAGCGGCCGGCGTGACACTGGCCGCTCTTGAACTCGGCCGAGAGCGTCCGCGCCCATCGCTTGCTCAACGGGCACGCGACCGACGCCTTGGTGTCACGCCCGACGATCGCGGCGCGCACCGCCTCGTCGTGCGCAGGCTCGAGGTGGTTGTTGACGAGGCAGACGTGGCGCACGCCGCTCGCGAGCAGGCCCTCGACGATCGCGACGAGGTACTGCGTCAACACCGCCGCGGGGATCGAGACCGCACCCTGGAACCCCGCCGCACACTCGGTGACGCCGTAGCTGACCGCGGGTGCGATCACCCCGACCATCGTGCCGCGCTTGTCGAGCAACTCGCACGCGCGCAGGCACGCGGCCGCGGAGATCACGACGTCGGTGCCGAGCCCGAGGTGTGGGCCGTGCGGCTCGGTCGAGCCGACCGGCACGAGCGCGATCACGCCGCGCTTTCCCGTGGTGAGTTGTTCGAGCGAGGCGGTGGTGTGGCGGGCGAGGAAGCGTTCCATCAACTACTCGGTAGCTCGCCACGCTTTTCGCGTTCGATCAACGTCTTCTTGTCGACCTTGCCACGATCGTTCTTCGGGAGATCATCGACGAACACGACCCAGCGGGGATACTTGTGCTTGCTGAGCTTACCTTGGACGTGCGCCTTGAGCTCGTCGGCGAGCGCTGCCCGATCGGCGGGCGTCGCGAGCCGAGCACGGGCGTCGGGGCGAACCTCGACCAGCGCCTTGGGCTTGGTCAGGCCCTGGTCCTCGGCGGGGATCACCGCGACGACCGAGACCGCCGGGTGCGCGAGCAGGCAGTCCTCGACCTCGCGGGGCGCGACGAACACGCCGCCGACCTTGAACAGATCGTCGGCGCGCCCGGAGAAGTACAGGTAGCCCTCGGCGTCGATCGTGAACAGGTCGCCGGTCCGGCACCAGTGGCCGTGAAAGGTCTTCCAGCTCTTGTCGCGATCGCCGAAGTAGCCGTGCGCGACCGAGTCGCCCTTGACCCACAACACGCCGATCTCGCCGGCGGGTAGCGGTATGCCGCCCGGCGCGTCGGCCTCCTCCGGCAGGATCCGGAGCTCGTAGCCCGCGACGACGCGGCCAAGCGAGCCGGGCTTGATGTCGCCGGGGCGGTTCGAACAGTAGATGTGGAACATCTCCGCCGAGCCGATGCCATCGTAGACCTCGACGCCGCCGGTCGAGAACCGCTCCTGGAACCGACGGAGCAGCGGCTCGGGCAGCGCCTCGCCGGCCGAAAGGTGGAACCGCACCGACGACAGATCGACGCCGGGCTCGCCGCGCGCGCGGCGCTCGTCGTCGAGATCGAGGATCTTGCCGAGCATCGTCGGCACGTTGGTCACGATCGTCGCGCGATACCGCGCGATCGCCGCGGTCACCGACTCCGCGGTCGGCCGCTCGCTGAACAACCCGACCGACGCGCCGACCGCGAACGGGAACCACAGGTTCGTGCCGGTCGCGTAGCCGAAGAACAGCCGCGGCACCGAGACCGCGATGTCGTCCTCGCGATAGCCGACGGTGTCCTTCGCGTAGACCTCGGTGTTGAACGCGAAGTCGCGGTGCGAGTGCATCGCGGCCTTGCTCCGCCCGGTCGAGCCGGCGGTGAACAACCAGATCGCCGGGTCATCGCGGTGGAGCTTCGGCAGCGGCACGGTCAGCTCGCGGCCACGGGTGATCGCGGCGTCGAGCGACAGCGCCTGGTGGCCCATCCGGACGACCTCGGCCGGAACCTCGACGGGAGCCTCCGGATCGGTCCCGGTCGCCGCGTCGGGCGAGAGCAGGATCGTCGTCAGGTTGGGCAGCGCGGCCAGCGCGGGCGCGAGCCGCGCGGCGACCTCCGGGGTGGTGATCAGCGCGGCGCACTTGATGTAGTCGCACACGTACGCCAGGTCCTCGGTGGGCGCGATCGGGTTGCCCATGCACAGCACGCCACCGGCGGCGAGGATGCCGAAGATGCTCCACGCGAACGCCGGCGTATCGGGCAGCACGAGGTACACGCGCTGCTCGGGACGCAGCCCGGCCGCGACGAGGAACCTCGCGAGCGAGCGCGCGCGATCCGCGACCTGGGTATACGTCCACGTTCGCTCGCCGAACCGCAGGGCGATCCGCTCCCCCCTGCCCTCGTGCTCGCGCTCGAACAGGAAGTAGTCCGGAAGGTTGAGATCGTCGGCGAACGTGGGCGTCATGGCTTCACCGCTGGGGCTTGGGGGCGAACGCGGCGACCTGAGCTCGCCCGATGATCGTGCGCTGGATCTCGCTCGTGCCTTCGTAGATGCGCAGCGGGCGGATCGCGCGATACAGGTGTTCGACGACGGCGCCGGCCATCACGCCGCGACCGCCGAACAGCTGCACCGCGCGATCGATCACGCGCGACGCGGCCTCGGTCGCACCGAGCTTCGCGATCGAGACCTCGGTCGTCACCCGCTCGTCGGTGGTGTCCTTGCGATGTGCGGCGCGCAACACGAGCAGCCGCGCGGTATCGAGATCGACGACCATGTCCGCGAGGTGGGCCTGCACCAGCGGTTGCTCGCCGAGCGGCTTGCCGAACTGCACGCGGTGCGTGACGAACCGGGTAGCCTCGTCGAGCGCGCGGCGTGCCATGCCGACGGCCGCGGCGCCGACCGAGACCCGGAACGCATCGAGCGTCCGCATCGCGAGCTTCATGCCCTGCCCGGCCTCACCGATCCGCGCGCTCGCGGGCACGACGACGCCGCGCAGCTCGAGCGCACCGATCGGATGCGGCGCCATCGCGGTCAGCGGTCGCACGGTCACGCCGGGCGTATCGAGCGGGATCCAGAACGCGGTGAGGCCGCCCGCGCCGGCCCCGGGGTCGGTCGAGGCGACGACGGTCGCGTGATCGGCGAGCCCGAGGTTGGAGATGAACAGCTTGTCGCCATCGAGCCGATAGCCGCCGCCGACGGGCACCGCCCGGGTCTGGATCGCGGCGACGTCGCTACCGGCCTCGGGCTCGGTCAACGCGAACGCCGCGATCGCGGTGCCGCGCGCGTAGCCACGGACCTCGGCGCGCTGCTCCGGCGTGCCGGCGAGCAGCAGCGCGTGGACGCCCAGGCCCTGGACCGCGAAGATCGAATCGGCGCGCGGCGAGACGTAGCCGAGCAACTCGCGCGCGAGACAGAGCGACCGGCTGTCGACCTTGACCGCGACCGCCGGGTCATACGCGGGCGCCACGAGCTCGAACAGCCCGGCCTTCGCGAGCGCTGCGACCGCGGCGCGGTCGCGCGCGGCCTCGTCGGGTGCGGCTTCGGCCGCCGCGATCGCGCCGCCCGCGGCCACGAGCCGAGCGCCGAGCTCGGCGTGAACCGGCTCGAAGAACATCGGCAGATCTTCGTGCGAGAGCCGCATCGGGCCGGTCAGTCCTCGCCCGGGGCGCCGGCGAACCCCGCCGGGCGCTTGTCCTTGAACGCCGCGTGCGCCTCGGCGAAGTCGGGATGCTGCATGCACAGCGCCTGCGCCTGCGCCTCCGCCTCGATCGCGGCGGCGAGCGCCATCGTGTGCTCGCTCTCGAGCATCTGCTTGGTCATGCTGTGCGCGAACGCCGGGCCGGCTGCGAGCCGCGCGGCCCACTCCTGCGCGAGCTTCACCGCGGCCTCACCGTCGGGGACGATCCGGTTGACCAGGCCGATCCGATAGGCGTGGTCGCAATCGATCACGTCGCCGAACAACAGCAGCTCGCTCGCGTGACCGAGTCCGACAAGGCGGGGCAACAAGTAGGTCGCGCCCATGTCCGCGCCGCACAGCCCGACCTTCGGGAAGATGAAGCCGAACCTGGCGTTCGCCGCTGCGATCCGCAGATCGCACGCCGCCGCGATCACCGCACCCGCGCCGACCGCGATGCCGTTGATCGCTCCGATCACGGGGCGCTTGCACGCGCGGATCGCCTCGATCAACCGGCCGGTCACGCGCGTGAACGCGACGAGCGCCGGCGTGTCACGCCCGAGCAGCTCCTTGATGATGTCGTCCTGGTCGCCGCCGCTGCAGAACCCGCGGCCGCGGCCCGTGATCACGACCGCCCGGACCTCGGCGAGCGTATCGAGCCGCTCGAACGTGTCCGCGAGCTCGTGGTAGCTCTCGAACGTGAGCGCGTTGAGCCGATCCGGACGATCGAGCGTGATCGTCGCGACCCCCCTGGCGAGCTCGAAGTGAAACGTCGTCGGCCGCAACTCGATCGCGTGGGTCATTCGGCGTGCTCCAGGTGGGCGACGCACTGGATCTCGACCAGCGCGTCGGGCTCGACCAGCGCCGTCACCGCGACCAGCGCCATCGCCGGAAAGTAGCTCCCGAGGCGCTCGCGCCAGATCGGACCGAGGGTCTTGCGCGCCGCCCGATACGCGGCGATGTCGGTGACGTAGATCGTCATCGAGGCGATGTCTTCGACATGCGCGTGCGCGGCCTTGAGCACCGCCAGGATGTTATCGAGCGTCTGCGCGAACTGGCCCGGGAGGTCGTGCGCGACGAACACGCCGTCCTTCCAGCCGACCTGCCCGGCCACGTGCAGCGTCCTGCCATACCCGATCCGCGCATCGGCGTAGCCGCGCGGCACGGGGCCTTCCAACATCACGAGCTCGGTGGTCATTTGAGAATCGCTCCTCCGTCGATCACGAGGGTCTGACCGTGGATGCCGCGCGCGGCCTCCGCGCACAACATCACCGCCGCGTGCGCGACCTCCGCGGGCTCGATCATGCGGCGCTGCGGGCTCATCTGCTCGAGCGTCTGCTTCGCCTCCGCCAGGCTGCGTCCGGTCTTGTCGGCGATCCGCGCGACCGCCTCGCCGGCGAGCGCGGTATCGACCCAGCCCGGGCACAGCGCGTTGATCGTGACCCCGGTGCGCGCGAGGTCGATCGCGAGTGCCCGGGTGAACCCGACCATCGCGTGCTTCGCGGCGCAGTACGCCGCGGTGTAGCCGTAGCCCGAGACGCCGGCGTTCGACGCGATGTTGATCACGCGGCCCCACCCCGCGCGGATCATCGCGGGCGCGAGCGCGCGCACGACGCGGAACGGTGAGGTCGCGTCGAGCTCGAGGATCCGGTCCCACATCTGGTCCGTGGTCTTGTCGAGCGCGGCGCTCGCCGCTGCGCCCGCGTTGTTGATCAAGATATCGACCGCGCCGAGCTTGGCCAGCGCCGCATCGCTCGCCGCACGATCGAGCAGATCGACGACGAACGCCTCTCCGCCGATCGCCTGGGCGACCGCCTCGAGGTCGGCCGCGCCACGCCCGCACACGACGACGTGCGCCCCGGCCGCCGCCAGCTCCCGCGCGCAGGCGGCGCCGATGCCGCGGCCGCCGCCGGTGACCAAGGCGCGCTTGCCCGCGAGGTTGGGTTGCACGTGCGGGGCATAACACGTTTACCCTTGGCCGGAATGGACCTCGCAGACCTCGATGCCACCGCGCAAGCCGAGTTGATCCGCACCGGGGCGGCGACCCCTCGCGAGCTCGTCGACGCCGCGATCGCGCGGATCGAGCGCGCGAACCCCGAGCTCGGCGCCGTGATCGTGCCGATGTTCGACGAGGCGCGCGCGACCTGCGAGGCCGCACCGCCCGGCCCGTTCCGCGGCGTCCCGATCCTGATCAAGGACCTCGGCGCGACGGTCGGCGGCGTGCCGCAGGCGATGGGGATGCTGCCGCTCAAGCGCGCGCGCTATACCCCGCCCGACGACAGCCACCTGGTCGCGGCGCTCAAGCGCGCCGGCTTCGTGATCATCGGAAAGTCGAACACGAGCGAGCTCGGCATCGTGCCGGCCGCCGAGCCGCTCGCGTGGCCGCCGACCCGCAACCCGTACGATCTAACGCGCGGCTCGGGCGGCTCGTCGGGCGGTTCGGCCTGCGCGGTCGCCGCCGGGATGGTGCCGATCGCGCACGCCAACGACGGCGGCGGCTCGATCCGGATCCCGGCGAGCTGCTGCGGGCTGTTCGGCCTCAAGCCCTCGCGCGGGCGCGTGTCGATGTCTCCCGCGCCGGGCGACGCCGGGCTGGTGTGCGAGCACGTCGTCGCGCGCAGCGTGCGGGATTCCGCCGCGGTGCTCGACGTGATCGCCGGCATGATGCCCGGCGATCCGTACACCGCGCCCGCCCAGCTCTCGCCGTACCTCACGGAGCTCGCGGTGCCGCCGAAGCCGCTGCGCATCGCGTTCGCGACCCGCCACATCAACGTGCAGGGCGGCGTCGACGAATCGCATCCCGATTGCGTGGAGGCCGTGCGCTACGCGGCGCGCCTGCTCGCCGACCTCGGCCATCATGTCGAGCTCGCCGAGATTCCCGAGACCTACGATCCCGAGTTCGTGCCGCGCTTCCTGACGCTGTGGTTCGTCGGCGTGACGACCCGGATCGACGAGGTCGCGCAGCTGATCGGCCGCGCGGTCACGCCCGACGAGGTCGAGCCGCTGACCTGGGCGCTCTCCGAGCTCGGCCGCATGATCAAGGCGCCCGCATACGCGGCCGCGTGGACGTGGATGCACGGCGTGACCCGCAAGATCAGCGCGTTCTTCGAGCGCTACGATCTGTGGCTGACGCCGACCGTGACCTCGCCGCCGATGCCGCTCGGGACGTTCGCGTCGCGCGGCGACGATCCGCTCGAGGGCATCATGAACGCCGGTGACTTCGCACCGTTCACCGCGCTGTTCAACGCCACGGGGCAGCCGGCCTGCTCGGTGCCGCTGTTCCACAACCGCCAGGGCCTCCCGATCGGCGTGCAACTCGCCGCGGCGTACGGGCGCGAGGATCTGTTGTTCCGCACGGCCGCCCAGCTCGAGGCGGTCCAGCCGTTTCGTCACCTCGCGACGCGGCACTGACAACCGTGTCACGGCCACGTGGCAAACCTCGAAAACCTGCGGCGGACCCGCGCTGATTCGCGTGGTTATCGTGGCACGTGTGCTGCAAACTGCGGCCGCGTGCGCCTCGTTGCCTTGCTGATCGTGCTCGCCGCGTGTGGCGACAACCTCGACCCGGTCGAGCCGTGGATCCTCGATACCGTCGAGCCCAGTGAGGGCTTCTGGATCCGGACGCCGGAGTTTCCAGTCGCGTCGAGCGCCGAGGTCCAGGACTGTTACTTCTTCCAGGTGCCCGACGTCGCGAACGGCGCGGACCTGTGGATCGACCACACCGCGCTCGCGCTCAACCCCGGCAGCCACCACATGACCGTGTTCCGGGTCAAGACGATCGTGGACCTCGACCCGTCGGCGGGCTCGCCGGTCGACATGGGCAGCGTGCACGGCACGGTGATCCGCGGCGCCGACCACCCCGAGTGCTGGAAGTCCGCGAACTGGGCCGACTGGCCACTGGTCGCGAACTCGCAGCAGTCGGCGCCCGATCAGCAGACGCTCGACTGGAAGCTCCCGCCGGGCGTCGCCGCGCGGTTCCACCCCGGCGAGATGTTGATGCTGCAGATCCACTACGTCAACGCGACGGATCAGGTGACGCCATGGGTCGGCCGCGGCTGCATCAACTTCTATCGCTCGAAGGACGGCGACACGATCGAGCTCGGCACGTTGTTCGCGACCCAGCAGAACATCCGCGTGTGCGAGAGCAACCCGACACCCCACTACTCCGGCGCGTGCGCGCTGCCACCGGGCGAGCACACCGTCGTCGGCGCCAACGGGCACTTTCACTCGCGCGGCACCCGGTTCCAGATCTGGGGATGGGACGGCACGTCGACGACCAAGCCCGACGACTCGCAGCGGTTCTACGACAACACGAACTGGAGCGAGCCGACGATGGCGACCGGCCTCGACGTCCAGCTGCCCCAGACCGGCGGCGTGTGGTGGCAGTGCGACTACCAGTGGAGCCCGCCCGAGGCCGGCTGCGACGCGGTCAACGCCGCCGATCCTCAAGGCGCGAACGACTGCTGCTACACGTTCGGTCCCAAGGTCGAGACCAGCGAGCACTGCAACGCGTTCGTGTATTACTACCCGAAGGTCGCAGGAGACGTGGGGTGCTTCTGAAGGTCGTGGTGCTCGCGCTCCTCGGGTCGGTCGCCGCGTGCCCGGCGCCCACCCACGAGCAGTGCGCGATCCCCGACGCGGGCGCGTTTGGCGGTGGTCCGGGCGGGTCCGGAGGAACCACGGACGGGCTCGAAGCCGAGCTCGTCGCCGCCGATGGCAGCGGTAACCTGATCACGCTGCACGACGGCGATCCCGTGCCTTTGATGCGCGCGCCGCAGGGCGGCCACATCTTGCTCGTGGGCGCGCGCGTTCACTCCGACGACACCTGCGATCTCGACGCGACCGGCTCGTTACGCGACCTCGCGACCAACCGCGTGATCGGGCTCGACGAGCGCACCCTGTACGTGACCGCGACCGGCGATGGCTGGGCCGCACCCGAGCAGCCGGTCGATCTCAACGCGATGCCGAACGTCGCGGTGTGCCCGACCTCTGCGACGACCGCCGCGGTCGAGGGTAATCCCTACCAGCTCGAGGTCGCGATCAGCTCGAACGGCAGCCAGGTCGCGGATCTCGAGATCACCGCGATCCCGACGTGCGCGCCCGACGATACGTACTGCATGACCGAGTGCGGACCGAGCGCGGGACCGTGACCGTCGGGATCCGCGGTTAGGGCCTGTCCCTGAATCAAATCGGTTGGTTTCGATCGGTTGAGTCGTACGCACATCAAAACGTAGACGAGTGATCGCTGGCGTGATCGAACACCGGCATGGCTACACGAGCGTGGATCAACGACCCGCAATGGGCGCGCGCAGCTACGATCCTCGCGCGGCATCCTCGACGAGGGCGGCCGGGGAACGATGATCGCCGATGCTTCGAAGCGGTCGTCTGGTGGCGTCGCACCGGCATACCTTGGCGGGATCTGCCGAGCGATTTCGGCTCTTGGAAGACGGTGTTCAATCGTTTCGACCGGTGGTCCAAACGAGGACGATGGTCCGCGCTGTTTGCGGCACTACAAACCGCGGTCGATCCGGAATGGCAACGTATCGACAGCACGACGAACCGAGC
>JBDTEH010000121.1:0-26094 GCA_039922635.1 Kofleriaceae bacterium | reverse complement strand
GGATGCCGCTCGGCGTGTGTGCGCGCGTCGTCGGCCGATCGCCCGAGCGCCGGCGGGCCGCGGCGAGCAAGTCCGCGATGATCCCGACCTGTGGGAACGCGCGCTCGGCTTGCGCGAGCAGCGTGGTGGCGCGGGCGGCATCCCCGGCATCGAGCGCGAGTTGTGCGGCACGCAGCCGCAGCGTCCCGGCCTCGGCGGTCGAGCCGAGCAGGTTCGCTCGCTCCTCGAGCGCGAGCGCCGCATCGCCGAGCTCGGAGCGCCGCGCGGCGGCGAGCACGAGCCACGCCGTGCGACGCGGATCGTCCAGTCCACTGGTCTCACGCAGGATCGCCTCGGTGGCGTCGCGCACGTGTTGGTCGGCCTGATCGGTGCCACTCGCCAGCATCGCGCGGGCGCGGCGCAACCCGAGGCTAGCCGCGCCCCACGGCGAGGCCTCGGCCTGCTGGGCGCGTTGCAGCACCTCGTTGACGACGTCGCGATCGCCCAGCCGCTGCGCGAGGACGATCGCGGCAGCGTGCGCGGCCGGCGAGTTGCCACGCGCGCCATCGAGGACGCGGCTCCAGGCGTCGAGCGCGGCGGCCGTGGTGCGCTGGAGCTCGTCGGCGTCCACCGAGCTCGCTTCCGTCGCGGCGCCGACCGCTTCTTCCCAGGCGAGTGCGCTGCGCAGCTGTGCGACCTCGCGGTCGAGGCGTTCGCCCGGATCGGCGGCGAGCTCGGCGAGCAGCTTCGCGCGCGCGCTCCAGTCACCCGCGGCCGCGAGGGCCTCTGCGAGGGCCTCGGTCAGCGCGAGCGACTCGGGACGATCGACGTGCCCCTTGTGCAGCAGGTCGGTCGCGGCATCGAGCTGGCCCTGGCCGATCAATTGAAACGCCGCACGCAGTCGCGCCCGCTCGCGCTCGCCATCTGCGGCGACCTCGAGATCGACGTCGATCGAGCGCTGCGTCGCCTCGGCGGCGACGTGCGCGGTGCGCAGCTGCTGGGCGGCGTAATCGTCGCCTGGATCGTGCGTGATCGCCGCGCGCCACAACTCGGCGCCGCGGGCTGGATCGAGCTCGGCGGCGCGCGCGGCGGCGTACGAACGCTCGGTCGGCGTGGCGCCTTCGCACGCGGCCCACGCCTCGAACGCGATGCCCGCGGCGACCGGATCGCCGGCGGCGGTCGCAGACTCGGCGGCGATCCGTAGCACGAGCGGCTCGTGCGGCATCGCGGAGGTCGCGAGTCTGGCCGCGGCGATCGCGGTGGCCGAATGGGTCCAGTGCTGCGCGCGGAGCGCGAGGGCCGCGGCGGTCGCGGGATCGGAGGTCTCGACCTGGCGCGCGAGATCGAGCAGCGCGCTCGCAGCCGAGTCGCCGTCGTCCACACCGCGCTGGACTTCGGCAGCATTGCCCGGCCGGGGCAAGCCCGACTCGGCGATCCGGCCGACCGCTTGGCGGATCGCGCCGAGCCGCGCGCCGAGCGAGGTCGGATCGGATTCGGCCGCCGAAGCGAACCACACCGCGGCCGCCGCGCGGTCATGGTGGTGTGCCGCGAGCATGCCGCGCGCGGACTGCACCACCGCCCGCAGCTCGTTATCGCTGACGGCGTGCGCGAGTTGCTCGAGGGCGCCACCGAACTCCTCGGCGCGACCGTCGAGGAACGTGAGCTCGAGCTGGGCGAGCAACGACCGCACGTCCGAGGGCGCGCTGTCGAGGATCTCGCCCACGGCGACCCGCGCGAGATCTTGCTCGCCGCTCGCGAGCAGCAGATCGATCCGGTAATGAGCGAGCGGGCGGCGTTCGAGCGCCCCCGCGACCGCGAGCTCGGCGTCGAGCTGGCGCGTCGCTTCGATCAGGTCGCCACACGCGCGCGCGATCCGGCGCAGGCCGCGGAGCGCGGCGGTCGCGCGCGGATCCGCCAGCAGCGCGGCATCGTAGTGGGCGCGCGCGCGGTCGATCTCGCCGAGCCGTTCGCACAGCCGAGCGGCCTCGATCCGTAGCGCCGCGGACGCCGCGGTCTCGTCGACGGTCGCGAGCTCGCGCTCGAGGATCTCGAGCGTGCGCGCGGCATCTTCATCGAGCTGGTTCGAGGGCAGCGGCTGGACTTGCTCGGGCAGCTGGATCGCTTCGAAATCGAACGAGGGCTCGACCTCGGAGCCCTCCTCCCCGACCGGCAGCGGGGTCTGCATCCGCGCGTACTGCCGGCCGGATCGCGGCGCGGCGGCGCCGTCGAACGTCTCGAGCTGCGGTTGACTCCGCGCGGCCATCCCGACGGCGCCGAGACCGTAGAGCGTGCGCGTCGGATCGGCGGACTCGACCTCGACCTCGACCGGAGGCGATTCGGGCTCGCTCGCTTCGACCCCGAAGTCGAGATCGTCGCTGCCGTCGTCGCTCGGGGTGGGCGTGCGGGCGCGCTGCACGTCGAGCCTGGTCGGCGCGGCGACCGGCTCGTCGGCGTCCTCCTCCGACAGCACGTCATCGACCGACATCGTGATGGTCTCGTGCGCGTCGTCGTCATCCGCGTCCACGATCTCGTCGAGCGCAACGTCCAGGCTCGAGTCATCCGGCGTCGGCGAGCGGAGCGGGACGATGTCGGACCCGCCCGGCGGGGTCTCGGGCCGGCGGCGCGGAATCATCTCGGCGATCGCGAGGTCATCCTCGGCGCCCACGGCGGCCGCCACGTCGGAGAAGTCGTCCTCGCCAGCGGGCTCGTCGGTCGTCAGGCGCTCGACGACCTCGACCACCGCGTCGGAGGGGCGCTCGCGCGCCACGATCGGTTGCTTGGTGCTCTTCTCGGGGCGGCGCACCACGTGTGCGGCGGTGCGGCGCGGCGTCGCCGCAGCCTCGGGCGGCGGTGTGGTCTCGGCCGCCGCATCGCTCGCGTCCGCGCCGATCTCGATGTCGGCGTAGTCGTCCTCGTCGATCAGCGGCTGCGGCGCTGTCTCGTGCAGCGCGATCGGCGGCGGCGCGGTCGGCGCCTTCGAGCGCGCCTCGGCGCGCGCCGACGCCATCTCGTGGTAGTCGGCGACGCGGGTATTCTCGCCGAACGGCGAGTCCTCCTCGACCTGCGACGGTTGTGGCGCGTAGTTGGCAAGCGGTACCGCGACCGGCGTCGCGCGACGAATGATCGCGGGTCCGGTCCGGCGCGGTGGCACTGGCGGCATCGGTCGCGGCGGCGGCGCGGGCTCGTCGATCGCGAAGTCGGCATCGTCGGGACCGATCGCGACGTTCGGGCGCGACGCCGAGGTGTAGACATCCTCCTCGTCGACCACCTGCGGCGCGTCGTCGTAGCCATCGTGTGTGGTGGGCCGCTTCGCCGGAGTCGTGCCGAGGGCGCTCGGGGGGCCCGCCGCGCCGAGGAAGACACCGAGCGCGCTCGGGGGGCCCGCCGCGCCGATCTCGGAGAAATCGGTCTCCATCGGATCGACGTCGGCCGGGTCCTTCGTGAACGTGGTCGCGCGAGCGGGCGCGGCCCGGAGATCGAGATGGGTTTGATCGAGCACGCCCTCGCCGGCAGGATCCGGCGCGGCGAGCGCCGCGTCGGGGGCGCGGTTCGGCTTCGACGCAGGCGCCGGCGCCGGCCACTCCATCACGGGCTCGTCGCCGGCCGTCGCGGCTGCCTCGGGGCCACCGTGGAGGTTGTCGAACATCGAGTCCCACGCATCGAGCTCGTTCGACATCTCCGTGTCGCCGAGAAACGGCTTGTGGGTGCCGCCTTTGCCCGGACTCTTCGGGTCGGTCATCGCGTCCCCTTGAGTGCGATGCCGAGCTTGGCGCGGAGCCTCAGGTGTTCTTCCGAGACCGACCAGGCTACGAGCTCGAGTGCCGGCACGCTGTCGACGAGCGTGCGCCCCCCCTTGCCGACGTCGAGCACCGCGAGCGCGACCGCGAGGTCGCTGCCCCAGGTGAGCCCCGCGCGATGGCCCACCGCGGTCGCGGCGTGACGCAACCCGGCGACGTCCTCGATCCCGGCCTTGTGCTGCGTCGCGATCTGGACGACCGCACTGCGCGCCTTGCGCGAGAACTGTTTCTTCAAGGTCTTCGCGCGCTCGCCGATCGCGGCATCTTGATCGGCGACATGCTCGGCGAGGGCCGCCGGGACCGGCGCCTCCGCTGCGCGGAGCGCGGCGACCAGCGTCCACTCGAGCTCGTTGCCGTGAAGCTCCGGGAGGGTCGCGGCGCCCTCTGCGATGCTCGCGACCGCGCGGCCGAGCGCGAAGCGGTGCTGGGGCATCGTCGCCAGCGCGACATCGGCGCCCAGGCACAAGATCGGCGTGTCGCCGGCGAGCGCGCGCGCGAACCCGCTCCGGCCGGCGCTGATATAGACGTCGACGTCATCGAGCCCGAACGTCGCGAGCGCGTCGGCGACGGGTTGATACCGGTCTGCGAGCTTCTTGATCGCGAGCTTGTCGCCACGAGCGAAGCCGAGCTTGACGATGTCGACCCCGGTCGAGACCTGGACCGCCGGTGCGATCGCGCGCCACAGCTCCGCGAGCGGGCCGCCGAACGAGCCACGCAACACGTTCCGCGACACTTCGTCGAGCCTGACCCGTCCTGGCGTGACCAGCTGTTGCCGGCCTTGCGCGAGCACCTGGCGCTGATCGACCGTCGGGGTCGCGAGCATCTCGACGGCGACCAGCGCGACCCAGCGCGCGTCGACGTCCGCCTGCCAGGCGTTGATCTGCGCGAGCCGTTCGTAGAGCTGGCCGTTGCGCGGATTGTGGAGGACGGCGCTGCGCAGGCTGGTCGCCGCGCCGAGCAGCATCTGCGCGCGTACCGGAGGATCGAGTAGATCCGCAAGCTCGCGCACGACGTCGAGGTTGAGCGGATCGAGGGCGCGAGCGCGATCGAGCGACATCCGTGCCGCGCCGCGATCGCCGAGCTTGTCGCGCAACAACTGGGCGAGCCGGAGCTCCTCGCGCGCCTTGTCGGGCTGGGCCGGCCGCAACCGGATGATCTGGCGGAGCTCGCGGATCGCGCGCTCCCAATCGCTGTTCCGGATGCACAACCCGAGCAACCGCTCGCGCAGCTGCGGATCATCTGGGGTCCCCTCGACGACCCGCTCGAGCTGTTCGATCGCCCCTGCCACGTCGCCGGACTTCTCGTCGAGGACGCGGGCCAGCTGCAGCTCGATCTCGTGTCGCTTGGCCGGCAGCTTCTCGACCTGGAGGTAGCGCCGCCACGACCTCACGGCGGTCTCGACATCACCCGCGTTGAGCGCGAGCTCGGCGCGGAACCGGAGCGCCTCGACGTGGTCGGGCAGACCATCGAGCAACACGTCGAGGTCGCCCATCGCACCCACCTGATCGCCGAGGCCGTGCAGCAAGGTCGCGCGCTCGAGCAGGAGCGGCGCCATGCGTGCGTGACGTTCGTCACCGCCCTCGCCTTCGAGCCAGACCAGCCGCTCGGTGACGACGTGGATCAACGCGTGGACGTCGGCGCGCTCGCGCAACAACTCGAGCAAGCGGCCGAGCTCGGGCGCCCCGGGCTCGAGCGCGACGATCCGCTTGAGCGCTGCCACCGCATAGTCCTTGTTCGATGGCAGCCCAGGCCCGTCGAAGATCGCCGCGGCCTCGCGCAGCAACTCGAGCTTGGCGGACGTATCGCCGAGCACGCGGGCAAGCGCGAAGCTGGCCTGCGCGAGCGTCGCCTTGTCGCCGGCGCGCGCCGACATCCGGCGCAGCGCCCCGAGCGCGCGCAGGTCATCTGGATCGGTCTTGAGCACACCCGCGACGACGACGCCGGCCTCGCGCAGCCGCCCCGCGAGCTCGAGTGCCTCGGCGCGCTCGAGGTCCCACGACGAGCGTGCCTTGGGATCATCGGCGAGCGCGCCGCGCATCTCGAGCACCTCGGCGCGCGCGAGCAAGGGATCGACGGCGGCGAAGGGATCCGTCGCGTCGACCGCCGGGACCGCGGCGGTCTCGGCGACGACCAACAACGCGCTCGCGTCATCGGGCGCGGCGAGCCGGGCGGCGGCCACGCGCTGGTTCGCGGCGTCGACATCGCCGTTCGCGGCGGCGAGCGCGGCCGAGCGCAACAGCAGCGCGGCCGCGGCCCCCGGCATCTGGATCGTCGCGGACAGCCCCTCGAACGCGGCGGCGAGCGCTGCCGGCTCGCCGCGCCGGGCGGCGACCAGGGCCGAGCCGAGCTGCGCGCCGCGCTGGCCGGGATCGAGCGCGATCGCGGCCTCGAACGATTGCGCGGCGCGGTCGAAGTCCTCGAGCACCAGCGCGTACATCCAGCCGCTATCCTCGGCGAGTGCGGCGCCGAGCCGCGAGTCCGTGGTCTTGCCGGCGAGCGCCGCGGTTGATTCGACGCGCATGATCGTGTCACGGCGACTGACCGCGAGCTCACCGAGCGCGAGGGCGGCCGCGATGCTCGCGACGCTGGGCTCGGCCTCGTCGGCCGCCATCACGCTGCGGTAGACGTCCGCGGCCTCGTCGGCCTCGGAGCTCGGCCCCGAGGTCGGGCCTGCCGCGAGAGCCGCGTTCTCGAGCGCACGACCATGCAGGTAGTGAGTCGCAGGGGTTGCGCCTTCGAGCTCGGCGAGCGCGGCGCGGGCCGCGACCTCGCGGTCGTGATCTCCGAGCTTCGCGCGCATCCGCGCCTGGCCCTCGATCGCGGCGCGGTCGTCGGGCACGCGCACCAGCCACTCGTCGTAGACCTCGGCGGCCTCGCCGGCCTCGCCGAGGCGAACCTCGAGGACCCAGGCGGCCTCGCGCAGCGCGCGGCGGGCGGCCGGACCGTCGGGCAACGCCTTGGCTTCGGCGCGGCGCTCCTTGACGAGCTCGGGCCAGCGCTCCTGCGCGCGCAGCAGATCGACGAGCGACTCGCGCGCGAACGTATCCCCGGGCCACACGTCGAGCACCTGACGATACAGCTCCGTCGCGGCCTCGACCGCGCCCGCCCGCTCGCGCAGCCGCGCCGCCGCGAACAACGCGGTGCCCTTGCGGTTCGGCTCCGTCTCCTCGCCGGAGATCCGGACCAGCAGCTCGGCCCGCTCGTCGTCCTTGCCGAGCTGACTCAACGTCGATTCGAGCCGCCACTTGAGCGCGAGCTCTTCAGGAGCGAGCTCGACCAGCTCGCGCTCGAGAGCGAGCACCGCGTCGAGGTCGCCGTGGCCGCGCGCGAGCCGGATCGCGCGCTCGAGGATCGGCCGCTTGTGCGGCGTGGCGCTGGCCGCGTTGCGCAGGCGGTCCAGCGCCTCGGCGACATGACCGAACGAATCATCGAGCTCGGTGAGCGCCTCGATCGCGCCGCGGTGATCCGGCACGGCCTCCAGTGCCTTGCCCAGCGCGGCCTTCGCTTCGTCGTACGCGTCGGGCGCGCCGACCTCGTACGCGATCAGCTCGGCTGCCTGGATGTATAGCGCCGCGGCGGCCGCCGGATCGGGTTGCGCGGGCTGTCCCGGTCCGAGCCAGGTGCCGAGCAGGCTCGCACTCGCGGCGCCGAGGTAGACCTTGACGAGCTCGGCCGCGTCGCCGAGGCCGCCTTGGGCGCCGGGCACCTCGCGGGTAAGCGCGTCGCGCTCCGCCGCAGATGCAAGCACGACGAACCCAGGTGCGGTCGCCTCGAGAGACGCGAGCAACGCACGCGCCTCGTCGCGCTGGCCGCCGCGCAACAGGGCATCGGCGCGACGGATCGACAGCGCGAGCCCGCGCGAAGGATCGGCCTCGACCGCCTGCCAGCTCTGCACCAGCTCCGCGAGATCGTCGTAACGACCGAGCTCCTCGGCGAGCTCGGTCAGATCCGACAGGACGATCGACTCGCCGGGCGCGAGTGCGCTCGCCTGTTGCAGCAGCTCCCACGCCTTCTCCGGTGCATCCGCGCGCACGAGCTGCGCCTGGCGCCGGCGCAACGCGACGAGCTCGAGGCGAAGTGCGGTCGCGCGGTCGCTGCGCTCGGGGCTCGATGCGTTGCCGGCCTCGCCGGGACCCGCCGGGCCAAACGCGGCGAGCACGACTGCCGCGAGCGCGTCGATCGCGGCGGACACGTCGCTCGGCGTGCCGATGGCTTCGAGCACGCGCAGCCGCTCGCGTGCGACTCGCTCGCCGTTGCTGGTCGTGCCGGCGAGCTCGCCCGCCTTCGCGAACGCCTCCTGGGCACGCTCGACGTCGGCGCCCGGGCCACGGCCCGCCGCGCGCCCGACCTCGACCCAGTAGGCGATCTTGCGCGCCGGGTATTCGACGGCCTCCGCGAGCCGCTCCCAGACGTCGAGTAACGCGGCGGCATCATCCGCCTTCGCGGCGATGCGCTCGAGCTCGAGCAGTGCGCCTTGATGCGTCGGGGCGATCCGCACCGCCTCGTCGAGCGCAGCACGCGCCTCGGCGGTGTCATTCATGCGATAGGCGGAGATCCGCGCCTTCTCGAGCAACAGGTCCGCGCGCTCGTAGTCGTCGCGCGCATAGCCGACCTCGGCATCGATCAGCTTCGCGAGGTTCGGCCACAGCCCCCGGCGGTAGAACACCCGGCGGATCGCCCACAGGTTCGGGCGCAACGATGGATCGAGGTTGAGCGCGCGGCCGTACGCCTTCACCGCGCGCGCCTCGTCCGCGAGCCGGCGCTCGTAGAGCTCGCCGAGCTCGTAGGCGACCTGCGCCGCGGCGGTGGGTTCGCCGATCACGAGCTCGTCGAGCTCCTTGATCATCGCCTCGGCGCGCGCTTCACCGCCGGCATCGCCGAGGGCTTCGATCGCCTTGTCGACGACGGTCGGGTGCTCGAGTTGCGCCTCGAGCGGCTGTGCGATGACGATATTCGGAGCGACGGTGCCGACCTCGACGCCGCCCTCGAGCTTGGACATATCGCCGCCGCGCATGATGTCGTGATCGTCGTGGTCGGCGTGCTCGGCGAGCGCCTCGCGCAGGAGCGAGCCCGGCGCGGGTGGCGGCGCCGAGGGGCGGCGCGAGCGCTCCGGCAGATCGATCAAGCGCACCGGCGGATTCCCGGTCTGGGTCCGAGTCAGGATGGGTGGCTCGGTCGGGGGGCGCCGTGCTTCACCGATCTGCGATGGCGTGATCGGCGGCACCGAGATCGTCGGAATCGGCCCCGTACGCGGGATCGCGGGCGGACGACCGAGGGAGGGCAACGTGCGCGGCGGGATCGCGACGATCGGGCGCGGCGGCAGTGGCGGTGGACGGCTCGCGAGGGGCGGCTTGAGCGGCGGCAAGATCGCGCGCGGTGCGGTCGACAGCGGCGGGGGCGTCACCGGCGCGGCGTTCACGTCGTTATCGTCGAGCACCTCCAGCGAGGCATCGGACAGCTCGATCAGATCCACGCCGCCATCTTCCATGGCCGCGTCGATCCGTGCCGCGAGCGCATTCGCGCGCTGGCTCTTCTCGGCACTCGTTACCGATTCGACGATGGCATCGGACGTCACGTCCGACTCGCCCGCCTTCTCTTCGGGAGGTGTTCCCAACCTCCAAAAGATCATCATTCCAGACGCGAGGTGTCAACGCGAGGGGGTGTCATATCGCGCATTTGGCGATGCATTAGGTGCTACAAGACCCGACGTGCAAACCGCTTCGTTTCGGCTCGGCGACGACGACCTGACCCTCGACGCTCTAGCCGAGATCGCCCGCGGTTCTCGCAGGGTGGAGATCGGCACGGCGGCCCATGCCCGGATGGCCGCGGCGCGTGCGGTCGTCGACGAGGTCGTGCGCGGCGGAGATGCCGCGCCCGCGGTCTACGGGGTCAATACCGGCTTTGGAGCGCTCGCCGAGGTCCGGATCTCGGCGGCGCAAGTCAAGCGCCTCCAGCAGAACCTGGTCCGATCGCACGCCGCGGGAGTCGGCCAGCCCCTGCCGCGCGATGCGGTGCGCGGCATGATGCTGCTGCGCGCGGCGGTGCTCGCGACCGGACGGAGCGGAGCGCGGCCGCTGTGTTGCGAGCGGCTGTGCGAGCTGCTCAACGCGGGAGTTCATCCGGTGATCCCCGCGCGCGGATCGGTCGGCGCGAGCGGTGACCTCGCGCCGCTCGCGCACCTCGCGCTCGGCATGATCGGTGAGGGGCTCGCGGAGCTGCACGGCGTGACCATGCCCGCGGCGCAGGCGCTCGCCGCCGCCGGGATCGCACCGCTCGTGCTCGAGGCCAAGGAGGGGCTGACGCTGCTCAACGGCACCCAGCACATGACGTCGGTCGGTGGGCTCGTGCTGTTCGACGCCGAAGCGACCGCGCGGATCGCGGATCTGGCAGGCGCGATGTCGCTCGAAGCCTTGAAGGGCACGGTCCGCGCGTTCGACGAGCGCGTCGTCGCCGCCCGCGCGCACCCGGGCCAGCAGGTGGTCGCCGCGTTCCTGCGCGAGCTGCTCGCCGACTCACCGATCGCGGAGTCCCACAAGGACTGCGGCAAGGTCCAGGACCCGTATTCGCTGCGCTGCATGCCTCAGGTCCATGGCGCCTCGCGCGACTTCCTCGCGTTCGCGCGCCAGGTGCTCGAGCGCGAGGCCGCCAGCTCCACGGACAACCCGCTGGTGTTCGTCGACACGGGCGAGATGATCAGCGGCGGCAACTTCCACGGTCAGCCGGTCGCGATCGCGCTCGATGTCGCGGCGATCGCGATCGCCGAGCTCGCGAACATCAGCGAGCGCCGCGTCGAGCAACTCGTCAACCCGCACCTGTCGTCGGGGCTGCCGCCGTTTCTGGCGCCCGACAGCGGCCTCAACTCCGGCTTCATGATCGCGCAGGTCACGGCGGCCGCGCTGGTGTCGGAGAACAAGGTGCTCGCGCATCCCGCGTCCGTCGATTCGATCCCGTCGAGTGCGGGCCGCGAGGATCACGTCTCGATGGGCGCGACGGCCGCATTGAAGCTGCACGCGATCCACGATCACGTGCGTACCGTGCTCGCGATCGAGCTGTTGTGCGCGGCCCAGGGACTCGATCTGCGGCGACCGCTGAGGTCGACCCGCCCGCTCGAGGCGGTGCATGCCGCGATCCGCGCGCACGTGCCGGCGATGATGGAGGATCGCCCGCTCTCGCCCGATATCGCCGCCGTGCGGGCGCTGATCGATGACGGGACGCTGCTCGAGACCGCACGGCGCGCCGGCACGCACCCGTGACCGCGGTCACGGCGGCCTACCCGAAATGGACCGAGCCGTTCGCGATCACGTACGCGACGAGCGATGGTCCCATCCGATAGCAAACGTCGACGGGACGATCGCACTTCCATACGACGCAATCACCGCGCGCGCCCGGGGTGAGGACGCCGGTGTCGGCGAGGCCGAGCGCGGTCGCGGCGTGGCGGGTCACGCCGAGCCACGCCTCGTCGACGGTCATCGCGAAGTGCGTCGTCGCGAGCCACATCTGTAACGGCAGCAGCTCGCTCCAGCTCGTGCCGGGGTTGAGATCGGTCGCGACCGCCATCGCGACACCGGCGGCGCGCAGCTTGGCGACCGGCGGCGGTGGCAAGCGCAGCTGCACGCACGCGCCCGGCAACATCACCGCGACCGTACCCGCGCGCGCGAGCGCCGCGATCGCGGCGTCGCTGACGTACTCGAGGTGATCGACCGACCGCGCGCCGGCCGCCGCGAACAGCTCGGCGCCACCCATATCCGAGAGCTGGCCGACGTGACCGCGCACCGCGAGCCCCGCGGCCGCGGCAGCGGCGACGATCCGGCGGGTCTCCGCGAGCGTGAACGCGGCCTCCTCGCACCACACGTCGACCGCGGACACGAACGGCGCGTCCGGCGCGTCGCGCGCTGCGGCACGCGGGATCCACTCCTCGCAGATCTCGCGCACGAACGCGTCGCGGTCGCCCCGGCGCTCCGGCGGCACCAGGTGCGCGAGCAAGGTCGGCACCAGGCGGGCCGCCACGCGGGCCGCAGCCTGCGCGATCGTCTCGAGCAGACCGAGCTCGCCCTCGGTCGTGAGCGCGTAGCCGGTCTTGACCTCGATCGTCGTGGTGCCGCCGGCGAGCATCGCGTTCGCACGCGCGATCAACACCTCCGCGAGGCTGCCGTTCGCGAGCGCCGCCCGGGTCGGCAGCAACGTCGCGTGGATCCCGCCGCCCGCTGCTTGGATCTCGAGGTAGGACCGGCCGGCCGCCCGCAGCTCGAACTCCGCGCCGCGATCGCCGGCGAACACCGCGTGGGTGTGGCAATCGACGAGGCCCGGGGTGACCAGCGCACCCTTCGCATCGATCGTGTGGAGGTGCGCATACGCCGGCGGCACCACGCCCTCGCCTACCCACGCGATCCGGCCCGCCTCGATCGCGACGCTGCCGCGCTCGATCACGCCGAGCTCTCCGGCGCCGAGGTGTCGCGCGCACGTCATCACGCGCGCGTTCGCGATCACGAGCGAGCTCATCGGTCGACGCGGCGGCGTGGGATCACGACGCCGCGCTCGTCGGCGGCCTTGATCGCTTCGTCGTAGCCGGCGTCGGCGTGGCGAATGATGCCCATCCCGGGGTCGCAGGTCAGCACCCGCTCGAGACAGCGGGCCGCGCGCGGCGTGCCATCGGCGACGACCACCATGCCGGCGTGGAGCGAATAGCCGATGCCGACTCCACCCCCGTGGTGGAACGACACCCAGGTCGCGCCCGACGCGGTGTTGACCAGGGCGTTGAGGATCGCCCAGTCGGCGACCGCGTCGGTGCCGTCCTTCATGGCCTCGGTCTCGCGATAGGGCGATGCGACCGAGCCGCAGTCGAGATGGTCGCGGCCGATCACGATCGGGGCCTTGACCTTGCCGGTGCGGACGAGCTCGTTGAAGCGCAGGCCGACCCGGTGGCGTTGACCGTAGCCGAGCCAGCAGATCCGCGCGGGCAAGCCCTGGAACGCGATCTTCTCGCGCGCGAGCTTCATCCAGCGATGCAGCATCGCGTCGTCCTTGATCTCGTCGAGCACGGCCTCGTCGGTGACGCGGATGTCGTCCGGATCGCCCGACAGCGCCGCCCAGCGGAACGGGCCCTTGCCCTCGCAGAACAACGGCCGCACGTACGCGGGGACGAAGCCGGGATAGGAGTACGCGACCTCCGGCGGGCAGCCGCCGAGCTCGGCCTGCGCGCGCAGGTTGTTGCCGTAGTCGAACACGTGCGAGCCCGCACGCTGCATCGCGACCATCGCCTCGACCTGGACCGCCATCGAGGCGCGCGCGCGCTTCACGTAGGTCTCGGGGTCGGCCGCGCGCAGCGCCGCGGCCTCGTCGAGCGAGAGCCCCTGGGGGATGTAGCCGACGAGCGGATCGTGCGCGGAGGTCTGATCGGTGACGAGATCCGGCGTGATGCCGCGACGCACCAGCTCGGTGTAAACGTCCGCCGCGTTGCCGACCACCGCGATCGACCGCGCTTGCCTGGCGTGCACGCACTCGTCGACCCGGCGCAACGCCGTGTCGAGATCCGGCGCGAGCTCGTCGAGATAGCGTGTGTCGAGCCGGCGCTGCACGCGGGCCGGATCGATCTCGACACCGAGGAAGACGCCGCCGGCCATCGTCGCCGCGAGCGGCTGCGCGCCGCCCATGCCGCCGAGCCCACCCGACAGCACGAATCGGCCCGCGAGATCCGAGTTGAAGTGCGTCTTGCCGGCCGCGACGAAGGTCTCGAACGTGCCCTGCACGATGCCCTGCGAGCCGATGTAGATCCACGAGCCCGCGGTCATCTGGCCGTACATCATGAGTCCGCGTTGCTCGAGCTCGCGGAAGTGCTCCCACGTCGCCCACTTACCCACGAGGTTCGAGTTCGCGATCAGCACGCGCGGCGCCTCGTCGTGGGTGCGGAACACGCCGACCGGGCGCCCCGACTGCACGAGCAGCGTCTCGTCGTGCTCGAGCCGGCGCAGCTCGCGCACGATCGCGTGATAGTCCTCCCAGCTGCGCGCCGCCTTGCCGGTGCCGCCGTAGACGACCAGATCCTCCGGGCGCTCGGCGACCTCCGGATCGAGGTTGTTCATCAGCATGCGCAGCGCGGCCTCCTGCGGCCACCCCTTGCACGTGAGCTCGGTCCCGCGCGCGGCTCGAACGACGTCAGACATGAGTCGGTCGTACCTCGAAGTCGCGGTCACCGGGAGCGGTTTGCCGAATTGTCGCGGCCCCACCTCGGATCGCGTGCGGCGGCGACCGTGGTTCGCACGGTTACGCGGCGACGCGCCTCGGTCCAGACGTTGCTTATCGAACCGGCATGCCCTCACCGACCTCTTGCCGGACTCGCTCGTGATGCCCGCGCGTGCCCGGCGCGCGATCCGGATCGCCCTGGCGATGCTCGCGTTCGTCGCGAGGGAGCGATGACCCCCGAGAGCGCGACCGCGATGATGCTCGCGTGGTGCGCCGTGCTCGTCGGCTACGCGGTTTCGATCTCGCGCCGTGCCGAAACGAAGAAAGCCCCGTCTCCGGGGCTTCGCTCGCGAGCTCGGACGCGGACTACGCCGCGACCTCGTCGCTCGCCTTGGCCTTCTCGGCCGGCTTCGCGCCGGCGGCGGGCATCGAGGACTTCGCGCTGCTGATCCGCATGCCGTAGAACGAGCGCCACGCGAAGTACATCGAGATCAGGATCGACGCGCCCGAGATCACGTACTTCAGGGTGTCGTAGCCCTTCGCGGTGAGCTCGATCGCGAGGCCGACGGCGAGTACGCCGAACAGCGTCGTGAACTTGATCACCGGGTTGAGCGCGACCGACGAGGTGTCCTTGAACGGGTCACCGACCGTGTCGCCGACGATGCTCGCGGCGTGGAGCGGCGTGCCCTTCGCATGCATCTCGGTCTCGACGATCTTCTTCGCGTTGTCCCAGGAGCCGCCGGCGTTCGCCATGAAGATCGCCTGATACAGGCCGAACAGCGCCATCGAGATCAGGTAGCCGATGAAGAAGTACGGGTCGAGGCAGGCAAACCCGATCGTGCTGAAGAACACGACCATGAAGATGTTGATCATGCCCTTCTGCGCGTAGAGCGTGCAGATCTCGACGACCTTGTTCGAGTCCTCGACCGAGGCCTTCGCCGCGGCGCTGTCGTCGAGCTTGATGTTCTGCTTGATGAACTCGACCGCGCGGTAGGCGCCGGTCGAGACCGCCTGCGTCGACGCGCCGGTGAACCAGTAGATGATCGCGCCGCCGACGACCAGGCCGAGCAGGAACGGCGGGTGGATCATCGAGAGGTTCGCGATCGCAGCCGGCTGCAGGCCGTTCGTGATCAGCACGATCAGCGCGAAGATCATCGTCGTCGCGCCGACCACGGCGGTACCGATCAACACCGGCTTCGCCGTCGCCTTGAACGTGTTGCCCGCGCCATCGTTCTCCTCGAGGAACGCCTTGGCCTTCGAGAAGTCCGGCTTGAACTTGAACTCCTTCTCGATCTCTTCCTCGATGTTCGGCAGCGTCTCGATCAGCGAGAGCTCGTACACCGACTGCGCGTTATCCGTGACCGGGCCGTACGAATCGACCGCGATCGTGACCGGCCCCATGCCGAGGAAGCCGAAGGCGACGAGACCGAACGCGAACACCGTCGCGGCCGCGTTGCAGGCGAACGGCGTCATCGCGAGGCCGGCGGCGCCGTTCCACTTCCACAGCTCGTAGCCCATCGCACCGAGGTGCTCACCGCTCGGCGCCGTGAACACCGAGATCGACGACACCCCGTACGCGATGCCCATCAAGGCGGCGATCATGAGGCCGATCCAGTAGGCCGAGAAGTTACCGGCGGTGAGGCCCGCGAGGATGTTGAGCGAAGGTCCACCCTCTTCCGAGGCGGTCACGACCTCGCGGACGTGGCCGGAGTTCACGGACGTGAACACCTTCACGAGCTCCGGGATGATCGCGCCGGCGAGCGTGCCGCACGAGATGATCAGCGACAGCTTCCACCACAGGCCGTTCGGCAGCGTGGCCTCGCCCTGCCCGAGCAGCCCGTACGACAGCGCGAACGTGAGGCCGACCGAAACGATCGACGTCAGCCACACGAGCTGGGTGAGCGGGTGCTCGTAGTTCATCGTGGCGGCGTTCTTGTAGCGCGCCGAGGTGATCACCTCGTTGATCAGGTAGCTACCGACCGACGCGATCACCATCACGATGCGCATCGCGAAGATCCACACGAGCAGGATGATCTGGAGGAGCTCGCCGCCGTCCGACACGTTGCGAGCGGGCGTGAGCGCCGAGAGCCCCGGGATGTTCGGCAGCGCGACGAGGATGAACGTGATCAGCGCGACGCCGGTGACGCCGTAGGTCTCGAAGCCGTCGGCGGTCGGGCCGACCGAGTCGCCGGCGTTGTCGCCGGTGCAGTCCGCGATCACGCCGGGGTTACGCGCGTCGTCTTCCTTGATGTTGAAGACGATCTTCATCAGGTCCGAGCCGATGTCGGCGATCTTCGTGAAGATGCCGCCGGCGATGCGCAGCGCCGCGGCGCCGAGCGACTCGCCGACCGCGAAGCCGATGAAGGACGGGCCCGCGTAGTCGCCGGGCAGGAACAGCATGATCGAGAGCATCAGGATCAGCTCGGTCGAGATCAGCACCGTGCCGATGCTCATGCCGGCCTCGATCGGGATCGAGTACGTGCCGTACGGCTTGCCGCGCAGCGACGCGAACGCCGCGCGCGAGTTCGCGAACGTGTTGACGCGGATCCCGAAGAACGCGACCAGCGAGCTCCCGAGGATACCGACGACGGAGAACCCGGCGATCGCGACCACCTTGAGGGGCGGCACCTTCTCGAGCGCCGCGAAGTAGACGACGATCACGATCGCGATCAGGATCCACAGCTGAAAGATGAACTTCGCCTGGGTCTTGAGGTACGTGCGGCAGGTGCCGTAGATCAGCTCGCTGATCTCGCGCATCGCCTTGTGGACCGGGAGGTTTTTGAGCTTCTGATACTTGACGAGGCCGAACGCGAAGCCGATCGCGCAGACCACCAGGCCGAGCATCAACAGCGTCGAGCCCTTCATGCCCAGGAACTTCACCTGGCTGAGGTCGGGCAGCACGAGCTGCGCTTCACTATGAGGGCGCGCGGTGGCCCCAGGCGCGGCGGCGGCCTGTTCGGCCGCCTTGAGCAGGAAGGAAGTCATTTCGGGTCCTCGGGTTAAGGGGGGCTTTATATGGAGGTGGGATCCGGAGTGCAAGCCGCATCCGGGTCCAAGTGCTGAAATGGATGGTGCTTCCGGGCCGGATCGTGATATGGCACGCTGCCCGAAAGGTTCCGCCGCCGATGCGCCGCCCCGAGATCTTGGCGCCTGCCGGCGATCGCGATGCCCTCGCGGCCGCCCTCGCGGCCGGTGCGGATGCCGTGTACCTGGGGCTCGATGACGGCTTCAACGCGCGTGCCCGTGCGGAGAACTTTCCGTCCACCGGCCTGGCCGAGGTCGTACGTTGGGTCCATCGCGCCGGCGCTCGGCTCTACGTCACGCTCAACACGCTCGTGTTCGAGCCGGAGCTCGCCACGGTGGAGGAGCTGCTCCGTCGGATCGCCGCCGCCGGAGTCGACGCGATCATCGTCCAGGACCCGGCGGTCGCGCTGCTCGCACGCCGGATCTGCCCCGCGCTCGAGGTCCACGCGTCGACGCAGATGACGGCGTCGAGCCCGCTCGCGGTATCGCTGCTGGCGGCGCTCGGGCTCGCGCGCGTGGTCGTGCCGCGCGAGCTCTCGGTCGACGAGATCCGCGCGTATCGCGACGGCCTGTCCGGCACCGGCGTCGAGCTCGAGGTGTTCGTCCACGGCGCGCTATGCATCGCCTGGAGCGGGCAGTGCCTGTCGTCCGAGGCGTGGGGCGGGCGCTCCGCGAACCGCGGGCAATGCGCGCAGGCGTGCCGGCTGCCCTATACGCTCGTCGTCGACGGCGAGGTCCGCGCGCTCGGCGAGGTCGAATATCTGTTGTCGCCCAAAGATCTCGTCGGGCTCGACGCGATCCCGGAGCTCGCGGAGCTCGGCGTCGCGTCGCTCAAGATCGAGGGACGGTTGAAGGGACCGGCGTACGTCGCCGCGACCGTGTCGCGATACCGCGCCGCCGTCGATCCGTTTCGCGCGGCCGGGACGCCCGCCTTCGCGCCCGCGATCGCGAGTTCGGGCGACCGCGACGCACTCGAGATCGCGTACAGCCGCGGCGTCTCCGCCGGCTTCCTCGCCGGCGCAGATCACCAGACCTTGGTCGAAGGCCGGTTCCCGCGCCACCGCGGGCGCGCGCTCGGCCGGGTCACGCTGATCGAGCGCGCGAAGGGCGAGCTCGAGGTCGTCGCGGATCCTGCCCAACGCCCGGTGACCGGCGGCATCGCCGTCCAGCCCGACCCCGAGCCCGACCCCGAGATCGATGCGCCCGCCACCACGAGCGCGAGCGTAGTCGCGTCGCGAGGCGCCGCGCTCTCCGCGTCGTCCGGGTCGGGGCCCTCGCAGCCTGCGGCGCCCCCCTCCTCGTTCGAGGTGATCGCTGGGATGGGCGTCGTGTTCGACTCCGGAACGCCGGAGCAGGACGAGCAAGGCGGACCGATCTTCGCAGCGGCGAGGACACCGACCGGAGTTCGCCTGCGGTTCGGCGAGCCCGGGCCGGATCTCGATCGGGTCCACGTGGGCGACTTCGTGTGGATCAACTCCGATCCGCGCGTCACCTCGGCCGGACTTCGCGCGTCCGAGGCCGGACGCGGCGCGCTCGGCCGGATCGCGGTCGATGTCGTGGTGTCCGGGGCCGCCGGGCAGCCCTTGTCCGTTCGGGCTTCGGCCGGCCGTCGCCGAGCACCGGCTACGGCCATCGCGACGAGCACGAGCCTCCTCACCCCGGCCCGTGGTGCAGGGATCACGCGCGAGCTGATCGCCGACAAGCTCGGAGGTTTCGGCGGCACCATATTTCAGCTGGGGGAGCTCGATGTCTCGGGGCTCCCTGCGGCGTTGCACCTGCCGGTCTCCGAGCTCAAAGAGGTTCGCCGCGCGCTGGTCACGATGCTCGAGGCGCAACTCGACCGTGTCGATCGAGTGGTCGCTGCCGGATCGGTGATCGACGCGGTCCGGGCCGAGGCCCTGTCCTGCGCCTCGGCCACCGGATCGACCAGCCTCGCCGCGATCGTCGTCCCACTGTGCCGCAACGACGAACAACTCGCTGCGGTCCTCGATGCCGGTGCCACCGAGGTCGAGCTCGACTGGATGGAGCTGGTGGGGTTGCAGCGGGCCGTCGTGCGCGCGCGTGCGCGTGGCGCGAAGGTTGGAGTCGCGACCGTGCGCGTGCAGAAGCCCGGCGAGGAGAAGATCGATGCGCACCTGGCCCGGCTCGAGCCCGACAGCGTGCTCGTGCGTAGCTGGGGCTCGCTCGCCTACTTGGCGCGGACGCCCGACCGCGCGCTCGCGCCCGTCCTTCACGGTGACTTCTCGCTCAACATCACCAACTCGATCTCGGCCGCGTGGGTCCTGGCGCACGGCCTCGCCACGCTCACCGCGGCACACGATCTCGACCGCGCCCAGCTGTTCGCGCTCCTCGCGGCGGTCCCACGCGGCCGCGTCGCGGTCACGGTTCACCACCACATCCCGACGTTCCACACCGAGCACTGCGTCTACGCCCATCTGCTCTCGCACGGCCGCGACTACAAGACCTGTGGCCGGCCGTGCGAGCGCCACCAGATCGCGTTGCGCGATCGGGTGGGCCTGATCCACCCCGTCAACGTCGACGTCGGCTGCCGCAACACCGTGTTCAATGCGCAGGCGCAGAGCGCCGCGGCGCTCGTGCCCGACCTGCTCGCGGCCGGCGTTCGCCGTCTCCGCGTCGAGCTGGTCCGCGAATCTGCCGTGGAGACCGCGCGGGTCTACGACGCCTATGTCCGGCTCGCGGCCGGCCAGATCTCGGCCGGCGAGGCCGTCCGGACCGCGGCCGTCCACGAGCAGTTCGGTGTCACCCGCGGAACGATGCGGACGCTGACCGTCCTGCGCTGAGTGTCGGGCGACCGCGGCGCCGCGTGCTGGAAGCGGGCGGCAAACATCGCGACACCGATGTCAGGAATCTCGCGGGTTCCATCAGTTCGACGATCGAGCCTCCTCGCGCACTTCGCCGGGCACAGCCTGGCAAGTCGAGCCAGAACAGGGACTTCCACGTCGTGGTCCGACCTGGCATCGGAGCTGCTCTAGGGACCTCCCATGATGAACCGCGCCGCCCTGGCCTCGCTGACGACCGCGCTCCTGTCGCTCGCTGCTACCTCTGCGTTCGCCGATGACGAGCTACCGCCCGGCGCCAGCGCCCCGGTCACCACCACGACGGCCGGCACGCTCGTCGTGGTGACGCCGAACGCTCCGGTCATCGTGACCAACGGCCAGGTGATCCCCACGACTGCCGCGCCCGCCTCGGTGACCACCTCGATCGCGCCGCCGGGTGCCGCCGAGATGCCGCCCGCGCCGCCGGCCGCGCCGCAGAACGAGGCCTGGAGCAACGTCTCGCACATCAACGGATCGATCGTTCCCGTCGGCGAGCGCAACCAGTACCTCTACGCGTTCAAGAAGAACAACCTGCAGTCGAACCCGATCGCCTGGATGTTCGGCTTCTACCAGATCGCCGGTTCGCACGCGCTGTCGCAGAACATCGCCGCGAGCCTCGAGCTCAGCGCGTGGTCGTACGACCACGGCAACAGCGCTGGCTACCAGATCGCGCCGACGCTGCAGGTCTACTTCAAGCGCACGTTCTCGGGGCCGTTCCTCGAGGGTGGGCTCGTGATCCACCACGACAACACGTCAAACGACATCTATTACGATTGCTACGACTGCGCGAACACTTCGAGCCAGGACTGGGTCGGCCCCGAGGTGATGTTCGGCTGGGCCTGGATGTTCGATTCGGGCCTCAACATCTCGGCGGCGTTCGGCGCCAGCAAGCGCATGCAGGACTCGCAATCCAGCGCTGACCCGGACCCGGCCGGTTACTTCCGCGTCGGCTACGCGTTCTAAGCCGCGGCGGCGGTCTCTTCGGGGGCGCCGACGGTCTCGCGGATCGCTCCGGGCCGTGCGCAGCGGATCTCCTCGGGCAAGATCGGCTGGATCTTCTCGGCCCAATCCGAGCACGCGGTCAGGCCCTGCAGGCCGGGGAGCTGCGCCATCCGGCGCTCGATGTACGACATCACCTCGTAGATCCGCTCGCCCGGAAACAGCCGCGCGACCAGCGCGGCGCCCTCGGCATCGGTCTTCACGCCGCCGCCGACCGGCGCGTAGAACTTGTTGACGATGTAGCGACAGAACCGCTGGTTCTTCGGGTTATCGACCAGCCGCTCGCGCGCCTGGTTGAAGTAGTACGCGAAGTGGCGGCGCTCCTGCTTGGCGATCCGCTTGAACATCTCGGCGAGCACCGGGTTGTTCGTGGTGCGAATCACCTCCTCGTACGCCTGCATCGTCAAGCACTCCTGCAGCGCCCCCCAGAACATCCACAGCGCGACGAAGCGCTTCGGCATGAACGTGGCCATCATCGACTGCGCCCAGTCCTCGAACTTCGCCTTGAAGCGCGCGCGTGCGCGGACGTTGGTCGAGCGCACCGTCGCATCGTCGACCTTGACCCCGCACTCCTGCATGATCCGCGTGATCGCGTGCGAGTGGAAGTACTCCTCGTAGTTCCACATGGTGAGGAACGTCAGCAGCTCTGGATCGCGCACGACCTGGAGCTTCGCGACCTCGAGGAAGTAGTAGACGGTCTGGCTCTCGATATCGGCGAAGAACTGCAGGCTCTCGATCTCCGTGGCGGTGAGCCCGTGCTTGCGCGCGAGCCCCCAGTCGAGGTCTTCGATCTGGACGCGCTGAGAAACGGCGATGTGCTGAGCGATGTCTGACACGCGATTCCCTCGTCCCGGCACCTGCCGGTGCTTCCACTACGAGGCTTCGACCCACGCGGATCGACTCCCATCCGCGAATCTATACCAACCTGCCCCCGTCGGTCATGCGTCCCAAGGCACGAGAACGTCGACCAGCCGGTCCGGGTCGAGCACCCCGGAATCGCGGAGCGCGTCCCGCGCGGCGGCCGCCCGGGCGTGGCTACCTTGGCTACCTTCCAGCACGCCCCGACGCATCCGCGCGAGCTGGAGGAACCCCGCCATCTGCGTCGCCACGAAGTGCTCTTCGGCGGCGTGCAGGGCGCCGAGCGCAGCATCCGGAGCGCCGCGCAGCGCGAGAGCGGCCGCGCGCAACAGCAAGCCGAGCCCCGCGGCCCACGGTGCGCCTTCCGCGAGCAGCGCCTCGCTGAGATCGAGTGCGATGCGACTGCGCTGGTCCCGCGGGATCGCTCGATCGCCGAGCGCGACGCGGCCGCGGAGGTGGTCGAGCTCGACGCGCAGATACTGGACGCGCAACACACCGAGCCGTTCGAGCTCGGGCCAGCTCTCGGCGATCAGTCGCGAAGCCTGCGCGGCGTCCCCCGTATACAACGCGATATTGCAGGCCGCGACCACCGCGAGCACGTGGGGCAGCGCGAACCCCGGCGGCAAGCACGCCGTGGCGGCGGCGAGCTGGGCGTGGCTCTCGTCGGGTCGGCCCGCGAACAGCCACATCATGTTGCAGGTGCCGGACCGAAATCCGAGTTGCGCGACGATGTCTCCGCGCTCGATGGCCTCGCGCAACAGCCCCTGTCCCTGCCGCGCGAGCTCGCGCCAATCACCGAGATAGAACAGCGCCTGTAGCCAGTAGGTCTCGGCGATGTCGATCTCCCAGCGCGCGCCGGCCCCGTGCTCGCGCAACATCGTCAGGCCGGCCTCGAGATAGCCACGCGCGTCACGCCAGCGGCCGTTCATGACCGCCGCGATCCCCCGCGCGGCCCGCGCGAGGCCCTGGACGTGGGGATGGCCGATGCGGTCCGCGAGCGCGTCGAGCCGCGCGCCCACGGCTTCGACCGCCGTCGCGTTGCGGCTGCCCGAGCCCGAGGCGTAACAAACCTCCTGGGCGAGCGCGAGGCACACGCGGACCGGCTCGCCGCACTCGAGGGCCGCGCGCAACAGCTCCGCTTGCAGGGTGCGCCCGAGCAAGGGATCCGCGAACGCGAGGCCGCTCACGATCGAGTACAGCACGTCGATGCGAAGCAGATCGCTCGGCCGGCAGTCCTGCGCGAAGCGCTCGACGAACTCGAGCCCGCGCAACTTCGAGCTGACCCACTGCGCCGCGAGCCGGGTCTTCGAGCTGGACCGCGCGAGCGAGCTGCGCACGCCGATGTGCGCGAGCAGCTGCGCGGCCGCCGGCACCGCTTCGTCGATCCGACCGCGCCGCAGCAGCGCCTCGATGTGGAGCCGTTGCAGATCGATCGATTCCTCGTCGGGCAGCAGCTCTGCCGCGTGACCGTAGACCGCGGCCGCTTCATCGAGGAGACCGGCGCAGGCGAGCGCGTTCGCCTTCTTGCGCAGCAGGTCACGCTGCCCCGTGGCATCCCACGGCCCGTACGCGAGCGCGATCTCGTAGAGCTCCGCGGCACGCCGAAACGCGAGCGACTCCTCCGCGCGCAGGCCCGCGTTGACCGCGTGATGCGCGGCGTTGATCGGATGCCCGGCGGCGAGCCAATGCTCGACCACCGCTTGCGCATCGAGATCGACCTCGCCCTGCACGTCCTCGAACGCGCGCGCGAGCGCCTCGTGCCAGCCGGCGCGCGACTCGAGGTCGAGGCTGGCGAGCACCGCCTGGCGCACGTGGTCGTGTGCGGGCTGGAGGATCATGTGCCCGTCGACGCGGCGCAGCGACGCGAGCCGTTCGGCCGCGAGTTGGCTCGCCTCGTCGTGACCGCCGACGACGCCCGCCGCGCGCGCCGCGATCTCGACCGAGAGCGGGCGCGCCGCGATGCTCGAGACCGCGAGCATCGCCTGCGCCTCGGGGGAGACCCGACCGACGCGGGCGCGCACGAGGTCACCGATCGAGGGCGCCTGCGCGCCGAGCGCGAGGTCACGCGCGACCGCCAACTCGGTGAGCACGAGGGGATTGCCGGCGCCGGCGCGCACGAGCGCCTCCGTGCGGGTCGCGTCGGCGAGCTGCTCGACCAGCGCCATCGCGTCCGGATCGGAGAGCCCGAGCAGCTCGAGCTCGCGCAGCTCGCCGCGGCGCGGGGCCGGCGCCTTCAGCTTCGCGATCACGCCGAGGTAGTCCTCGGGCCGGTGAGCGATCAGGACGAGCATCGCCGGATCCGGTTGGCGCACCAGCTCGGTAAAGAACGCGAGCGAATCGGTGTCTCCCCACTGCGCATCGTCGACGAAGATCGCCAGCGGGCGATAGCGCGCGAGTCGGACGAGCAGCGCACGCAACGCGTGAAAGCCGCGCCGCCGCAGCTCGCCCGGCTCTGCCGGCACGGTCGCCCGCGCGGCGAGGTCGTGGAACGTCTTCACGCGGCGCATCACCGGAAACAGCCGGACGAACGCCCCGAGGTCCTTCGGCGCGAGCCCTTCGACCGTCGGCGGCGGCAGCGCGACGATCACGCCGGTCAACATGTCGACGATCCCGTCGAGCATCTTGAACGGCACCTGCTCGCGCTCGAAGCAGCGGCCCTCCAGCACGAACACCGTATCGCCGAGCGAACGCAGGAACGTGCGCACGAGCGAGGACTTGCCGATACCGGACGTGCCGCGCACGAACATCGTCACGCCGCGCGTGCGCGCGTCCGAGAGCGCCCGGCGTAGCTCGCCGAGCTCGCGAGCACGGCCCACGAACGCGCCGGGCTGCGCGGTCTGCGCCATGTCGCGGGTCTTCTGAGACGGGGTCGCACCGAGCTGATCGAGGATCGCGAGCCCGTTGGGCCGGGCGAGCGGCGCGGGCGAGACCATCTGCATGCACAAGCGCGCGAGGTCGGGCGGGATCGCGGCGAGTCGCCGCGGATCGACCGGCACCTCGGTCTGCTTGCGGGTCATCACCTGCTCGGCATCGCCTTCGAACGGCCGCTGCCCCGTGAGTGCCTCGTACAGCATCGCTCCGACCGAGTACCAATCGCTCGCCTCGGTGAGCGTCCGATCCGAGGCCTGCTCCGGAGACATGTAGACCGGCGTACCGACCGCGAGGCGCTCGGGGTGATCCTCGGCGACGCTCGCGACCAGCCCGAAATCGAGCAGGACGAGCCGGCCCTGGGCCGTGACCAGCACGTTCGAGGGCTTGAGGTCGCGGTGCAGCTTCGACGCCCGGTGCAGCGCGAGCAGCGCGTCGACGAGCTGGATCAGGGCGCCGCGCAGGCGCTGGTCGTGGAGGGGTGCGGCGTGGATATCCTCGCGCGTACGCTGCGGCCCCGCCCCGCCTCGCGGCGGCCGGACCCAGTCGATGAACGACTGGCCCTCGACCAGCTCCATCGTGAAGAACCACGTCCCGTCGGTCGCGTGGAGCTCGTGCAGCGCGACGAGGTTGGGATGCACGATATCGGCGACCGCGCGAAATTCGCGCTTGAAGCGATACAGATCGCGCCCCGATGCGACCCGCAGCTGCTTGAGCGCGACCTCGCGCTGCAGCGTGTGATCGTAGACGCGATACACCGTGCCCGCTCCACCCACGCCGAGCGTGCCGCGCACCTCGAACCTGCCGGCTCCAAATGGCGGAGCTGTCGCCGCGGTCATCCGTCATGAAGGTATCACCGGATCGCGATCAACTGGCGCAACGCCCACGTCCGCGGCACGCGGACCTTCGCGCGCGAGCGACGCACATCCCGAGCGAGGCACGCGAGCAGCGCACGCGCATCGCTCGCCTTCTGATCCGGCGGCGGAGTCCGGAGCCACGCCTCGAGCTTCGCCGTCGCCAGCCCGGCAGCGCGCGCGTCGGTCACGAGCTGGGCCCAGCTCCGTTCGCGATAGAATCGGGCGCGGGCAAGCGCGATGTAGCGCGCGCCGGCGAGCGGTGCGCGGGCGAGCGCGAACCGGATATTGACCAGCGCCTCCGAGGTCGCGCGGTAGCCCTGCGCCGCCGGCAGGTGCGCGACCGCGACCTCGTCATCGGCGTCGAGCTGTCCGCGCGCGAACGCGCGATAGATCGCACCGACGCCGATCATGCCGAACCGCGCGAGCTCGGCCGCGCGCAACGCGCCCATGCTCGCCGCGCCGAACACCGTGATGCCGCGCTCGACCGCGAGCAGCAGCTCCTTGTGCCAGACCGCGGCCATGCGTTCGAAGTAGCCGTCGATCAACGCGATCCGCGCGGGGCGAGCGCGGGCCAGCGCGAGATCCAGGATCTCCCCCACCGCCGCCGGCGGGCGCACGATCGCGCCGGGTAGCCGCGCGCGCACCTCCGCCGCGGACAGCGTCGGTCCGACGAACACGATCGTGTCGTGCTTCATC
>JBDTEH010000120.1:0-5342 GCA_039922635.1 Kofleriaceae bacterium | reverse complement strand
CAACTCGGTCGAGCTGCTCGCGGCCGCCGCTGCGTGCTCACCGAGCGTCTTCATCGACTCGCCGAACTTGGACTGCCGCTCCGCTTCCTCGTCGTTCTTCGCGTTCGCCGAATGGACCGCGACGCCGAGCTCGATCACGAAGGACGCCACACTGGTGACCGGCGACGGCAGTTCGAGGAGCTCGCCCGCGGGATCCAACACCTTCATCAACATCGAGCTCGCGAATTCGTCCAGGCCCTCGTGCTTGCCTCCGGCCTTCATCTCGTGGATGCCTTCGGACGTCAGCCATTCGATGATATGCGCGTCGAGCTTGCCGCCCTCGGCGGCCAGCGCCCGCGCGAATTGATCGCGTGCCCGATCGCCGGGCAAGACGATCTGGTTGAAGGTCGTCGCGAGGCTCGACACCGACTCGAGCGCCTGCTGCTCGCGCGCGTGCGCGTCGCGTTCGCCGACCTTCACGTCCGGTAACGCATGCACTGGCTCGGGACCACCCGCGACCGCCAGGGTCTGAGGCGCCTCGAGCGCGGTCGCGGTGCCGACCAGCTCGATCTCCTGGTGAGACTCGTGGTCGTCGAGGAAGTGATGCTGCTCGTCGACCGTCTTCGACACGATCGTGAGCTTGGCGACATACGTACCCGGCGCATGCGGCGTAAAGCGAATCGCGATGTCCTGCGTCTGCTCGGCGCTCGACGCCGCGCCGATCCAGCCGAAGCCGTCGGAGTCGATCGCAAATCCACTGCCGGCGATCTCGGACCAGAACATCCGTTCGTCGCCGGTCGTGTTCTCGATCCGGATCGCCTTGCCGATCGTCTCGCGTCCCGCGACGCCCACGAACGACACCTGCGTGTCGAACGCGAGCGGTTCCGCGTGCGGCTTCTTGCGCAACGCCGACGCCGCGGGAGCCAGCGACCCGATCCGTTTCGGCAGCGGCTTCTCACCCGGTCTGCGCGCCGTGGGCTTGCTGGGATCGGCCCCCTTGGGAACGGGCTTGCGTTGGCCCTGGGTGGGTCGGCTGTCCGCCATGGTGGTTGGCCTTCGCTCGCGATCGTCGCCCATCGCGGTGGTTCTCGGCACGGGAACGTCGAGGTTGCTGAGTTTCGGCGACCATGAATTCAGCATGTTACGGCTGACGCAACCGCCTGCGCGCGCGGCCGATAGCGCCGGCCATGGACGACTCCTCCCTCCGGATCTTCGCCGATCACAGCCCCGTCGGCCCTGGACCCGTGCGCGCGTACTGCGAGATCGCGGAGCCGGTTCCCGTAGCGGCGCCCACTCCACCGCGCGAGAACCTGCTCGAGCGTGCCGTGACGAGGATCCTCGATGGCCTGCCCGAAGCCGGCGAGTCGGTACAGCGTGCGTTCGACCGCAAGGAGCGCGAGCTGTGCGCGCTGTTTGCGACCCTCGCTCCGGTCGAATGCTGGGCCTTGCACTCCGCCTTGAGCACCGGCGACCGCGGCAACGGCGTCGTCCAGCGCGTCGCGCGGCTCACGAGCGAACGGCGCGCTCGCCTGATCGGATTCATCGCAACGGCTGCACGCCGGAAGGTGGTGGCCAAGTGAGCGACGCTCCGGAACGACACGCTCGGTTCGTCGACGAGCAGCTCCAGCTCACGTGCCAGCGGATCGCGGAGGCGGTCGCGCTCGTGACGGCGACGCGCGAACGGGAAGCTCGTTGGCTCGAGGGTTGCGCGGAGCGCGAGCTGGCCGCGGACAGGACCGCAACCGAGTCCTGGCCCGTGCCGCGGCTCGGGCTCACAGCCACCGAGACGCGGGCGCTCTGGGTCTTGATCGCACAGGAGCTGTGCCCGACCGCGCGCATGCAACTGCGAGAGCTCGCGACCGAGGTCGACGTCGACGTGACGCTCGACGTACTTCGTCGTGTCGTCCACGGCTCTCGGCCAGCTCCGGAATCGTGGCGCGAGCTCGCCGTGACCAGCTCGTTGCGTATCGCGTGCTTGATCGACGCGATCGAGGGCGATGGCGTGCCGGCGCATCGCGTCGCGTTCCGGATCGCGCCGCGTGTGCTCGCACTCGTCCATGGCGTCACCTCGACCGATCCAGAGGTGGAGGTGATCCGCGCGTCGCGTGCCGACGCCACCGGGCTCGACGAGCTCGTGGTCCCCGACGACACGCGCGATCGCGTGCGAACGGCGCTGATCCACGACGACGGACTCACGATCGTGAGCGGGCTCGGAGGATCCGGCCGGCGATCGTTGCTGACCGCCGCCGCGCGCGAGGCCGGACTCGAGGTGTTGACGGTCGATGCGCGCCGGATCGATCCCGACCGCCGCGTCGCGGAGCGCCAGATCCGCGTGCTCGACCGCGAGTGCAGGTTGCTCGGCCGCGTGCCGCTCGTCGTGAACCTCGACGCGCTCGCGGGAACTGCCGATGTCGCCGAGCGGCTCGATCTGGTCGAGCGCGGGCTCGGCGGTCGCGTGCTCGGCACGACCACGCGCGTGCTCGGGCGCCGCTGGCACCGCCCTCCGACCGTGATCGAGCTCCCGCCGCTCACCGGTGCCGCGCGCGCCCTGCTGTGGCAACGCGCGCTGCCCGAGGCGAGCGCCGGCGATGCCGAGCTGATGTCGACGGTGTATCCACTCGCGCCTGCACTGATCGACTCGGTCGGGCACGCAGCGATCGCAGACGCTGCCGGGGCACCGCTGACCGCCGACCACATCGCGATGGGGATCCGGACCGTGCTCGACGATCGGCTGGCGGGGCTCGCGACGCGCCTGACGATCACGCAGGCCTGGAACGACCTCGTGCTTCCCGAGGAGCAGACGACGGCGGTCGTCGAGCTCCTTGCTCGAGTACGGCGGCGGCGGCGCGTCTACGAGGACTGGGGCTTCGCCGACAAGCTCGGCAAGGGCCTCGGCATCACCGCGCTGTTCTCCGGACCGCCTGGCACCGGAAAGTCGATGTGTGCGGGGCTGATCGCGAAGGACCTCGGCACCGAGATCTACCAGGTCGACCTCGGTAAGATCGTGTCGAAGTGGATCGGCGAGACCGAGAAGAACCTCGCGGCGCTGTTCGACGCCGCCGAGGCCGGCCATGCCGTGCTCCTGTTCGACGAGGCCGATTCGCTGTTCGGCAAGCGCACCGCGGTCACCTCCAGCAACGACCGCTACGCGAATCAGGAGACCAACTTCTTGTTGCAGCGAATCGAGACCTTCGCCGGGATCTGCATCCTCACGACGAACCACGATCCGGCGATCGACGAAGCCTTCCGGCGCCGCCTCGCGGTCCATGTACGGTTCCCGCTGCCGGACGCCGACGAGCGCGCCAAGCTCTGGCGCGTGATGCTCCCCGCGCGCGCCCCAGTCGCCGTGGACCTCGACCTCGTCGGGCTCGCCAAGAAGTTCGTGATGGGCGGCGGCAACATTCGCAACGCAGTCCTGCGCGCCGCATTCCTCGCCGCCGACGCGAACGTGCCGATCGGCAACGAGCAGCTTCGCCAGGCGGCACAGCTCGAGTACGAGGGAATGGGGAGGATCACGATCAACTACGCTCGACCATGATCGTGCGGTGCCACCCATTTGGTGCAGACCACGAGAAGCGGCCGAAGTGATCTGAGGATGTCATCGCCGCCGGGGCGACCGCTTCTCGATCGGACGCCCGCAGCGTCGACCGCGCCGAGCCGCAACGCCGTCCCGAGCTCGTGCGTGCGCTGCTCGCCGCGTCGGGCGCTGCGTCGAGTCACGGTGCCTATGTCCGCACTCTGCTGGTTGACCTTCGATCCCGACCGCGAACGCCCGTCCGGATCCGAGATGAATTTATAGATCCTGCACCGCGCCACGCGCTCGGGAGGCAAGGTCACCCCACACGGCCGCTCATGCGATCAGGGGCCGCTGGTCGCAACGGATCGTTGGCTACAGCGCCGCCCCCTGATCGCGCCGGCCCCTGGTCACCGCGGATCGATATCGCGCCGAACCTACTCGTCCCCGCCGCCCGGCACCTCGAACGCGCTGATCAGGCCGTACCTGCGCCAGCCGACGGTCAGTAACCACGTGCGCGGCGCCCACACGAGCGGCGCGACATAGTCAGGCGGCTGCACGTAGCGCTGGCCCGGCCGCGCCTCACGCTCCTTCCAGCCCTCGAACGTCACCGCGCTCGAGAACGGATCGAGCTGCCAGGTCCGCGTGCGCTCGCGGTTGTCCTCGCCGTGGTGACGCCAGTTGTTGAGCACGTACGACAGGCAGTTGCGGACCTGGCGCGGGGTCTTGAGGATCTTGACGTGATACCGGTCGGGAAACACCGACCCGCGCCGGCGCTTGCCGTGCTCGTCCACGATCAGCGCGTTGATGTGCTTGGCGGCCGAGATCCCGAACGTCTGCATGCCCTTCGCGAGCGCGAGCCGGTCGCGCGCCTCGACCAGCAAGTGAACGTGCGTGCGCTGGACGCTGAACTGGACGACGTGAAAGCTGTCCTCGAGCTTCCACACGGTGATCAGCGCCTCGCGGATCGCATGAAAGATGTCGTGCTTGCGCAGCGAACCAATCTCGCCGTGCACGCGCAGGATCACGTGCGCCGGTTCACTCGCGCGCAGGACCAAGCGCTGCTCGTGGCGCTCGCTCGCGCGCGGCCCCCGCTTCGGCCGCCCGACCCGCTTGCGGCGTTCTCCCTTGCGAGCGCCGCGTAGCTGCCCGTTCTTGTCCAGCGGCTTCGCGTACGCGCGGAAGCTCTGCTGCTGATGCCGCCGGAGGGGCCGCCGCGCCATTCCTGCAACATAACAACTCCAAGATCGATGGCAATCAATTTCGCCGATATTTATGAATTTGCAGGGATCTGAGGGAACACCGGTACCGAGGCATGGGGGGGGTACAGACCTGATTTCGGACGCGGTCACTCGGCGAGATCGAGCGCGCGTAGCTCAGCCAGCGCCGTTGCCAGATCGCGCTCGCCTCGCGCGTCGATGTGCACGATCGAGGCGAAGGCACGGTTCTTGGGGCCCCGGGAGACCAGCTTCATCGCGACCAGGTGGCCGACGGCCGCCGAACGCGGTGTGGTCCAGCACGCTCGAGGCGGTGGCTGCGGTCTCGATGCTCCGCTTCGATCCCACACGTTGCGAACAGCACGTCGACGATCGGCTCCCGAGCGCGCCTGAGCCGGACGGCCCGCGCCTGAGCCGGACGGCCGCGAGCCGGCCCCCTCCCCCTGTGCGAGCGCGGTCTCGACCAGATAGCCCGGCCGCTGCGCCGCGTGGAGCGACCCGGCCCGGCGTCGGTCTTCTCGACCTACATGGGGACGACGACGACCACCTCCGCAGGGCGCTCGAGATGTGGGACGACGGCGCATGCGCGTCGACCTGACTCGCGAGCCAACGGCGTTGGCCGCGTTGTACGA
>JBDTEH010000119.1:0-3660 GCA_039922635.1 Kofleriaceae bacterium | reverse complement strand
ACGCCTAGTCCACGTGCGGTAGACGGGGCGCGTTGTCGACGAGACCTTGAACGTACGCGCGGTCGTGCTGCCCTCGCTGAACTGCAAGCGGCCGACCTGCGCGACGTGATCGAGCACGAGGCGGAGCTTGAAGTCGAGCTCGGTGTCGGTGCCGGGCATGCGCTCGATCGTGATCGAGCCGCGCTCGAGCGTCGCGGGCGCGTCACTGATCGGGGTGTCGATCGAGAACGTGACCTTGTCGCCGATCGCGAGCTTGGCGACCTGCGGCGCGACGAGCTCCATCGCGGTCGCCGGCGAGAGCCAGCCGACGAGCGCGCGGTCCTTGCGGGTGTACGTCACGTGGGTCGCGCCCTCGGCCCGCTCGACGTCGATCGCGAGGGTCTGCGCGTGGTGGGCGCCGAGCGTGGTCTTGGTGTTCGACAGCTCGTCCTCGAGCGTCTCGCGCTCGACGATCGTGGTGCCGCGCAGCGCGACCGCGTAGGCACCGACGGGCGCGCCGTTGTCGCTGACCACGTACTGGGTGACGCGCGCACCGAATCCCTCGGCGCCGAGCGCGATCGGGGCCTCCCACGCGGGGTGCTTGTACGCCGCGACCAGGCCATCGTGCATGGCCTTGAGATCCTTCGGCGACAGCCAGCGACCGCGCACCATCACACCGGCGATCTTGTCGACCGCGTGGATGTCGGCGAGCGGATCGGCATCGAGCAACACGAGGTCGGCGTGTGCGCCGGCGGCGATCCGGCCGTCGTGAGGATCGCCGAGGAACTCGGCGGGCGTGAGCGTGGCCGCGCGCAACGCCTCGTACGGGGACAGCCCGGCGCCGACCAGCAAGCCGAGCTCCTGGTGCAGGCTCGGCCCGGGCACGACGTACGGGTTCGGCGTATCGGTCCCCGCCATGATCGGGTCGCCGGCCACCGCGAGCGCCTTGACGATCTGACCTTCGGTCGCGAGCGCCTTGTCGTGCGCGGACTCCATCGCCTTGCGGATCGTGCGGTCGTAGTGCTTCGGCGAGCGTTTGGGATCCCAGCGCGCGCGCCAGTCGGGGGAGACGTCGTCGAGATCGGTGTTCGCGGCCTCCGGCAACACGTTGCGATAGAGGTCGGCGTAGACCGCGGCCGTGACGAGCGTCGGGGTGTTATAGGTATGATGCGCGACGCAATCGGCGACGACCTGCGCGATCTTCGCGGGATCGGCGTAGAGCCAGCGCGTGATCATGCCGGCGCTACCGTGCTGGTGGCGGACCGGCGAGTCCGCGCGCTCGACGGCCAGCGCGAACCCCGCGAGGTGCTCGATCGAGGCCTGGCCGGTCTCGATCGCGTGCGCGAGCGGCACGGCGAACGGCACGTGACCGACGATGCGCAGGTGATGAGCCTTGGCCTGCGCGGCGACCGCATCGTAGGCGGCGACGGTGAGCCCGTTGTAGATCTTGACGAAGTCGAAGCCGGCCGCGACGTGGTGCGCGATCACCTTCTCGGCGTCCGCCGGCGTGACCACGCTCGCCGACGACTCCCACCGCGGGCGCGCGCCGTCGACGAACGGGCCGGTCGTATAGATCGTCGGGCCGAGCAGCTCGCCCTTCGCGATCTTGTCGCGCAACGCGATCGTGCGCATGCCGCCGGCCATGTTGCGCACCGTGGTCACGCCGCTCGCGACGAACAGCGCGAGCATGCCCTTGGTGTTATCGAGGTGGACGTGCATGTCGTGCAGCCCGGGGATCAAGAACTTGCCGCGGCCGTCGACGCGCTCGCTCTCCGGGGGCAACGGGACCTCGCCGAGCGGCCCGACCTTCACGATGGTCGCCCCCTCGACGAGCACGACCTGGTGAAGCAGCGGCGCGGGCGTCTCCATCGGCTCGACGGTGACGTCGACGAACGCGGTGACCTTGCGCGCCGGCGTCAACGGCGGCACGGCGGTCGCTGGCACGGCGCGCGCGTCGAGTGGCGGTGCCGACCGCTCCGTGGGCGAGCCGTGACACGCGGCCAGCGCCGCCACGACCACGAAGGTACGTCCCACCTCGATAGTCTAATCGTGACTACTGGGGCTCGGCCAGCCGTATCGCTCCAGCGTCTCGCGGAGGCCCGGCTCGTCGAGCGCGATCGGCGGCAACCACAGCTCCTCGTGGTCGCGCGTCCACCAGGTCCGGGTCCCGAAGTGGTACTCGAACCGGCGGATTCGCACGAACGTCGGGGGCTTGCCATCGAACGGATCGACCGCGAGCAGCTCGCGCACGGTGGTGTCGCCGTCGAGCAGCTTGTACACGAGGTGGAGCAGCCACGGATCGGTGAGGTGGTCCTGCATCGCGGAGAACCAGATCAACCAGTCCAGCCGCAGGTGGTACGGCCCCAGGATGCACGGCCGGCGATCGAGCGGACCGGGCTTGCACGGCAGCTCGTACGGCTGCCAGGTCGCCTTGTCGGGATCCGCGTCGCGGGTCCCCTCGATCACGAGCTCGTGGCGCACGGTACCGACCGACCCGAACGCACCGTAGGTGTTGACCAGCTCGAGGCGATCGAAGCTCTCGTTCATCGCCTGGTGCGACGAGGCGAGGTTCTCGACCACCGCGACGCTCTTGATGGCGACGAGCGCGGCGAACGCCCCGATCAGGAGCTGGTGACCATCGAGGCCGATGCCGAACCGGCGCTCGATCCGGCGGCGCTGCATGACCAGCATCGTGGACGCACCGGCGAACAGCGCGGCACCGAGCGCGACCTGATCCTGCGCCGACAGCCAGTCGGTGACCGGCGACCACACCAGGATCACGACCACCATCAGCCCGAATGCGATGGCGAGCTGGCGGCCATCGCGCGGCGTGGACGCGGGCAGCCTCGCGGTCAGCCACGCGCGCGCGCGCTTCGGCAGCAAGCGCTTCAGGAAGTCATCATCGAAGCACGCGAGGATCGGCACGAGCGTCAGCCAGTTGAGGAACGCGAGGTTGCCCGACAGGATCAACACGCCCTGGAACGAGGCCATCGCGACGCCGGCGATCAGGCGCAGCCGGCGCGGCCCGAAGGCGAACCACGGCGCGACGACCTCGACGAGGTGGTTGGCGATGACGCCACCGGCATGGACCGCGTGCGGGAGGTGGTGAAACCACGGCGAGAGTGGGTTCGGGATCGGCTGGGTCTCGAAGTGATGATCGAGGCAGGTCAGATCGCGCCAGCACGGATCGCCGCGCAGCTTGATCAGGCCGGCGCCGAGCATGATCCGGAACGCGAGCCACCGTAGCAGCACGATCGCGGTGGTCGGAGGCGAGCGCGCGGCGAGCGGACGCGGATCCCACGGATGCACGAGCACGGCACACATCAGCGTGGTCTCGAGCAGCTGCATCTCCCAGCCGAACGCCCACCAGATCTGGCCGACTCGCTCGAACGAGCCGTAGATCGCCCACAGCACCAGCAGCATCGGCAGATTGGCGTAGCCGGCGAGCACCGCGAGGCTGATCGCGAAGCCGATCCACCCCCACAGCTGGAGCGAGGTATCGGAGCAATCGACCATGAAGATCGAGGGCAGCGTCCAGAACGTGCCGCCCTGTTGGTGCACGTGGTCGACGAACACGGCCGCGGGCGTGAGCCCGTGCGAACCGAGCAGAGGCAGGCCCTGGAGGAGGATCCCGAGGAACGCGAACACGTAGACCAGGCCGAGCAGGCGCAGGATCAGCCA
>JBDTEH010000118.1:0-5646 GCA_039922635.1 Kofleriaceae bacterium | reverse complement strand
GTCGTTGATCCACGCTCGTGTAGCCATGCCGGTGTTCGATCACGCCAGCGATCACTCGTCTACGTTTTGATGTGCGTACGACTCAACCGATCGAAACCAACCGATTTGATTCAGGGACAGGCCCTAGCTTCGAAGTGCCGGCGTGCGGTTCGTTGCCGCGACGCGAGACGAGGCCTGCCTCGTACCTGTGCCGACGCCGGTGACCTCCGCGCCCGAGGCGCTCGTCCTAGCTGCGCGCGAGCGGGTCGGCGCGTTTGATCACGGTCGGGATTCGAATCGGGCCGTGCATCGCGACGACGTGCGCGGCCGCGACGGCGGGGTCGAGCCCGGCGGCGGTGATAAACAGCGGCGCCGCGCTCGCGCCGCGCGTCACGGCGATCGCGTCGCTGCCGGCGAAGTGGGTCTTCGCGATGCCGATCACCGGGACCGCGATCGCGGCGTGGAGGTGCGCCCCGAGCCCGGGCCGGCCGGCATCGAGCCAGACGTAGCCGTCGACGATCGCGAGCTCGATCGGCGTCGGCGCGCCGAAGCCCGCGAGGGCGGCGCGCAGGTACGGCAGCTCGCGCGCGAAGAACCGGCCGGGCTCGTACGGCACCGCGGGCTCGGCCGAGCGCACGGCGTGCTCGCGCGCGGGCACGGCATCGGTCCACGCGTGAAAGCCGACGCATGCGGTGACGACCGATGCCACGCGATAGTCGACGTCGAGGCAGACGATCACGGCGACGGGATCGGCCGCGCCGGCGGGATCGGCGTGGCTGGCGATGCCGATCCCTGCGAGGATGGCGTGCGCGTGCCGAGCGGTGCGAGCTGCAGCATCCGCTGCTGCAGCTTGTCCTGCAGGGCCTTCGGCATCAGCGCGTTGCACTGCTCGAGCGCCGTCAGGTCGCCGGGCCGGCTCGCGGTGATGCACTGCACGAGCGACGCGGGCCAGTGATCGGCGACGCACGCGACCCGCATCGCGGGCATCATCTTCGCGATCATGACCTTCGCGTCGCTGCCGACGGCGTCGATCTGGGTCTGCACGGCCTGCTGGATCCGCGTGACGACGAGCCCGCAGTCGGGCGCGGCCGATCCGGAGCCCGAGCCGGCCGCATCCTGGCGCTGGCAGCTCGCGAGCGCGAGCACCAGCACCACGCGAGACAGGCGCACTAGATGTGCTTCTGGATCTCGGCTTCGAGCTTGCTGCGGGGCATCGCGCCGACGAGCTGGCCGACGACCTTGCCACCCTTGAAGATGAGCAGGGTCGGGATCGACCGCACGCCGTACTGCTGGGGGACGATCTGGTGATGATCGACGTCCATCTTGGCGACGTTGAGCTTGCCCTTGTACTCGTCGGCGAGGGCGTCGACGGTGGGGGCGATTTGCTTGCAGGGGCCACACCAGACCGCCCAGAAATCGACGAGGGTCGGGGTGTCGGACTTCAGGACCTCGGTCTCGAAGTTGGCGTCGGTGAGCTCTTTGACGTTCTGGCTGGCCATACGTACCTCCAGGAGTCCACTTGTGTAACCCCTGGGGCCCAGGACCGCAAGGTGCCCGATAGGCTGGTACAGTCAGTTCCCCGGGAATGTCACGCCTCTTCATTTCGGTCGATCGCCTCGATGCCTGGACGGCGGAAGGACGCGCGTCGCTCGTGGGCGACCGGATGACGCTCACCGAGCTCGGCCGTGCCTTTTCGATGACGCCAGGGGTGTGCTTCGTGTCGACCAACGGTCACGCCGATGATCCCCACGACCTGGTCGGTCGCGTGAAGTCCAAGCCGCAGCTCGAGGCGATGGGCGCCGAACAGCTCTCGAACTCGGTGATCTTCAACGACACCGCGTACGACGTGATCGACGGGTTCATCGGAGAGCCGCTTCCGCCGTGACGGGGCCGCTCTCGGTCGCCGCATCACCGGCGTTCTGGGTGGCGGTCGTCGCGTACTGCATCGCGTCGGTCTTGCTGCTGGTCGTGCTCGCGGGCAAGGCGAACCTGCGGCCGCTCGCGATCACGTTCGTGGTGATCGCCATGCTCGCGCACGGCACCGATGTCGGCTGGCGTGGGGTGGAGGGCGTGCATCCGGCGGGCTCGGTACGCGAGGCGCTCGGGTTCCTCGCGTTCATCATCACCGCCGGCTACGTGCTCGCGAGCACGCGCTATCGGCTGACGCTCGGCGGCGTGGTCGTGATGCCGGTCGCGCTCGTGCTGCTCTTGCTCGCGCGGCTCACGCCCGCGGGGGACCGCGCCGAGGATCTATCGCTGCTGGGCCGCATCCACATCTCGCTCGCGACGCTCGGGGTCGGCATCTTCGCGCTCGCGAGCGCGCTGTCCGCGATCTACCTCGTCGAGGACCGCGCGCTCCGGCGCAAGCGGTTCGATACGGCCACGTTCAAGGATCGCGGGGCGCCGCTCGAGTCGCTCGATCGGCTCGCGCACCGTCTGGTGTGGGTCGGGTTTCCGATCTTCACGGTCGCCCTCGTGCTCGGTGCGATCTGGACCGCGCGGCTCGGCCAAGATCTCGGCCGCATCGAGTACCTGCTCGCGGTGGTGACGTGGTTCGTGTTCGCGACGTTGCTCGTCGCGCGCCAGATCTACGGCTGGCGCGGCCGGCGCGCCGCGAGGCTCACGCTCGAGGGCTTCGCCACGGCGCTCGCCGTGCTCGCGATCTATCTCGTGCGACGGATCGTGGGCTGACGCCATGTCGGAGCTGTTCGTCGTCGGCATCAGCTGGCGCACCGCGAAGGTAGCGGTCCGCGAGAAGCTGGCGTTTCGCGAGGACGAGGTCGCCGAGACGCTGTACGCGCTGACCCACGAGCTGCCGGTCATGGAGGCGCTGTTGATCTCGACCTGCAATCGGGTCGAGGTCTACGGTGTCGCCAGCCCCGGCAGCGACGTGGCGCCATCGGTGCGCGCGTGGCTCGCACAGCGCAAGCGCGCGAAGCTCGCCGAGCTCGATAGCGCGCTCTACGAACGGCGCGGGCCGGCCGCGATCCGCCACGTGTTCGCGGTCGCGTCGTCGCTCGATTCGCTCGTGGTCGGGGAGGCGCAGATCCTCGGCCAGTTGAAGCACGCGTACGCGTTCGCCGGCTCGGCCGGGACCTCCGGGCCCGTGTTATCGCGCGCCGTCGAGCGCGCGTTCGGGGTCGCGAAGCGCGTGCGGACCGAGACCACGATCGCGCGGGGGGCGGCGAACGTGTCGTCGGTCGCGGTCGAGCTCGCGGGCCGCGTGTTCGGGGATCTCGCCGGCAAGAGCGTGCTCGTGGTCGGCGCCGGCAAGATGAGCTCGCTCGCGGCGCGCCACCTGTACACCAACGGCGCGCAGCAGATCATCGTCACGAATCGCTCGCCCGAGAAGGCCGAGGCGCTCGCCGTCGAGATCGACGGCATCGCGCAGCCCTGGGCCGATCTCGAGCGCCTGCTCGCCGCGGCCGATGTGGTGATCAGCTCGACCGGCGCGCGCGAGCCGGTGCTGACGCGCGCGATGTTCAAGCGGGTCGCGAAGGCCCGCAAGTACCGCCCGATCATGATCATCGACATCGCGGTGCCACGCGACGCGGAACCGCAGATCCAGGACATCGACGGCGTCTACCTGTTCGATATCGACGATCTCGACAAGGTCGTCGCGGCGAACCTCGCGGAGCGCGCGAAGGCCGCCGAGCACGCCGGCCGGATCGTCGAGCACGAGGCCGGCCAGTTCGAGCACTGGCTGCGCACCCAGGGCGTGGTCCCGACGATCCGCGCGTTGCGCGAGAAGTTCGCGCAGATCGCCGATGTCGAGGTCGCCAAGGCGCTCGACCAGCTCGCGCGCAAGGAGCTGACGCGCGACCAGCAACGCGAACAGCTCCAGCGCGTCGTCCAGCTCGTGATCAACAAGCTGCTCCATCATCCGACCACCGTGCTCCGCAGCTCCGAGAAAGAGCAGGGCGAGCTGCGCGCGGGGGTGCTCGCGGAGCTGTTCGCACTCGAGATTTCGGATCAACCGGCGGCGGTGCCCGACCCCGACCCGGAGGTAGCAGAGGTAGTAGCCGACAAACCGCCGGAGGTCCAAGCGTGACTCAGCAGCATCTCGTGATCGCGACGCGCGGCAGTGCGCTGGCGTTGTGGCAAGCGCACCACGTCCAGGCACGGCTCGGCCAGGTCGCGCCCGAGATCACCGTCGAGCTGATGGTGATCAAGACCTCCGGCGATCTGATCCAGGACATCCCGCTCGCGAAGGTCGGCGGCAAGGGGCTGTTCGTGAAGGAGATCGAGCAGGCGCTCCTCGAGGGCAAGGCCGATCTCGCGGTCCACTCGATGAAGGACGTGCCGCCCGAGCTCGCCGAAGGCCTGACGATCGCGGCGGTGTCAGCGCGCGAGACCCCGTGGGATGCGCTGTGTGCCCGCGCGCCGGTCACCGTCGAGACGTTGCGGTACGGCGCGAAGATCGGGACCTCGAGCATGCGCCGCCAGTGCCAGCTGCTCGCGCGCCGCCCGGATCTGCGCATCGAGATGCTGCGCGGCAACGTGCCGACCCGGATCCGGAAGCTCGACGACGGTCTGTACGACGCGATCGTGCTCGCCGCCGCGGGGCTGACCCGGCTCGGGATGGCCGATCGGATCACGCAGGAGCTCCCGCTCGAGCTCAGCATCCCCGCGGTCGCGCAGGGCGTGCTCGGCATCGAGACCCGCAGCGACGACGCGCGCGCGCGGGAGCTGGCGCGCAAGGCGATCCACGATGACTGGGGCCAGGCCGCGGTCACGGCGGAGCGCGCGTTCCTCGCGAAGATGGGCGGTAGTTGCACCACCCCGCTCGCGGCGCACGCGATCCAGGTCGGGCCGGGGAGGAGCGCGATGAAGCTCGTCGGGATGTGCGGGATGCCGGATGGCTCGAAGATCCTCAAGGCCGAGTACGGTGGACCCGTCGATCAGGCGGCCGTGCTCGGCGAGCAGCTCGCGGAGGACCTCCTCGCGCAGGGTGCCGCCGAGATCCTCGCCGCGACCAAGATGTGATCGCGCGCGGGCGGCCCGGTTCGCTTATCGAAGCGCCCGCGCTTATCGAAGCAGTTCGCGAACCCACACGAGAAATTTTGCGTCGGTAGGTCCACACCTCCTACGATTATTTTGCCGTGACCACCCGCATCGCTTGCTGTCTCTTGTTCGCTGGCGCCTGCGCGACGCCGATGTCGTCGTTACGCGCCGACAACCGGCGGCTCACGCAAAACGTCGACGAGCTGCGCGTGGATCGACGCGCCCAGGATCGCAAGATCAAAGATCTCGAGCACCAGCTCGCGATCGCGGCGTCGGCGCAGACCGCGCCGGACGTGCCGCCGCTCCCCATCGAGGTGATGGCACCGTCGAGCGCGGCGCCGCTCGCGCCCGGCGACGCGCGCGTCGTCGGCGTCGCAGACGATGGCACGCAGATCGTCTACGAAGGTGATGCCGCGCTCGGCAAGCCGGCGGTCATCGATGACGATTCGCTCGTCACGCACGCGCACGATCGCCTGGAGGTCACGCAGCGCATCCCGCCGATCTCCGCGCGCGCGTCCCATCGCTCGATGCGCGCCGAGTCGTCGCCGAGCGTGCACGATCGCGTCGCCGCCAACGACGCGGCCGCGAACGACTACCGCAGCGCGGTGGAGCTCGTGAAGACCGGCAAGCAGGAGGAGGCGGTCGTCGCGCTCCGCGCGTTCC
>JBDTEH010000117.1:0-20759 GCA_039922635.1 Kofleriaceae bacterium | reverse complement strand
TCGTCGCCGGTGGGATTTTCACCCCGGGTCACTCTTCGAAGTTTCAGCTGCTACATGCTTTCCTCTCCGACCAGGCTTGTCCTGGCGCACTTCCCGTTCTCGTGCACGGCCACGATCACGGGGCCGACCACGATCACGGCCACGGCCACGGCCCAATCAGGGACAGGCCCCTAGTCGAGACACACCGTGATCGCGTCGCGTGACGGCAGCTGGATCGACGCCTCCTCGATCCACGAGCACTCGAGCCCGTCGCCGACGAACATGCTCGTCGCGAGGCGCGTCAGCGTGACCGCGAGCTCGGCCGGGTCGCGGTCGTGAACGATGGCCTGGAGATCCGGTAGCCCGAGCCCGCACAGCCCGACCGTATCGGCGATCATGTCGTGGTCCGAGATCGCGGCGATCCGCACGTTGATCGCCGGACCGCACGGACCTTGCTCCATGCGGAGCAGGCGATACCTCCCGAACGCGAGCACGCGTTGGGCCGGCATCCAGTGCAGCACGGCGGGCCGTAGATCATCGCAGCACGCGAGCACCGCATCGAGCACCGACAAGAACGCGAGCAGCATGGTCGCGTGGTTCACCGCACGGTGGGCGACCATGCTGATCACGATCGAGTGGCTGCACGCCTCGACCGCCGCGTAGCGCTCGGCCCATTGCGGCGACCAGGCAAGCGCGTCCTCGAGCTGGGACGCGTACGCATCGGGCGCGGTGTGGAACACGTGCACGAGCAACGGCAAGTCCCCGGTCGGGATCGCGAAGCCGAACTGCCCCGCCGAGTGCTGGCCTCCGATCGGCTCGACGTCGGCGCGCCACGCGACCAGCTGGCGATGGATGGCGGCGGGGCTCAGGACCTGCGAGTACGGCAACAGGACCTGCACCGTGTAGCGGGGCGGCGGCGCGGTCTCCATGCGGCTCCCATAACACGAGCCAGGTCGGATGGTCCGACCTTTCGCGGTGTGGATTCAAAACCCAGGAGTTTCCATGGGTCCTGCCGATCTCCCCTGGATGAACTGCTGGACGATCGGGTCCTCGGAGGCTCGCAGCTCGGCCGGGGTGGCGACCGCGTGGACCGTGCCCTGATAGAGCAGCGCGACGCGATCCGCGGTGCCGAAGATCGACGGGGGATCATGCGACACGACCACGGCGGTGACGCCGAGCCGGTCGGCGAGCTCGCGGATCAGCCGATCGATGCGGCGCGCGCTGACCGGATCGAGGCCGGTCGTCGGCTCGTCGAACAGCACGACCTCGGGGCCCAGCGCGAGCGTCCGCGCGATCGCCGCGCGCTTGCGCATGCCATCGGACAGCTCCGCCGGGAACCGGTCCGCGTAGTCGGCCATGTAGACCTGCTCGAGCAGCTCGTGCGCACGCGCGCGTGCGGCGCGCAGGTCGAGGCGTTGGTGCTTGCGCAGCGGCAGCGCGACGTTCTCGACCAGCGACATCGAATCGAACAACGTCGAGCTCTGAAACACCATGCCGATCCGGCGGCGCAGCGGCGCGAGCTTGCGCTCCGGCAGCTGATCGACGCGCGCGCCATCGAACCAGATCTCGCCGGCGTCGATCCGTAACAGGCCGATCAGGTGCTTGATCGTCACCGACTTGCCGACGCCCGACGTGCCGATGATGAACATGACCTCGCCCTTTGCGATCGCGAGGTTCATGCCGCGCAACACCGGCTTGCCGGCGAACGCCTTGTGCACGCCCTTGTACTCGATGAAGCTCACAGGTCGCCGCCCGTCAGGAACAGCGCCGCCGCCGAGATGATGAAGTCGAGCACGATCACCGAGAACGACGCGCCGATCACCGCTGCGGTCGTCGCCCAGCCGACCCCCTCGGAGCTGCCGCGGGCGCGCAGGCCGCAGAACCCGGCGACGATCGGGATCGCCGCGCCATAGGCGAGCGCCTTGACGATCATCAGGATCACGTGGCGCATGCGCAGGTACTGGAAGTCGAAGAAGATGCTGGTGTTGACGTTGAACGAGTAGTGCGCGGTCAGGCCGCCGGCCAGGTACATGACCGCGCCGCCGAGCGTGGCGAGCATCAGCGTCATCACGAGCGACGCGAGGAACCTCGGCACGATCAGGTAGTCGATCGGCAGCACGCCGCTCATCCGGAGCGCGTCGATCTGCTCGGTGACCTTCATCGAGCCGATTTCGGCCGCGATGCCGGCGCCGACCCGGGTCGCGAGCATCAGCCCGGTCAGCGTCGGCCCGAAGTCCGAGACGATCAAGCGGATGAACTGCGACCCGATCTGCGAGTAATCGCCGGTGACGCGCGACAGCTGCAGGCACGCCTCGTACGTCATCACCATGCCGATGAAGCCGAGCGTGACGATGATGAACACGAGCGAGCGGTTGCCGATCGCGTACATCTGGCGCGCGATGTCACCCTTGCGGTGGCCGCCGCGGCGGAAGCGCACGATCCCGGCGATCGTCGCGACGTAGGTCAGCCACAGCTCGCGCGCAGCTCGCATCGCCTCGAGCACGCCGCCGCCGAGAGCTGTGATGCGCTCCCTCATGCCGACAGGTACGTGATGAAGAAGTCGAGCAACATGATCGAGACGGCCGAGGCCACGACCGCCGCGTTGACCGCGCGCCCGACGCCGACCGCGCCGCCGCGCACGGTGACGCCGAAGTAACAGCTCGCGACCGCGATCGCGCCGCCGAACGCGAACGACTTGTAGACCCCGTGCAGGAAATCGGTGGGCCTCAGGTTGTCGGCGAAGCTGAAGTACATGGTCGACCAGTCGATGTGCAGCATGAAGTGGCCGACCACCGAGGCGCCGAGCAGCGCGACCAGGTCGCCGATCACGGTCAGCGCGACGAGCATCACGATCATCGCGAGCACCCGCGGCACGATCAGGAAGCGCACCGGATCGATCGCGAGGGCGCGGAGCCCGTCGAGCTGCTCGGTGACGGTCATCGTCGCGAGCTCGGCGGTGTTGTTCGCGCCGACCCGGCCCGAGAACATCAGCGCGATCAGGATCGGCCCGATCTCGCGCAGCACGGCATATCCCGCGGCCCAGCCCGCGAGCGAGGTCGCGCCGAGCTTCTTCACGAACGGGCCGGTCTGCAGCGTCATCAGGCCGCCGGCGAAGGCCGCGGTCAACACGACGATGGCGACCGACTTGTTGCCCATCTTGTAGAGGTTCTTCCACAGCTCGCGCGTATCGAGCTTGGGCGGGACGAGCGCGCGCAGCACCTGCCCGGTCATCACGACGATGCCGCCGACCTCCTGCGCGACGCGGCGGGCACCGGCGCCGATCGACGCGATCGGCTCACCGAACATCATCACCACCACGCTCGTCGAGTGGACCCTCGAGCTCGCCGCGTACGAACTGGCGCACGAGCGGATCGGGTGCGTCGGCGATGGTCGCGGCGGGCCCGCGATACCGGATCGTGCCGCGATACAAGAACGCGATCTCGTCGACGAAGTGGGCGAGCGCGCTGACGTCGGAGCTGACCGCGAGCACGGTCGCGCCGGTGCGTTGCTGATCGGCCGCGAGCAGGTCGTAGATCTTCTGCGTCGTCACGGGATCGAGCCCGGCGGTCGGCTCGTCGTAGATCACGAGCTCGGCGTCCGCGACGGTCGCGCGCGCGATCCCGACGCGCTTCTTCATGCCGCCCGAGAGCTCGCCGGTCAGCTTGTGCTCGCTGCCGGCGAGCCCGACCGCGCGCAGGCGGTTCGCGACGCGCTCGGCGAGGCTCGCCGGCTCGAGTCCGCCGCGCTGCTCGAGCGGGAAGCACACGTTGCCGGCGACGGTGAGGAAGTCGAACAGCGCGTAGTTCTGGAACAGCATGCCGACCCGCTTGCGGACCTCGCCGAGCTCGCTCTCGTGTTTGCCGACCACGCTGGTGCCGAGCAGCTCGATGGCGCCGGTCGTGGCGGGTTCGAGCCCGCAGATCAACTTCAACAGCACGCTCTTGCCGGAGGCCGCGGGCCCGATCAGCCCGAGCCGCCGGCCGGGCGCCAGCTCCAGCGAGACGTCGTCGAGCACGCGGCGATCGCCGTAGCGCTTGGACACGTTCGCGACCCGGATCGCGGGCTCGGGCGCGGGCGTCATGGACATGCACCGAGCTCCGGCAGGCGAGGCACGTACTTGGAGTCGGGCTCGAGCTTCACGAGCGCGCGCGCGGCCGCGCACCGCCCGGCGACATCGCCGGCTCGGCCGAGCGTGACCGCGAGCTCGTAGAGCGCGTCGTCGCGGAGGATCGATGCCGGATAGTCTTTCGGCAGCTGGCGAAACGCGGCGGCGGCGCCCGCCAGATCGTGGAGCGAATCGCGCAGCACCTTGCCGAGCTCGAGCTGCGCGTCGTCGAGCCAGACCGAGAAGTAACTGCCGGGACCGATCGCGACCTCGCGGGTCGCGAGCAGCGCGCGCAACCGCACGACCGCACCGCGGGGATCGCCGAGCTGCTCGGACAGCTTCGCGGCGTACCAGCGCGCGTCGTCGCGCAGGCCGCTGGCCGGGAAATCGCCGGGGATTCGATCGTAGAACGCGCGCGCGGCCGCCGGGTTCGCGAGCTCGTGCGCGTAGAGGTCGGCCAGCGACCAGGCGAGGTTGTCGGCGACCTGGGTCTCGGCGAGCGCGGTGAGCAGCTTGCCGAATTCGTCGGCCAGCTGCTGTGGGGCCCGGCCCCGACCGTCGTCGAGCAGCGTCTTGACGGCGTCGGCGGCGGCCGCCGCGTCGGGGTAGTCGGTGACGACCTTCCACAGCGCGGTCCAGGCCTCGGTCGTGCGCTGTGCGCGCAACAACAACTCTCCGCCGCGTTCGAGCGCGGTGGCCGCGGTCTCGGCGTCGTCGCCGGCGCGCGCGGGGATCGCGAGGTACGCCGCGATCGCGGCATCGCCACGCTGCGCGTGCTCGAGCACCTCGGCCTCGCCGAGCAGGGCGTCGCTGCACGCGAGCTTCGCGCGGCGCGCGGGGCGGAGCTGGTGACACGAGGTCTGCGCCGCGCGAAAGTGCGCGATCGCGCCATCGAGATCGCCGGCGGTCTCGCTGTGCTCGGCGGCGGCGAGGTCGGGCAGGGTGGCCGGCGCCGAGCACGCGCTTAGCACGAGGAGTGGCCACGCCAGGCGGATCACGAGCGCACCGCTTCGACGTGCAAAGCTCCGCGTGCGGTGGCTCGCGCGTGGGTCCGTCACGGTGCGCTAGGACAGCTTCGCCCTGCCGGTCGTACACCGGCGCCTGGACCCCGATCTCTCACGCTCACGGTCACGGTCACGGTCACGGTCACGCGACACATGCGGCGATCACCTTCGCCGCGCGGAGCACGCCCTCGCGATCGACATCGAGGTGCGTCACCGCGCGGATCCGGTTCGCACCGCCCGAGCCGAGCCACACACCCTCGTGCTTGGCCTTCGCGATCACCTCCGCGACGCTCCGCGCTGCGAGATCGATCATCACGATGTTGGTGTGCACGCGCGCGACGTCGACGTGCAGGCCGCTCGCGCCGGCGAGCGCCTCGGCGAGCGCCTTCGCGTTGGCGTGATCCTCGCCGAGCCGCGCGCGGTGATGTTCGACCGCGTAGAGTCCGCCGGCCGCGAGGATGCCGGCCTGGCGCATGCCGCCGCCGTACATCTTGCGTGCGCGATGGCACTCGGTGATCAGCGCCTTGCGGCCTGCGACCACCGAGCCGGCCGGCGCGCCGAGCCCCTTCGACAGGCACACGCTGACCGAGTCGAAGCCCTGCGCGAGCGCCCGCTCGCTCGCGCCGGTCGCGGTCGCCGCGTTCCAGATCCGCGCGCCGTCGAGGTGGGTCGCCATGCCGAGCTCGTGCGCGGCCGCGAGCACGGCCGCGAGCTGCGCGCGGTCCCACACGATCCCGCCGGCCATGTTGTGGGTGTTCTCGACCGCGACGACCCGCGTCGCGGCCTGATACGGATCGGCCGCCTTGAACGCCGCGCGCACCTGATCCGCGGTGAACGTGCCGTCGCTGCCGATGATCTGGGTCTGCACCCCGGCGAGCGCGGCGAGGGCGCCGGATTCGTGGCGCCAGCAATGCGCACCGACGCCGATGATCACCTCGTCACCGGGCCGGGTCTGGCAGCGCAGCGCGACCTGGTTGGCCATCGTCCCGGTCGGCACGAACAGCGCGGCCTCGGTGCCGAGCAGCTCCGCGATGCGGTCCTCGAGCCGGCGCACGGTCGGGTCCTCGCCGTAGACGTCGTCGCCGACCTCCGCGCGCGCCATCGCTTCGCGCATCGCGGGGGTAGGGCGGGTGACCGTATCGCTGCGCAGATCGACGGGGGCCGACATGGCGGCAGCCTACCGCAAGCTACGGCGTGTTGCTGATCGGCGGGCCCTCGTCAGGGTGCTCGCCGGGCTTCTCGCGCTTCTCGTCGGAGCTCGGCGGCTGGGGCTCGGGGGTGGCGTCCTGTGGCGGCCGCGGCGGCGGGTCCTTCTTGGTCGGCGCCGGCGCCGGCGCACCGAGCTCGTCACGCAGCTTCTGCTCGAGCCGGTCGAGCATCGCGCGCTCCTGCCACTCCGGCCGGTCCGCGAGCGTGATCACGAAGCGGACCTGACGGCGATCGTCCTGGACCACGTCGATCACCTCGAGCGAGCCACGGAACGTCCGCTTCTCCTCGTGGAGCTCGAACAGCACGTAGCCGTCATCGCCGTCTTTCTCGATCAGCTTGAGGCCCTCGTCGACGCGGATGAACCGGACCGCGGTCGCGAAGGCCTCGGCGCGCGGATACGCGAGCGTCTTTTGCGAGCGAGCCCAGGCCGGCGACGCCAGGGCCAGCGACAGCAACAGCGGCACGATCCGGCGCATGGTGGGATGGTCGCCACGCGGCGGCGCCGTCGCCAGTTTTTGGCGCTTCATCTAATCGGGCAGCTCGCCGGCGAGGAGCGCGCGCGGCGCGTGATCGAACAACCGGACCGTCGTCGCGTGGCCGAGCTTCTTGTCGATCCAGGCCAACCCTTGTTGCGCCTGTTGCAGGTCGCCGAGCTGGTGGGCGTCGGTCGCGACCGCCGTGGCGAGGCCGAGCTCGAGGAGATGGCGCGCGGCCTTCATCTCGCGCTTGCCGTGAAAGCCTCCGATCGCGCCGAGATCGATCGCGAACGCACAGTGACGGCGCAGCTCCCGCGCGAGCCGATCGTCGTCCCACAACGCGTGATAGCGCTCCGGGTGCGCGAGCACCGGGACCTTTCCGGCCATCCGGAACTTGAACAGCTGGTCGACCATGCCGGGGGGCATCAGCGGGGGCGGAATCTCGACCAGGAACGCGGTCGTACCGCGATAGTGTGGGATCGTCCCGTCGATGATCCGGCCGTAGAACACATCATCCCACATGTTCTCCGCGCCCAGGCGAAGCGTCGGGTGATGTGGCCTACGAACCGTTTCGAGACTCACGAGCGCCTGCTCGACCCGGTCCCAGGCCGGTAAGTACTGGCTGGCCTTCTGGTGGGGGGTTACGCATTGCTCGGAGATGCCAAGCGCCGCGAGCGCATCGAGCATCGCGAGGGAGACCGCCACATCGGGAGCGCCGTCGTCGAGCCCATACAAAACATGGCTATGGAGATCGACGAAGCCCACGCGACGGCGGTGTACCGCACTTCCTCGATGGCGGGCCAAGTGTTTGAAGTGATTGCTCGTGAGGATCCTGCGTGTTAGAGATCGGTGGGTATGGCTCAGTCCGAAAAGCGCGAAAATTCGGTTCTGTTTTCGCTCCGCGAGCTCCGGCAGATCGAAGAGACGCGCGTGGAGGAAGAAGAGCACGCGGTCCGCAGCGCCGAAGAAGAACGACGGCTCGCGCGCGAGGCAGCGGAGCGTAAGGTCCGCGAGGCCGAGGACGCGAAGATCCGCGAGGAGCGCGACCATCAGCGTTCGATCGAGGAATCGCGCGTCGCCGCGGAGCGCGAGGCGCGCATGCGCGTCGAGGCGGGCGAGGCCGCGGAGCGCCAGCGCAACCAGGCCGCGCTCGAGCAGCAGCGCCTGCACCAGGAGATGGAGCTGCGCCGCGCCGAGGTCGCCAAGAAGCGACCGACCTGGATGCTCGCGGTCACCGGCTTCGCGATCGTCGCCGCGATCGGCCTGATCTTCTTCGCGATCCAGCGCAAGAACGCCGCGGACGAAGCCGACAAGCAAGCCGAGATCGATCGCCGCGCGAAGGAGGAGGCCGTGAAGGCCGCCGCCGAAGCTCAAGACAAGGTCGAGAAGATCCAGCACGACCTCGACGATCTGACCGACAAGATCACGAAGGCTGTCGATGCCGTCGCGACCGCGCAGAACGATGCGGATCGCTCGTCGGCGCGCCAGAAGCTGCAGCAGCTCCAGCGGGAGCAGGCGGACATGCGCCAGCGCGCCGCCGATGCGAAGGCCGCGGCTGCGAGAGCAGAGCGCGCGCGCGGCGTGCACACCAGCAAGGAGTGCCTCGCGAACCCCCTCGCGAAGGGCTGCTCGTAGCGTGTTCGCACACCGCGCCGGCACCGTGGGTGCCCTCGTCGCGGTCGTGATCTTGAGCGTGGAGCTGGTCGGCGCGATCGCCTGGAAGCACCACGCGCTCCGCGCGGATCGCCACGAGCACTGGGCGACGCTGCGCGGCACCGAGCTCGTACTCGAGCACGCCCGTGCGGCGCAACTCGGTCCGACGCTCGAGCAGGTCACGCTCGCGCGCCAGTCGAACGAGCGCTGAGCGTTCGGCTCCTCGAGCCGCGCGGGATGCGCGCGCGCTACGTCGCGGACATCAACGGCATGCGCGAGCCGCTTAACGCCCCCGCAAGATCGCCTCGGCGAGCTTGCGGGCGTCGTCGGTCGAGAGCTCGACCTGCATCGTCTCGTTGCGAAGGATCACGGTCTTGTCGTGATGTTCCACACGCCACACCGGCTTCGGTGCCGGCGCGGCGACGCGCCCGACCGCGACCCGCTCGACGAGTTGGCTGCGCTCGTCGTCGGTCGCCGCACGCCGCACCGAGTAACGATGCGTCGACAGGTTGGCGATCGGCTCGAGCTCGACCGTGGGGCGGGTTTCGGTCGGTTGCGTATCGAGCTCGCTGCGGCTGTCAGTCACGTCGTCACCATAACGAGTTCCGTTAGGAACTTCGGGTATGCACCGGATAGTAGAGTTGATAGGGTGATCTCGTGACTCGGTGGATCTTCGTCGCTGTGCTGTGTGCCGCGTGTAACGACGCGGTGCCGCCTCTCGCGACCGCGCAGCCAGGTGTGGTGTTCACGTACCCCGCGGATACGCAGGTCGACGTGCCGACCGGCGCCCACATCGTCGTGGCGTTCTCCGACCCGGTCGAAGCGAGCGCGCTCGCGGCGTGCGGCGGCTCGGCGACGTCGCCGACCGGTGGCGTCTGCCTCGTCGGACCGAACGGCGTCGTCGCGGCGACCGCGACCGTCGTGGGGGACGCCAAGAAGTCGGTCGAGATCGACACCACGCTCGATCCCGGCGCGACGTATGCGCTGTTCGTCGATGCGGCGGTCGCGCCGACCGCGACGAACCTGCCCGCGGCCGGCACGCCCCTGGTCCACTTCACGACGCGCTCGACCCAGCCGAAGTCGGCGGCGCCGGCGCTGATCGCGGTCAACGGCGGCGATCCGGCGAACCCCGAATCGTTTCGACCGATGCTCGAGTCGACCACGATCGAGCTGTTGTTCTCGGAGCCGCTCGACCTGCGCAGCGTCGCGCTCGCGGCGGGCCAGATCGAGCTGCTCGACAGCCTCGACCAGGAGGTCCCGGCGACGTTGCTCGCCGACGGCATCCACGTCGCGATCGATCCGGACACCGACCTCACGGCCGGCAAGCTGTACATCCTCAAGCTCGGCAACAAGCTCGTCGATCGCAGCGGCCAGGCGGTCGCGCCGACGATCGTGTCTCTGACCCCGCGCGACAGCCGCGCCGGCAACCCGCCGATCTTGCAGACGCTCAAGACGCGGCAGATGGGCGACCCCGGCTCGACCGTCTCGCGCACCGGCCTGGCGCCGAACACGGTCTCGATCTCCAAGCCGTTGATCGGCTCGCAGACCGCGAATGTCCTCGATAGCGAGCTCGCGACCGAGCTGGGCGATCCGCAGGCCCTCGGCGGCCCGATCGCGTTCACGATCCGCAAGGGCGCCCGGCTGCGCAACAGCGGCCTCGAGGTCAAGCTCGGCGGTCAGATCCCGATCGGGTTGCAGACCGGCGAGATCGAGATCGAGCTGCTCACCGACGGCGGCGGCCGGCTCTATCGCAACCCGCACCAACCAGCCGAGCAGCGCCCCGAGAACGAGCGCGCGCCGCTCTACATGGACCTGTCGATGGACATCGCGATCTACGCGGTCGATCCGCAGGGCAACGCGGTGCTGTCGCAGACGATCCTCGGGCTCACCGGCGTCGGCGTCGTCAGCGCGACCGACGGCGTGCTCGATGTCGAGACCGTGACGGCGCTCGATCTCGGCCTGCTCGGCGTGACCGCGGCGCCGACCAACCTCGTGCTCGAGCTGATCACCGAGACCGGGGCGAGCTCGCTGACGGTCGATACGTCGCCGCCGACGCTGGTCGCGAGCTATCCCGCCCAGAACCAGCACGATCTCGCGACCGACTCGGGGGTCGATCTGTTGTTCAGCGAGCCGATCGATCTCGAGCGCGCGCGTGCCGGCGGCATCGTGCTCCAGACCGGCGCGGGCGCCGCGGTGCCGTTCGTGATCGAGAGCCACGGCGCCGCCGTCGTGGTGCGGCCGGTGGCCCGGCTCGCGCGAGGCGCCTACAAGGTCGTGTTCAGCGACGTCGCCGATCTCGCCGGTAACCCTGCGACCGCGCTCAACCCGCTCAACTTCTCGACCGCGACGCTCGCGGCCACCACCACGCCCGCGGCGATCACCGGCTCGCACCCCGGCGTCGGCTGTGCGCTGACCGGCGCGACCATGACCAGCCCGGGCCGCTGCATCGATGGCGCGGCCACCGACGATCTCTATCACCCGTTCACGCTCGCCGCCGACGAGCCGGCCGAGGTCACGTTCGATCAACCGATCGTGCCGACCAGCTTCACGCTCGGCACCGCGTGCGGTACCGGCAGCGTGCGCTTCGAGGAGGTCAACGCCGCGGGCACGTGCACCGCCGCGGTCAAGGGCTCGCTGATCGTGCACGAGCGCGCGATCCAGTTCATCCCCGACGTGCCGTGGGTCGCCGACAAGGCCTACAAGATGACGCTCGTCACCGGCGGCAACGCGAACTGCGACGCGAACGAGATCTGCGGATCGTCGGCGACCGCGAGCTTCGACATCCTGCACGGCATGAACGGCAACGGCGAGGCGGGTGGCCCCGATCTCGTGATCCCGTTCACCGGCGCGGCGCCGATCGGCGCGACCTACTTGATGGCGACGACCACGCCGACCACCGATCTCAACGGCTCCTCCACGGTCGACGGCACCGAGGCGACCGAGGACGCCAACCGCACCGCGATGCACATCAGCAGCACGAGCGGCGCGGTCAGCAGCGCGAAGTTCACGACCGGCCAATGCATGGGCGGCCAGCAGAATGACGGCTGCATGTACATCAACGGTTCGATGGCGACCGAGCTGCTGCCGATCCAGATGGGCTGCGCGCTCCCCGATGGCACGATGGTGCCGGTGTGCCAGCCCGTCGCGATCGCGCCGGGCGTGATGTTCGGAACCGCGGTCGGGATGGACGCGGTCGCGACCTTGGGGATCACGCTGTCGACGAGCACCGATACCTCGATCATGCGAATCCGCGAGCCCGCGACCGGGCCGATCACCGGCTACGTCTACGACGATGGCGGCTCGCCCGCGATGATGGTCAAGCTCGACCTCTACATGGACGCGCCCGACATGAGCATCACGCTGTCGACCCACGACCTGCACTCCAAGCCGGTCTCGCTGATGCTCGAGGGCCCGGTGTCGTTCACGCCCGACGGGCGGATGTCGATCGCGGTCGCGAACGTCGCCGACGTGCCGATCGTCATCCACATCTCGACCACCCTGGCGGGCGCGAGCACCGTGGCGCTGACGCTGCCGGCGGGGCAGATGAAGCTCCAGCTGTTGTCGGCGGCGTTGCGGGGAGCCCTGCCGTGAAGCACCTCCTCGCACTCGCACTGCTGCCGGCGTTCGTCCCCGCGATCGCACACGCGGATCCGGCCGAGCCGGTCGAGCCGGTCGATACCGGCGCCGCCGCCCCCACGCCCGATGACCCACCGCCGTTCTACGTGCGTGCCGGCGTCGCGCTGATCAAGCCGCTGTCGACCTCGAAGGAGATGGAGCTCGCGGACGTCGACGGGCCCGCCAGCCTCGCCATCCATAACGGCCCGATCGCCGGCTCCGGTGCGAGCGTCGACTCGGCGACCGTCGGTGCGGTGATCATCGGCTACCGGTTGCCGTACCTGCATCGCCGGCTCTCGGTCGAGACGATCCTCGGCCTGCCGTTCACCGTCAAGTTCCACGCGACCGGGACCCTCGCGAACGATTCGATCGCGCCGACCGCGCTCGGCATCCCGACCGGCGTCGGCCCGCTCGGCCCGGAGCTCGGGCAGGCCTCGGCCGCGCCGATCACGCTGAGCCTGTTGTATCGGTTCCTCGACGGCCGGATCCAGCCGTACGCCGGTGGCGGCGCGGCCGTGATGTTGTCGTACAACGCCAAGGCGACGAACCCGACGCTGACGATGGTCAGCCAGCCCGACATGTCGATCGATCCGGCCCCCGGCCTGTTGTTCCAGGGCGGCATCGACGTCCAGCTCTACAAGAAGTGGTTCGCGCGGCTCGACGTGAAGTTCATCGCGTTCATGCAGGCGAACGCGGCGGTGCACCACATCCAGGTCCAGACCCCGGACATCCCGCTGTTCGATACCGTCGAGATCGGCACCGCGAAGATGAGCGTGATGGTCAACCCGTTGATCGTCCAGGCCGGCATCGGCGCCGACTTCTGAGCGCTGGCTAGCCTTGGATAGCCTTGGCTAGCCTTTGACGAGCGAGTCGAGGGCCGCGGCGAGCTTGTCCTCGTCGCCCTTGTCATAGCCGTACTGCACGATCTGGAGCGTGCCCTTCGGATCGATGACGAACGTCGATGGCATCTTGTCCGGATCGTACGCCTTCATCGCGGGGCTGTTCTCGTCGGGCATGAACACCGGGAACACGTGCCGGAGCTTCAAGGAGCTCATGAACTCCTTGCCGTCCTTCTCGTCGTTGTTGATGTTGACCGAGACGAACAGCACCTTGCCCTTGAACTTCGGGGCGATCTTGTCCCAGGCCGGCAGCTCCTTGTGGCAGGGCGCGCACCAGCTCGCGCCGAACGTGAATAACACCCACTTGCCGGCCATGTCCTTCAAGTGGAACGACTTGCCTGCGGCGGACTTCGCGTCGAGCTCGACGAAGTGATCACCCTTCTTGAGCTCGGCGAACGCCGGCGTGGAGAGCAGCAGCAGGGCCGCGATAACAGACTTCATGGTCGACTCCTAGAACTCGGTGAGCAGCGCGAGCGAGCCGCTCGGGTAACTATCGGAAGCCCCACCCGCACCGCGAGTGCCGGCGGCGTCCCACGACCACGAAAACCGCTGGTAGTCGAACGCACCGCGCGCGACGAAGTGTGCGGCGAGCCGGTACTCGAGCGCGGCGCCGACGTCGAGGCCCCAGCGGGTCGAGGGACCGAGCGTCATCTGCATGCCATCGGTGCCGCCGAACACGGGCTCGAGCTCGAGCTCGCCGCGTAGCACCACGCGCTCGCCGACGGGCTGGGCGAGCCGCGCACCGAGTGCGACGTAGTTGTACTCGTTGTCGGGCGTGCGGCTCGGGTCGGTCGACTCGATCGAGAACGCGCGATGGCCGAGGCCGAGGTTCGCGACGAGCTTGGTCCCCTGGGCGTGATCCACGAGCGCGTAGCCGCCGTTGACCTGCCAGCGCGAGATCACGGTGCTGGCGCCGCCCGTGGCGAGCGAGGTGGTCATCGCCAGCGTGCGTTCGGCCATCACGTCGAGCGACGTCCGCACGGTCGGCGAGACGCCGGCCGCGAACTGCGCACCTCCGACCGGGGTCGACGTGAAGCCATTGAGCGCCATCGGCGGCGTGAACACGCGCCCGATCAGCGCCAGGCCGGCGCCGACGTGGAGGTGCAGCGTCGACTCGGGGGCGGAGGCGGTGGCGGTCGAGCTGCCGCCGTCGACCGGCGTGTCGCCGCCGCCGGTCATCGCCTCGATCTCGTCCATCGAGACCGCGTCGGCATTCGCGGTTTGCTTGGGCGCCGCGTCGTGGGTGGGCTCGGACGAATCGGGCTCTGCGAACGAAGGGGTCGCGAGCTCGGTCTGGGGCGGGGCGGTGTGCGCAGCTGGCCGAGCTGGCCGGGCGGTCTCGGGCGGATCGATCTCGATGTCGGCGACCGCTTCGGCGTGTGGCCCCGAAGCGGGCTTCTTGCCCCGACCGAGATCTCCGACCTCATCGGTCAGGTTGATCGCGAGCACCTCGAGGTCTCCGGAGGTCAGCTTCTTGCCCGACAGCGGGGTCTCGTCGAGCGAGCGCATGTTGCCTTGACCGTCATAGACGACGATCCGGAACGTCTTCTGGCCACCGGCGGTGATCAGCGCGCCGCCGATCACGCCATCGACGTGCATGCGCTTGACGATGTCCTTGCTCGCGTCGGTGTGACGCGCGATCTGCCCCAGATCGCGCATCGGGATGGCCCGCTCCGTGACGCCGGCCTTGTTGAACACCGGTGCGAGCTGGTGCTCGACGGTGTCGTGGTGGTTGCCGGCGATCCCGACAAACACGATGGTCGGCACCAGGAACATCATGCGTTCAGCCTCGCCGAGGCGTCCACCTTGGTCGTCTGGAGCCCGACATTGCCGTTCGCGAGCAGGCACAGGCTGTAGTGCTGGAGCGCCTTCGAGGTCGGGCCATCGATCACCGCGCCGTTGAACGTGAAGTCCGCGCCGTGCGCGCTACAGTGAAACTTGCTCGACGCGGTCTGCGCCGACAGCTGCACGCCCTCGTGCGTACACTTCGTGGTCAGCGCATACAGCCCGTTCGCGTCGCGGACGATGAACACGTTGTTCGCGCTGATCAGCTTCGGCGTGTTCAGCACGAACGTCGAGGGCGCGCCGATGTCGGTCGCGGCGCCGGTGCAGGTCGCCGCGTTCCCCGAGCCCGAACCCGAGCCCGAGCCCGAGCCCGAACCCGAACCCGAACCCGAGCCACCCCCGTCGGGGTGCGTGACGTTCGACGCGTCGACCGGGTTGCCGTTGCCGTCGACGCCGTCGAGGCCGCCGGTGCCGACGGCGCCGCCACCGGTCTCGGAGCAGCTCGCGACCAGGGCCGCGCCCGCGGCGCCGAGGCACGCAAATGCACAGAACTCGCGGCGCGACGCTTCCATCAGTCCAGCGGCTCGTTTCATCGCATGCATCACACCCCGTAGGAGGTCGGTCTGTCCCTCTCATCAAGCTCACAACGCGTGACCCGGTTGTCATCGCTGTGCATCACCGTGCGGACTTTGCACAGTCGTGAGATCTCGGAGCTTTTGGCGATTTTCTGAAAACGTATGTCGATTTCAAAATCTCCAGGTCGTTGTGTGCTGGAGTTTCAACAGCCTGGTTTGGGTCTCGCAGATCGAGACGTCGAGCACGCGCTGGAGCGCCGCGAACATGAGAAGGGAATCTGCGTGTTCACAGTGACGACTCGATCGGGAACCGCTAGGGTTTCGCGCGATGTTCGTTCCGCAGTTGGGGATCGTGACGGCGCTCGCCGCGTGTGCCGCGTGCACCGATGTCGCGAATGCGCCGGCAACCGATCCGGCGACGACGTTGAACGAGACGGTGTTCCGCTGCGCGGCCGAGCCGGTGCTGATCACGCAGTGCAGCTTCAACGCGTGCCACGGCAAGGCCGACAGCGCGTTGCGTGTATACTCGCTCGGCAAGCTGCGCACGCCGCCGGCGACGGACTCGATCACGGCCTCGGCGCCGCTGACCGAAGCCGAGCAGCACGCGAACTTCTTGTCGGCCGCTGGGTTCGCGACGTTCGGCGTCGCCGCCGCGGACAACTGGTTGCTGAAGAAGCCGCTACCGGCCACGGACGGCGGCTTCGAGCACGCCGGCGGTGCGATCTACACCGGCCCCGGCGATCCGAACTACGTCGCGATCTTCAAGTGGCTGAACGGAGCGACCACGTGCAACTGAGGCTCGTCGTGGCCGCGCTGTGCGTGGCGGCTCCCGCATCTGCGTTTCCGACCGGCGGCCAGTTCGACCAGGACGCGGTCATGAACGACGGCGGCGGTGGCATCGCGTTCGACGGTGCACCGCGGTTCGCCGGCCATACCTGCGAGGTCTGCCACACCGACGCGCCGCACCTGATCGGCGTCAAGCTCGAGGCCGACGCACCGGAGCTGTTCTCGTCCGGCTACACGCCGGCGCACCAGTACCACCTGCGGGTCGTGCTCGAGAACGAGCATGCCGGGCTGCAGTACGTCGCGAACGGGCCCGACTGCGGGCAGATCGACGCGACCCCGTTCAAGCCCTGCGACGACAACGGCTTCGGCCTCGAGCTCGATGACAGCAGCGGTGCGGTGGCGGGCACGTTCGTCCCGGTGATCGCGAACGCGTGCTCGACCGCGATGGCCGACGATCCGATCGTCCACATCTTGAAGGACAACGCCGTCGTGCACGAACAGCACAACGGGCGCACGTCGTGGGACGTGTGCTGGACCGCGCCTGCCGCCGGTACCGGAACCGTGACCGCGTATGTCGCCGTCGTCGACGGCAACGGTGGCACCGGCTCGGCGGCGTTCCCGAACGATACGATCGACGACGACGTCGCGGCCGGCGCCGTACCGATCGCCGAGGCCGGCGGCGCCGCGATGCAGAACGCGGGCGGCTGCAACGCCACCGGCGATGCGAGCCTGCTGGTCGCTGCCCTGATCCTGCTGCTCGCGCGCGGGCGCAAGCGCCTGATCGCGATCCTCGGGGTGCTCGCGGTCGCGGCGACCACGGGCTGCATCCACGTGCGGCCGCGCCAGCGCGAGACGCTCGCACATCGCAACATGACGTTCGCGCCTGATCCGGCGGAGGACGAGCTCGACCTCCACATGCAGGAGTCGCGAGAGGGCTCCTCGGGTGGTTATGGCTCGTCAGGTGGCGGATGCGGCTGCAACTAGCGGTCTTGCTGGTCTCGATCGCCGCGACCGCGCGCGGCGATACGGGCTTCGTATCGAAGGTGCAGCTCTACGCCGACAGCGATCACACGACCGTGATCTCGCCGCTGGTGCAGGGCACCGCAGATGTCGCGCCCGACACCACCGTGACGCTGGGCTACGTCGCCGACGTCGTGACGTCCGCATCGGTCGACATCGTCTCGCAGGCATCGCCGACGACGATCCACGACACCCGGCAACAGGTCTCGGCGTCGCTGGCGCAGACGTTCGGCTCGCTCAAGCTGCACGGCGGCTACTCGTTCTCGCACGAGAACGATTACCTCTCGCACTCGCTGAACCTCGGCCTCGATCAGGAAGCCTTCGACAAGAACACGACGTTCAGCTTGGGCTACGCGGTCAACCTCAACACCGTGGGTCGTCGCGACGACGATAACTTCTCGCGCTCGCTCACGAACCAGAGCTTCTCGCTGGCGTGGACCCAGATCGTGACGCCGACGCTGTTGACCCAGCTGACCTACGAGCTCGGTTACGCGAACGGTTTCCAGTCGAGTCCGTATCGGTTCGTGCCGATCCGACCCACGCTCGATGCCACGCCCGAGATGTGGGTGATGGAGACCGATCCGGATACGCGGTTTCGCCACGCGGTGGTGTTCGGCGTCAATCGCGCGATCGGCGAGAGCTCGTCGATCCAGGGCGACTACCGGTTCTATCACGACACCTGGGGCATCACGAGTCACACGCTCGGCGCGCGGCTATTCACGCACCTGTCACCCGCGCTCGAGCTCCGCCTGCGCGAGCGGTTCTACACGCAGGGCAGCGCGAGCTTCTACCAGGAGAACTACACCAACGTGGAGCAATACATGGCGTTCGACCGCGAGCTGTCGGCGCTGTGGTCCGAGACCTTCGGCGTCAAGCTCAGCTACCTGTTCACGCCGCACGTCGAGGGCGAGCTCAAGTGCGACGTGTTCTATTTCAGCTACTCGGAGTTCGCACCGCTGACGTCGCGCACCGGCACCAACACCGGTGTCGGGCTCGCGATGACCTACTGAGCCGAGCGCTACAGGCGGTAGTGGATCTGCGCGAGCACGTAGCCGCCGCTCTGATGCGAGCCGAGGTCGAGCAGCTCGAGCCGCGTGGTCAGCAGCCACTCGACGTGCGAGGTCTGAAACCAGTGGAGGTTGGCGTCGAGGCAATCGCGGAACAGGCCCTGGACCCGGGTGTCCTCGGTGAAGTGGCCGGCGCCGAGGTCGAGCAGGAAGCCGCCGCCGAGCGGGTGGCTCGCGAGCGCGTAGCCGGCGAGCTGGGTCACGCGATCGCCGCCCGGCACGAAGCTCTCGTGGATCACCTCGGCCTCGGCCAGCACCAGGACCGCCGGGCCGGGCAGGTACAGCTTGCCGGTCATGCCGCCGTACGTGCGGTGCGCGTCATCGCTCGCGGCGTACTTGGCTTCGGCACCGATCGCCGCGTGATCGCCGAGCCGGAGCTCCGCATAGAGCGCGCCGCCGTCGCCGTGCTCCTGGGCCGAGGCGATCGGATCGTGCACGAAGCCGGAGGCGTGGACCTCGAACGCCTCGGTGACGTACGAGGCCGCGAGCGCGTAGACCTCGCCGTAGAGCGGTTCGCCGCCATAGCGCTGGGTGTAGACCACGTGCTCGGCGAGGCGCAGGCCGAACGTCGGCATCAAGCGGCCGACGCGGACATAGAGGCCCTCGTGATCGTCGGGCCGCGATTGCCACATCAAGTAGTGCTCGCGCGACCACAGCGCGTGCAGCGCGCTCCCGTCCTCCTGCGGGCGGCGCAGGCCACCGGTCGCGTGCAGCGAGAAGCCGTTCCAGTGGGCGCTCGCGGCGACCTCTGCCTGCATCGGATAGCCGGCGGCGGCCGAGACCCCGGAGTTGACGTAGCCGGCGGCGCCGCGCACGTCACCGCCGAGCTCGAGCCAGCTCGGCTTCGCCATGCCGTACATGAAGTTACCGTCGCCGGGGTGCCAGGCGGTGGCCTCCGCGGTGTTGACCCCGTTCTCGGTGAGGATGCCGCCGCCATCGGGGGCGAGGTGACAGCTGGTGCAGGTCTTGTCGGAGCTCAGCTGATACTGCGGGTAGGCCGCGGCAGGGCGAGGACACGACACCGCGGCGAGCGCGGCGACGACGATGGCGAGTACGCGCATCGCTTAGAGCCCCTGCGCGCCGGCGTGGATCCACGCCTCGACCAACGCGATGTCATCGTCGTCGAGGGGCGCATCCGGCGGCATGCGCTTGTCGCCCGTCGAGGTCAGGACCTCGAGCAGGCTGTGGCGATCGCCGCCCCCGGTCCCGACCAGCGACCTCAGCGAAACCTTCGCCGCGGCGAGCGTGTCGAACGCGTACCCGCTCTGGTTGGTCGTCGTCGAGTGGCACTGGACCTGACCGCACGACGGCGCGAGGATCTCGAGTGCGACCACCTCGACGGTGGCGGGACGTGAGTCTGGAGTGCCGCATGCGGCGAGGACGATCGCGAAGACCAACGCGAGACAACTCATCGCGGCCATCTAACGCGATTCGCAGGCCGTTCGTCACGGCCTCGCGTGCTCATGATTCGATAAAGCGCGGTGGCTCCAAGCGTGCGCTCGGGCACGATCTGGAACCGCAAGCTCGAGCTCGAGGCAGGGACGAGGTCGAGACCTAGGGATATCTCGTCGAGGACGTCGCGGTCGCGCCGGCCGCGCCCGCACGTCGAGCGCTGTTTCAAGGGCCTTCGAACACCCGGATCCCGGGCGAAAACAAGCTCTTGACCAGCGTGGCCTGCGCGAATGATGCTCGGGGCGATGGTGGCTGCCGGTCCCACGCAGTCGGGGAACGAGCGCGGCAGTGCGTCGTCGCAGTACGACTTGCTGGCGCGGCTCGCCGCCGGTGGCATGGCCGAGATCTTCTTGGCGCGGGCGCGCAGCCTCGCGGGGTTCGAGCGCTACGTCGTGTTGAAGCGGATCCGGCCGGAGCGCGGCGACGACGCGCGATGGGTCGCGATGTTCCTCGACGAGGCGCGGCTCGCGGCGCAGCTCCAGCACCCCCACATCGCGCAGGTCTTCGACCTCGGCCAGATCGGCGACGAGTACTTCTACACGATGGAGTACGTCCACGGCGAAGACGTCCTCGACATCCTCGCGCGCACGGTCGAGCTCGGCCAGCCGATGCCGGTGCAGGTCGTGCTCGCGATCGTCGCGCACGCCGCCGCCGGGCTCGCGCACGCGCACGAGCGCTGCGCCCCGGATGGCCGCCCGCTCGGCATCGTGCATCGCGACATCACGCCCTCGAACTTGATGGTGAGCTACGAGGGCACGGTCAAGGTCGTGGACTTCGGCGTCGCGAAGGCACGGTTTCGCTCGACGGAGACCCAGGCCGGTACGATCATGGGCAAGGTCGCGTACCTGTCGCCCGAGCAGTGCACGACCGGCACGGTCGACCATCGCAGCGATATCTTCTCGCTCGGCATCGTGATGCACGAGATGTTGACGGGGGCGCGCTTGTTCAAGCGCGACAATGACTACGAGACGCTGCGCGCGGTGGCGAACGACCAGCCGATCATGCCATCGGCGGTGGTGCCGAACCTGCCGCGCGGGCTCGACCAGGTCGTGCTGCGCGCGCTCGCGAAGCACCCGGCGCAGCGGTTTCCGACCGCGCACGCGATGCTCGACGCGATCGAGGAGGTCGCCGAGG
>JBDTEH010000116.1:0-20167 GCA_039922635.1 Kofleriaceae bacterium | reverse complement strand
CCTCGTGGCATAGATCGCTCGTGAATCCGTTACGCGACGTCTACGGCGAGCTCCTCGTTGTTCGCCCACCCGTCCCTGCGACCGTCAACAAGGCCGGCGCGAACTACAAGAGCGAGGTCGCCCACCTCACCTACTCACCGCGCCGCGCCTACGACGAGTGGTTATCGATCCTCGACGCGATCCGCGCCTGCGGCGGCGACGCGATCTATCGGTTCGAGGCGGCCGACGAGCCGTTCCTCGACAAGGGCGACCTCGCGGTCGACGGCGACGGTCAGATCACGCCGCGCGGCTCGCGCGAGGTCCTGGGCCGGCTCGCCGAGGTGATGACCGGCCGGGTGTTCGCCGCGAACGGCCCGTGGGTGACGCGCGACGGCGCGACCCTGCGCGCCGTGATGCCGAACATGCTCGCGCATCGCCAGAGCGAGGCCCAGTACTACCGCGACCTCCTCGGCGAGCTCGCCGCCGCGGCCCAGCTCGGGCTCGCGATCGCCGACAACCCGCATCGCTGGGAGGGCATGGCCGATATCGCCACGGTCGGCGATCGCGTCGTGCTGACGTTCGCGGTGCCGGGTCACTACGACCACGACACCACCCCGAAGAGCTCGCGCAGCACGCAGGCCGGCGTCGCGTTCGCGGCCGACCACGCCGGCGTGCCGGCGGACGCGCGGGTGTTCGCCGAGCTGGTCTACCCGCACTTTCATGGCGACACCGTCCACTTCGGCGCGCGCCCCGCCGCCGGCGACCCGGTGCTGGTGCACTACCCCGGCGGGCTCTATGGCGACGGCGCGACCGTGGTCGCACAGGCGCTCGGCCGCGACCACATCGTGCCGATCGGCCCCGACGACGCGGTCGAACAATCCGCGGGCAATTCGCGCCAGGTCGCGCGAGGCGTGCTCGTGCCCGATGGGGTATCGCCGGCGTTCGTCGCGGCGATCGAGCGGCTGGGGCTCGCGGTCCATCGCGTGCCGTTGTTCGAGCTGTTCGGCAAGGCGGGCGGCGGTCCCGCCTGCGCGACCCTGTACCTACCTCGCACGCTCGAAGTACCGGCCAACTCGCCGCTGCGGTACTCCAGCACCCTCGATCAGGTCCGTCGCCGGAGGGATCGGCTCCCTGCGACCCTCACGGTGGACCCCTCATTCTTCGACGGGAAGCCGCGCGGCTAGCCCCCTGATCGTTGCTCAGCCGTCACTAAAGTGCCGCAAGATCTGGAAATCACCTGGGGACAGCGTTAAAAGCGTGGAGGCCAACCCTAGGGAGACTTCGAATGAATCGCCTGTTCCGCCCAACCATCGTCGCCGCCGCTCTGGCGGCCGGTGGGCTTGCCGCGACGGCTTCCGTCGCAAGCGCGAACGTCGAGATCGGTGGCACCGCCGGTATCCACGTATTCAGCACGACCAACGAGCTCGGCGTGCCCGACGTCGCCGATGCTCCATCCGAGCGCAACTCCGCGTTGTTCGGACTGCGCCTCGGCGTCATGTTCAACGACATCTTCGGAGTCGAAGGCGAGTTCGGTTTAATCCCGAGCGAGTCGCGCTCGCTGGTGTTCGATGTCTGGAACATCACGTACCGCGCGCACCTGATCGCGCAGTTCGGCGCGAAGGACCCGAACAAGAAGCTGATCCCGTTCGTCCTGTTCGGCGGTGGCGCGATGCAAGTCGTGTCCTCCAAGAACGAGGACGTGATCGCGAAGGATACCGACGCCGAGCTCTACGCGGGCATCGGCGCCAAGTACCGCGTCGACAACGGCTGGGGTCTCCGCGGCGACGCGCGCATCCTGTTCCCGCCGAGCTCGGCGAGTAACGGCGCGACGGTCGACTTCGAGCTCCTGCTCTCGATCTACAAGGAGTTCGGTCGCAAGACCGCCGAGAAGCCGGTCGAAGCTCCGAAGGACACCGACGGCGACGGCATCCTCGACACCGAGGATAAGTGTCCGACCGAGCCGGGGCCCAAGGAGAACGACGGCTGCCCGGACAAGGACACGGACGGCGACGGCATCGTCGATCGCCTCGACAAGTGCCCGACCGAGCCTGAGGACAAGGACGGCTTTCAGGACCAGGACGGCTGCCCGGACAACGACAACGACAACGATGGCGTCCCGGACAAGGACGACAAGTGCCCGAACGACGCCGGCCCGGCCGAGAACCAAGGCTGCCCGGACAAGGACACGGACGGTGACGGCATCGTCGATCGTCTCGACAAGTGCCCGGACCAGCCGGAGACCAAGAACGGCTACCAGGACGAGGACGGCTGCCCGGACGAGATCCCGGCGAAGGTGAAGCAGTTCACCGGCGTCATCCAGGGAATCAACTTCAAGGTCAGCTCGGCCGACCTGCTCGCCAGCTCGAACGGCATGCTCAACAAGGCCGTCGCGGTGCTCAAGGAGTTCCCGGAGCTCAAGATGGAGATCCAGGGTCACACCGATGACCAGAAGTTCATCAAGAGCAAGAACCAGAAGTTCGCGGACAACATGGAGCTGTCGCAGGCTCGCGCCGAGTCCGTGAAGGCGTACTTCGTCAAGAACGGCATCGACGAGAGCCGCCTGTCCGCCAAGGGCTACGGCGACACGGTGCCCGTGATCAGCCCCGAGGGCCTCAAGGGCTCGAAGCTGAACGCCGCGCGCGCGAAGAACCGCCGCGTCGAGTTCAAGCTGGTCAGCAGCATGACCGAGGCAGCTCCGGCCCCGACCCCGGCCCCAGCTCCCCCGGCGCCGGCTTCCACGCCGTAGCGCAGCGGGAACGGCCAGCGAACCAGGCTCCTTCACCGGAGCCTGTTTTGTTTTCGGCGGCTGTCCCGAGATCGGCCGGTGTGCTACCACCCCGCGGTGTCCGTCGACTGGCGCTGCCCCAAGTCCCACGAGCCGCTGATCTTCTTTCCCGAGGCCGCAGGTGGGCCGTTCTATCTATGCCCGGCCTCTCGGCTCAAGTACCGGGTCGATCAGGGCATTCCAGTGTTTCTGGTCGAGGAAGCGACCGAAGTGTCGGAGCGCGACCTCGACCAGCTCGTCGCGCGGGCCCGAGAGCTTGGGCTTTCGCATTGACGAGATGCGCTAACACCTGGTAGATCGCCGGTTCCTTCACGGAGCCTCCACCGTGCTGAAGTCATTATCGATCTTCACGGGTAACGCCAACCACGCGCTTGCAGAGGAGATCTGCAAGTTCGTGGAAATCCCCCTTGGCCGGTGCGATGTCACGCACTTTGCGGACGGCGAGATCTACGTCGAGGTCGGCGAAAATGTTCGCGGCGTCAACTGCTTCGTCGTGCAGTCGACCTGCTCGCCCCCGAACCAGTCAATCATGGAGCTGTTGATCATGATCGACGCGCTCCGCCGCGCATCGGCCGCGTCGATCGTCGCGATCGTGCCGTACTTCGGGTACGCGCGGCAGGACCGCAAGGCCAAGCCCAGGACGCCGATCACCGCGAAGCTGGTGGCGAACCTGATCACGGCCGCGGGCGCCAATCGCGCGCTCGCGATGGATCTCCACGCCGGACAGATCCAGGGCTTCTTCGACATCCCGTTCGATCACCTGTTCGCGATGCCGGTCTTGATCGAGGAGCTCCGCATCCTGGGCTTCGGCGGTGAATCGACCGTCGTCGTCTCGCCCGATGCAGGTGGCGTCGAGCGCGCGCGCGCGTTCTCGAAGCGGCTCGGCGCGAGCCTCGCGATCATCGACAAGCGCCGTCCGTCGCCGAACGTCAGCGAGGTCATGAACATCGTCGGCGACGTCCGCGGCAAGAAGGCCGTGATCGTCGACGACATCATCGACACCGGCGGCACGCTCACCCACGCCGCGACCGCGATCATGGGAGCCGGTGCGGTGAGCGTGTCCTCGTGCGCGAGCCACGCGGTGTTCTCGGGCAAGGCCGTGCAGCACATCATCGATTCGCCGCTCCAGCACGTGATCGTGACCAACACGATCCCGCTGTCGGACGCAGGCCAGCAGTGTGCGAAGGTCCGGGTGAAGAGCGTCGGGCGTTTGCTCGGCGAGGCGATCAAGCGTATTCACCACGGCGATTCGATCAGCTCGCTGTTCGTGTAACTGGACCGAGATTGAGAGAGAGAATGAACATGGAAGTCGGAAAGCTCACCGTCACGCTTCGCAACACCTCCGGTAAGGGCGCGGCCACCAAGCTGCGCGCACAGGGGCTCGTGCCCGGCATCTGCTACGGAGCTTCGCCCGATGGCAGGATCGAACCCCTCGCGATCTCCGTGAACGTCAAGCACCTGCGTGCGGCGCTCGACCCGGTGCGCAAGGCGAACACCGTGCTCGACCTGACGATCGAGGGCGCTGATGGCAAGACCCACCGCCTCCATGCGCTCGTCAAGGACTACCAGATCGACACGTTGCGCCGCGACATCACGCACGTCGACCTGTTGGCGATCGATCCGAACAAGGAAGTCGATACCGAGGTGCCGATCGAGTTCATCGGCAAGCCGGCCGGCGCGATCAACGGCGGTCAGATCCGCATCGTGCTGCGCAAGCTCGAGGTTCGCTCGAAGCCGAGCGTCATCCCGACCAAGCTCATCGTCGATGTCTCGCCGCTCGAGATCGGCGATGTCATCCACGTCTCGGCGATCGCGCTGCCGGACGGTGTGGTCAGCATCACCAACCGCGACCTCGCCGTCGTGACCTGCGCGAAGCCGGAAGAGGACGCCGTCGAGACCGCGGCGGTCACCGATGGTGCGGCTGGCGCGCCGGCTGCGGGCGCGGCTGCAGCCGCTCCGGCTGCGGGTGCCAAGCCCGACGCGAAGGCCGCCGCCCCGGCCGCTGGCGCGAAGCCGGCCGCTGGCGCGAAGCCGGCCGCGGCGGCGCCTGCCAAGAAGAAGTAGCCCGTGGCGTGGTTGGTGGTGGGGCTGGGCAATCCCGGCTCGAAGTACCAGCGCAACCGCCACAACATCGGCTTCATGGTCGTCGACGAGCTCGCCCGCCAGGCGGGCTTTTCGGCGTGGAAGTCCGGTGCGATCAAGGGCGCGGAGACCACCAGCGGGATGGTCGGCCGCACCAAGTGCGTGCTCGTGAAGCCGCAGGAGTTCATGAACCTGTCCGGGTTCGCGGTGCAGCGCGCGCTCGCGTTCCATGGCGGTGAGCCCGCGACGTTGCTCGTCGTCCACGACGAGATCGATCTCGACTACGGCATCGTCCGCCTCAAGCAAGGCGGCGGCCACGGCGGCCACAACGGCCTGCGCTCGATCATGGAGCAGCTCGGTGCCAAAGCAGGCATGGGCTTCGCCCGCCTGCGCATGGGGGTCGGCCGCGATCCGAACAAGCCACCTGGCTCCAAGGACGCCGCGAGCTGGGTCCTCGGTGATTTTCCCAAGGCCCAGGAGGCGGTGCTAGCCGCCGTGATCTCCGCGGGTTGCGAGGACATCGCGACCGTCGTCGACCACGGCATCGTACCGGCGATGAATCAGCACAACTCCCGTTCCAGTTTGGCGCCCGCGTGATATAGAGCGCCCCCGGTACTACCTCGCCAGCCCGCCCGGGCTGGCTTTACACCCACGAGGATTTTGACATGGCACGTTTGCAGTCCCTCAAGGACACGCCGAATACATCTCGCGAATACGAGACGATCTACATCCTTCGCCCCAACACCTCGAACGAGGGCGTCTCCGAGGTCAACACCCGCATCAAGGGTGTGATCGAGTCGATGGGTGGCAAGGTGATCAAGGTCGACAACTGGGGCAAGCGCCGCCTCGCGTACGAAGTCGCGAAGGAGCGCAAGGGCATCTACCTGTACTGGCTCTACCTCGCTAACTCCGGCGTGGTCGAAGAGGCCGAGCGTAACCTGCGCATGCTCGACAACGTGATCCGCTACCTGACCGTGAAGGTCGACGAGAACATCGTCGTCGACGCGCGTCCCTCGGAGATCGACGATACGTCGTACGAGAAAGCGGCACAGACCGCGGCCGACGAGGAGGACCTGTTCCTTTCGCGCGGCGGCGACGACCTGTCTTCGTCGGATGACGACGACGGCGATGTCTACAGCGCCGACTACCCGGCCGAGGACTTCGCGCCCAAGGGCGACAAGGCCGCCAAGGCCGCCGACACGACCGCCAAGGCCGACACGGCCGACACCGCAGCCAAGGCCGACACCGCCGACACGGCCGACAAGGCCGAGCCCACCGAAGGTAAGGAGTAAGTCATGACCACACGTATGGACGTTGGTGCAGATGATGGTCTCGATCGCGACGACGATCGCCGCGGCGGCAAAGGTCGCGGCGGCGCGGCGCGGCGCAAGCTGCTCTCGGACGAGATCTTCCAGAAGGTCGACTACAAGAACCCGCAGGTGCTGCGGTCGTTCGTCACGGACCGCGGCAAGATGATCCCGCGTCGCATCAGCGGCGCGTCGGCTCGCCAGCAGCGCACCATCTCGAACGCCATCCGGCGCGCGCGCATGCTCGCGCTCCTGCCGTTCTCGGTCACGGGAGACTAGTCATGGCGATGCAAGTCATTCTCACGCAAGACGTCGACAACCTCGGCAAGGCCGGCGAGCTCGTCTCGGTGCGTCCGGGCTATGGACGTAACTTCCTCGTGCCGCGCGGCTACGCCGTCAGCGCGACGGTCACCAACAAGAACCGCCTCGATCACGAGAAGGCCTTGATCGAGAAGCGCGTCGCCAAGGAGCGTGCGAACGCCACCGAGATCGCGGCGCGCATCAACGGCATGACGCTGCAGTTCGAGCGCATGGTCGGCGAGGACGAGAAGTTGTTCGGTTCGGTGACCCCACGCGACATCGCGGATCAGCTCAAGAAGGCGAACGTCGAGATCGACCATCGCTGGATCCAGCTCGATCAGGCGGTCAAGGCGCTCGGCAAGTACGAAGTTCCCGTTCGCCTCGCGGCGGGCGTGATCGCGACCCTGAAGTTCTGGGTCGTCGGCAAAGATAAGTAAGTCGCGATATCCTGCCCGGGTGAGCCCGAGCTCGAATCCAATCCGAACTGCATGGCTGAGGGCTCCCTTCGGGGAGCTCTTGGTCGTTATCGCGCTGGCGAGCGGGTGCCTGACGGACCCGCCGTATCGGCCGTACGCGCAGCCGCAAGGACCGCAGACCGGCTACGGCCCGCCGCCTTCGCAACCACACGGTGCGTACGTCGATCCGAATTCGCCGACCGGCTATTCGAACTATCCGACGTACCAGACCAACCTGAACCCACCGCCCGCGGGCCCGCAGCCGCCCCCGTTCGTCGGTCCCAGCAGCCAGTCCCAGGGCGGCGTAACCGTCCAGTCGACCACGCCGAGCCCCGCGGCGCCGCCCGCCCCGCCGCCTGCGCCGCCTGCGCCGCCTGCGCCGCCTGCCCCGCCCGCGCCGCCTGCCCCGCCCGCGATGGCTCCGCCGCCCGCCCCGTCGGCGCTCGCCCCGACGGTCGCGGGACGCTACCAGTGCTGGGTCTCGGGCGCGGGCATGTACGCGCAGTCGAGCCTCGGCATGATCACGCTCGACTTCGACCATGCGTACTCCTCGACCGCGAACACGGCGGTGCCGGGCACCTACCGTGTCGATGGCAACCGCGTCCAGTTCACCGGTGGCTCACTCGCGAGCTATGTCGGCGTGCTCGAGAGCAATCGCAACGGGCCGCTGATCCGGTTCCGGGTCGAGCATCCGAACGATCCCGGGCCCCAGCTCGAGACCGGCGACCACGTCTGCTACCTGGCGCGTTGAGCCGTTCTTGGCCTCGGGAGTGTCGGACGGATTGTGTAAGGTGTGGCGATGGCGCGCGACCGCAGAGTGCTGCCGCACAACCTCGACTCCGAGGCTTCGATCCTCGGCGGCGTGATCTTGCGCAACGAGATGCTGTTGCACCTCGAGTCGCTCGAGACCGGCGACTTCTACGACCACCGCCACAAGGTGATCTGGGACGCGATCCGCAACCTCGAGGCGACCGCGCGGCCGATCGACGTGGTCACGCTCGAGAACGAGATCGAAAAGGGCGGCAAGCTCGAAGCGATCGGCGGCATCTCGTTCCTCGGCGAGCTCGCGCTGCGCGTCCCGACCGCCGAGAACGTCGTCGCGTACACCGAGATCGTCCGCGACCACTCGCAGGCGCGCAAGCTGATCCTCGCGGCCGGCGAGATCGTCGAGAACGGCTTCGAGGACAGCCTCGAGGTCCGCGACTACCTCGACGACGCCGAGGCCAAGATCTTCGAGGTCACCCAGCGTAAGGACAAGTCGGGCCCCGAGCCCGTGAAGAGCCTGATCAAGAAGGTGTTCAGCTCGCTCGACGAGCGCTTCAAGAGCGAGGGTGGCATCACCGGCGTGCCCACCGGGTTCGCGGATCTCGACCTCAAGACCGCCGGCCTACAGCCGACCGAGCTCATCATCCTCGCGGCGCGCCCCGCGATGGGCAAGACCTCGTTCGCGATGTCGCTCGCGCAGAACGCGGCGACCGCCGGGGGCTGGCCGGTGCTGGTGTTCTCGCTCGAGATGAGCTCGACCCAGCTCGCCGAGCGCATGCTGTGCAGCGAGGCCAAGGTCGATTCGTCGGCGCTGCGGCGCGGCCAGCTCCAGCGCCAGGACATGACGAACCTGACCTACGCCGCGGCGACGTTGTCGAAGGCCCCGATCTTGATCGACGATTCCCCCGCGCTGTCGATCCGCGAGGTCCGCGCGCGTGCCCGCCGCTTCCGCACCGATCCCTCGCTGTTCCCGCGCGACGGCACCGCGAAGAAGTGCGGGCTGATCGTGATCGACTACCTGCAGCTGATGCGCGGCTCGGCGCAGGCCGCCAAGTCGTCGCGCGAGCAGGAGATCAGCGAGATCTCGCGCGGCCTCAAGAGCCTCGCGAAGGAGATCGGGTGTCCGGTGCTCGCGCTCTCGCAGCTCAACCGCTCGCTCGAGTCGCGCACCGACAAGCGCCCGCAGCTCTCCGATCTCCGCGAGTGCGTCACCGGCGACACGCTCGTCGCGCTGGCCGATGGCCGCCACGTCCCGATCGCCTCGCTCGTGGGGACCGAGCCCGAGGTGATCGCGATGACTGCCTCGGAGCGCTTGATCACCGCGAAGAGTGACAAGGTCTGGAGCGTCGGGACCCGGCCGGTGTTCGAGGTGAAGCTCGCCAGCGGTCGCACGATCCGATGCACGGCCAAGCATCGCCTGTACGGCGCCAGCGGCTGGCGCCGGGTTGAAGACCTCGCGGTCGGCGATCGGCTCGCGACGACGACGCGCTGGAGCGCCCCCCGCAGCTATCTCGAGCAACCGCCGACCTTGAAGTCCGTGGGTCCCGGAAAGGTCTCGAACACGAACGTCGATCCCCTGCCCCTGCCGATCGAGGTGTTCGAGCGAACGCAGATCGCCGTGGGCGAGCGCGGCACGACGCGGCACCACGTCGCGAGAGCCCGCCACGCGACGGCCGGCACGCGGACGGCTGGTTCGACCATCTTCCGCGAGGCGCGGGCGCGCGACGACGATGCGCTGCGGATCCACGCGCCCCGTGACCTGGGCTGGGACCGGATCACCGAGATCACCCCCGTGGGCGAGCAGGAGGTGTTCGATTTGACCGTCCCGGGCCCTGCATCCTGGATCGCGAACGGCTCGCTCGTTTCGCATAATAGCGGAGCGATCGAGCAAGACGCCGACGTCATCCTCTTCATCTATCGCGACGTCGTCTACAACAAGGACTCGGAGAACCCGAACATCGCCGAGGTCATCCTCGGCAAGAACCGCCACGGCGCCACGGGGACCGTCGAGACCCACTTCGAGGGCCGCTACACGCGGTTCGAGAACCTGTCGCAGCGCAGCGATAGCCCACCGTATTCGCAGTAGAATAGTCCCGTGGCAAACCCCACGCCGGGAACGATCCTCGGTGCGTATCGCATCGAGGGCCAGCTCGGCGCGGGCTCGATGGGCGAGGTGTTCAAGGCCGTCGACACCGGCCTCGAGCGCAGGGTCGCGATCAAGTTGCTGTCGGAGAAGCACCGCGACTCGCCGGAGCTGCGCAAGCGGTTCGTGCGCGAGGGCCGCGCGGTCGCCGCGATCAGCCACCCGAACGTCGTCCAGGTGTTCGCGACCGGCAGCTTCGACGATCGACCGTACATCGCGATGGAGCTGCTCGACGGCATCGACCTCGGCTCCATGGTCGAGAAGCGCGGACCGTTGAGCTCGGCCGAGGCGGCGCACTCGATCCTCGACGCCGCCGCCGGGCTGTCGGCCGCCGCGAGAGCAGGCCTCATCCATCGCGACGTCAAGCCGTCAAATCTGGTGCGGCTCGACGACGGCAAGGTCAAGGTCACCGACTTCGGCCTGGCCAAGCCGCTCGATCCGGGCAGCGAGCCAGCGCTGACGGCGATGGGCGTGGTCGTCGGAACGCCCGACTACATCGCGCCCGAGCAGGCGCGCGGCGAGCCGATCGACGAGCGCGTCGATCTCTACGCGCTCGGCGGCACGCTGTACTTCCTGATGACCGGCATCCCGCCGTTTCGAACCGGTCGGCCGGCCGACGACAAGTATCTCAAGGTCGTCGCGCGCCACCTGCGCAACCCCGCCCCCGATGCGCTCGAGCGCAACCCGAACGCCGATCGCGAGCTCGCCCAGCTCGCGATGCAGCTGATGGCGAAGAAGGCCGGCGAGCGGCCGAGCTACGTCGAGCTCACCCAGCGGCTCAGCGGGATCCTGGCGCGGCTCGATCCGGGCTCGGTGCCGGAGCTGATCGCCGCGACGCGCGAGCGCAGCCGGCCGAACGCGACCCCACCGGTCGGCGGCGGCGCGGCGCTGTACGGCAACGGCCAGCATGGCTACGGCCGACCGGCTGACGAGTCGGCGACCGTCAGCGACGGTGCGATCGGCAACCCGCGCGGCCTGCCCGCGTGGATGGTCGTGGTCACGCTCGGCTGCCTCGCGCTGTTCGTCGCGGGCCTGGTCACGTTCCTCACGCGCGCGGAGCCGGTCGCGAAGGCCGGCACGACGACCGGCAGCGGCAGCGGCTCGAGCGGGTTCGTCACCGACCAGGCCGCGGACGCGGGCGCCGCTCAGCCCGCGTCGCTGATGGTGCTGGTCAAGCACCCCGATGGCACGCCGTGGTTCATGGTCGACAAGGCGCCGGTGCCAGCCACGCTGTACAAGAAGCTGTTCAGCAACCACGAGCAGCCCGGCGATCCGGACGCGCCGGTCGTGCAGGTCAGCTACGACGGCGCGCGCTCGTACGCGAGCACGCGCGGCGGGCGCCTGCTGCGTAGCGAGGAGTGGGACGCCGCGACGACGACGCCCGGCGTGGTGGTCTCCGACGGAATCTTTGAGTGGGTGGAGTCGCCGGAGCGCAAGCGCACGGTGCGAGCGCACGGCAAGACGCAGGTGCGGCCCGATGGCGCCCAAAAAGACGTGACGTTCCGTGTCGCGAAGGACCTGTGAGCCGGTGCCCAGATCCGCGCGCGTGGACGGGTTCGGGTTCGCGAGCGTCATCACCGTGATCGTCACCTTGCTCGCCGGCCTGATCGCCGGTGCGTGCGCGCAGCGCGGGGGCGGCCCCACGACCCGCGAGGTCGTGCCGACCACCGTGTTCGAGCGCGGCTCGGGCTCGGGCTCGGCCGCCGACGCGATCGATTATCGATCGGGGCCCGCCGGGTTTCCGATCCCGATGGACGCCGCGACCGTCGAGGACACGCCGCCCGACCACACGTTCAAGATCGATCGCAAGCAGACCGCCGTCGTCTCGGAGCTCCGCGTCAACCTCGCGCAGATGGGCTTCTCGATCGACAGCGAGTACGTCGAGGACGCGACCCACACCCACTGGTACATCACCAAGCGCGACGTTCACTACGAGGTCACGGTCGCCGGCGATGCGGAGGACCACACGCTGATCATCCTGACCATCGACTAGCCGGACCACCACCCACTCGTACTATAGTGCCGCCGCCATGTCGGATGTCGACCGCCTCGTCGAGCTGATCACCCAGCGCGTACAGGAGCGGCTGCAGGGTCAGCCCCGCGCCAAGCTCAACGTGATCCCGCGCGACCGCGGTGCGTGCGACGACGACTCCGCGCCCGGCGAAGACTGCGCCAGCTGCGGCTCGTGCGTCGTGCGCCGGCCGTGGTCGGTGCGGGCCGCCGAGGACGCCGGCCTGGTCCGGGTCGGCGCGGCGCCCGGCGTTGGCGAGGTCCCCGCCGATCTCGCGAAGCTGATCGATCACACGCTGCTCAAGGCCGAGGCCACGCGCGACGAGATCGTCAAGCTGTGCGAGGAGGCCAAGAAGTATCACTTCGCGTCGGTGTGCGTGAACACGACCTGGGTGCCGCTGTGCAAGTCGCTGCTCGCCAACTCGGGCGTGATGGTGTGCACCGTCGTCGGCTTCCCGCTCGGCGCGATGATGCCGACCGCCAAGGCGTACGAAGCCCGCGACGCGGTCCGCGCCGGCGCGCAAGAAGTCGACATGGTGATCAACATCGGCGCGCTCAAGTCAAAGGACTACGAGACCGTGTTCGAGGACATCTGCCGGGTCGTCAAGGCCGCGGCGCCCGCGGCGGTCAAGGTGATCCTCGAGACCTCCGCGCTCACGCACGAGGAGAAGATCATCGCGAGCTCGTTGGCCAAGCTCGGGGGCGCCGCGTTCGTCAAGACCTCGACCGGGTTCGGCAAGGGCGGCGCGACCGTCGAGGATGTCGCGATGATGCGCGCGATCGTCGGGCGCGAGCTCGGCGTGAAGGCCTCGGGAGGCGTGCGCAACGCGGAGGACGCGATCAAGATGGCCCAGGCCGGCGCGAGCCGGCTCGGCACCTCGGCGTCGATCGCGATCGTCACGAACAAGAGCGACGGCAAGAGCAAGGGCTACTGAGGTGCCGATCGTTGGAATGGCGATCGCCGCGATGGCGATCACGGCCGGGTTCGTGGCCGGCCTCGCCGGGCTCAAGATGCCGAAGCCGCGCCGGCGCAGCTACTTCGCCGGCGGGCTCGGGCTCGGCGTGCTCGGCGCGTTCCTGTTCGTGTGGTCGATCACCCTGATCGGGCCGTCCTGATGCTGCCGGTCCAGCTGATCCGCAAGAAGCGCGACGGCGGCGCGCTCGACGACGCCGAGATCCGGTTCTTCATCACGGGCCTGACCGATGGCTCGATTCCGGACTACCAGGTCTCGGCGATGACGATGGCGATCTTCTGGCGCGGCCTCGACGATCGCGAGCTCGCGACCTGGGCCGACGCGATGACCCGGTCGGGAGACGTCATCGACCTGTCGCGGATCGCCCGCGCGAAGGTCGACAAGCACTCGACCGGCGGGGTCGGCGACAAGATCTCGATCCCGCTGGCGCCCGCGGTCGCCGCGTGCGGCGTCGCGGTGCCGATGGTTTCGGGCCGCGGCCTCGGTCACACCGGCGGCACGCTCGACAAGCTCGAGTCGATCCCCGGCTTCCGCGTCGACCTCCCGGTCGCACGCTTCACCGAGCTCGTCGACAAGCTCGGCGTGTGCCTGATCGGGCAGACCGCGCGGATCGCGCCCGCCGACAAGCGGCTCTACGCGCTACGTGACGTCACCGCGACGGTCGAATCGTTACCGTTGATCGCGTCGTCGATCATGTCGAAGAAGCTCGCCGAGGGCATCGATGGCCTCGTGATCGACTGCAAGGTCGGTAACGGCGCCTTCATGAAGACGGTCGCGGACGCCCGCGCGTTGTGCGCGCTGATGAAGGCGATCGGCGAGCGAGCCGGCAAGCGCGTCACCTGCGTGCTGACCGACATGAACGCGCCGATCGGCCGCACGATCGGCAACGCGCTCGAGATCCGCGAATCGATCGAGGTGCTGCGCGGCGGCGGCCCGGTCGATACCCGCGAGCTCGTCGGCGTCCTCGGCGGCGAGATGCTCGTGCTCGGGGGCGTCGCGCGGGACGCCGAGGGTGGGCGCGCCCTGATCGAGAAGGTCCTCGCGAACGGTGAGGCGCTCGAGGTGTTCCGGCGTGTCGTCGAGGCCCAGGGCGGAGATCCTCGCGTGTGCGATTCGCCCGGCACGGTGCTCGCGAAGCCGGCGCAACGCGCCGAGGTCGCGTTACGGCCCGGCCGGATCGTCGCGATCGATAGCGAGGCGCTCGGCATCGCCGCGCTGCTGCTCGGCGCGGGCCGCCGCACCAAGGACGACGTCATCGACCCGGCGGCCGGCCTGGTCGTCGACGCCTACCTCGGCGAGGTGATCGAGCCTGACGCGCCCCCCCAGATCCAGATGCACCACGGCCTCGCACCGGAAGATGGCAGGGTCGCCGACGCGCGTACCATGATCGAAGGTGCGTTCGTGATCGAACCGACCGACTCTCCCGCGCCGCCGCTCCGCGCCTCCCGCATCCTCGAGGTGCTGCGGTGAGCGCGAGCCTGTACGACCGCGTCTTCGAAGCCGCGGCCGCGGTCGGCAAGCATGTCACCGGGGGCCCGCCGCAGATCGGCCTGATCCTCGGCTCGGGCCTCGGGAGCTTTGCCGACAAGCTCGCGAACCCGGTCGCGCTCGACTACGCGAGCATCCCGCACTTCCCGCGGTCGCACGTCGCCGGCCACGCCGGCCGGCTCGTGCTCGGCACCCGTCACGGCGCCCGCTGCATCGCGATGCAGGGCCGCGTCCACATGTACGAGGGCCACGACGCGGCGACCGTCGCGTTCCCCGCGCGCGTGTTGATCGCGCTCGGTGCGAACATCCTGATCATCACGAACGCCGCCGGCGGGCTCGAGCCGAGCTGGCCGCCGGGCACGCTGATGCTGATCCGCGATCACATCGACATGTTGCGCGATCACGCGCTGCGCGGCCCCAACGACGAGCGGCTCGGCACGCGCTTCCCCGACATGACCCGCGCCTACGCCCCCGAGCTGCGCGATCACGCACGCGCCGCCGCCGCGCAGGCGAACGTCGCGCTCGCCGAGGGGGTCTACGTCGCGATGCCGGGCCCGACCTACGAGACGCCGGCCGAGGTCAAGATGCTGCAGCTGCTCGGTGCGCAGGCAACCGGGATGTCGACCGTGCCGGAGGTCGTCGTCGCGGCGCACATGCGGGCGCGCGTGATCGGCATCTCGTGCATCACGAACCACGCCGCGGGCATCACCGGACACGCGCTCTCGCACGGCGAGGTCACCGAGACCGCGACGCGCGTGCGCTCGACGTTCGAGGCGCTGCTCGACGCGATCATCGCGCGGCTCGTGGACCACCGCGAGGTTGCCCCGTGACCGAGCCCGTGACCGAGCCCGTGACCGAGCTCGTGACCGAGCCCGTGACCGAGCTCGAAGCCGCGGCGCTCGCCGCCAAGCCGCACGCGTACGCGCCGTACTCCAAGTTCCACGTCGGCGCCGCGGTGCGTGTCGGCGGCGAGGTGTTCACCGGGGTCAACGTCGAGAGCGCGTCGTACCCGCTGTCGGTGTGCGCCGAACGCAACGCGATCGCGGCCGCGATCCGCGCCGGCCAGCATCACCTCGAGGAGGTCGCGGTCGCGACCGATGCGTCACCGCCGGCCGCGCCGTGCGGCGGCTGCCGCCAGGTGTTACGCGAGTTCGCCGCGAATCCCGACCAGGTCCGGATCACCGCCGTCAACCCACAAGGCGAGCGCCGCAGCTGGACGCTCGGCGGCCTGCTCCCCGATTCGTTCACCGGCGCAGAGCTACCGTGACCGGGCTCGAGCCGGGGACGAGCTCGCTCCCGCGCGCAGCGAGGTCACGCTGATGGAGACGATCTTTCGATCCGGGACGATCCTCACGGTCGACCCGAGCCACCGCGTGCTCGAGGGCGACGTGGCGATCCGCGACGGCGAGATCGTGCAGCTCGGCGGTACCTACGTTCCCGTCGATCCGGACTACACGATCGTCGACTGTACCGGCTGCGTCGTGATGCCCGGCATGATCCAGGCCCACGTCCACACCTGCCAGACGCTCGCGCGCGGGCGCGCCGACGATCTCGAGCTGCTCGACTGGCTGCGCCAGGTGATCTGGCCGTACGAGGGCGCGCTCGACGCCGAGGCGGCGACCGCCGCCGGCGAGCTCGCGTGCGCGGAGCTGTTGCTCGGCGGGACCACCGCGATCCTCGACATGGCCACGGTCCATCACACCGAGCGGTTCTTCCTGGCCGCCGATCGCGCCGGCATTCGGGCGACGATCGGCAAGGCGATGATGGACGCTCCGGATCCGCACATTCCGCCGGGGTTGCGCGAGACGACCCAGAGCTCGCTCGACGAAGCGGCCGCGTTGATCCGGAAGTTCCACGGCACCGCCGGCGGCCGGTTGCGCTACGCGTACGCACCGCGGTTCGTGTTGTCGTGCACCGACGAGCTGCTCCGCGAGGTCGGCGCGCAGGCGAAGGCGCGCGGCCTCGGCGTCCACACCCACGCGAGCGAGAACACCAGCGAGGTCGCGCTCGTCGAGCAACGCTTTGGCAAGTCGAACATCGAGGCGCTCGATGACTTCGGCCTGCTCGGCCCGCACGCCTGCATCGCACACGCGATCCACCTCTCGCCCGCCGACCGCGCGCTACTCGCGAGCCGCGGCGCGCACGTCTGCACGTGCCCGTCGTCGAACCTGAAATTGGCCTCGGGGATCGCGCAGGTGCCCGAGCTCCTCGCCGCGGGAGTCTCGATCGCGCTCGGCGCCGATGGGGCACCGTGCAACAACAACCTCGACGCGTTCCACGAGCTCCGGCTGCTGGCGCTGCTTCACAAACCCCGCTCCGGCCCGCGGACCCTGCCCGCTCCCGAGGCGGTCCGGATCGCCACCCGGGGGGGCGCCGCGGCGCTCGGGCTCGGCGACCAGATCGGCGCCCTCGAGCTCGGCAAGCGAGGCGACGTCATTGCGGTCGATATCACGGCCTTGCACACGGTTCCGGCCGCCAGCCCGTGGTCGCAGATTGCCTATGCTGCCCGGGCCTGCGACGTCCGCCACGTCGCGGTCGATGGCCGGCTATTGGTGCGCGACCGAGAGCTCCTCACCCTCGACATCCGCAAAATACGCGGGGCTGCGATCGAGGCGGCAACACGCCTGTTCCGCTAGCGGATCGGTGGTATGCACGGCCCTGCGTTCGATTCTGACGAGGTGTCAGTGGGAGACGCAGCGAGAGAATTTATGGGAAATCGTTTGTACGTCGGCAACCTGCCCTTCCACGCCACTGAAGATCTGGTCCAGCAAAAGTTCGCCACGTGCGGTGAGGTCAAGGAGGTCAAGCTGATGCTCGACCGGATGACCGGCCAGTCGCGCGGCTTCTGCTTCGTCGAGATGGCGACCGCCGAGGGCGCCCAGAAGGCGCTCGACGAGCTCAACCAGCAAGACTTCGAAGGTCGCGCGCTGCGCGTCGACGTTGCCCAGGAGCGTACCGGTGGCGGCGGCGGCGGCGGCGGCGGTCGCGGCGGCGGTGGCGGCGGCTTCGGCGGTGGCGGCGGTGGCGGTGGTCGCGGCGGTGATCGCGGCGGCTACGGCGGCGGTGGTGGTGGAGGTGGAGGCGGCCGCGGTGGTGACCGTGGCGGACGCCGTGGCTACTAACGGTAGCAACCTCAGGGGCCGCCCCGAAAAGATCTTCGTGTCGGTCGACGAGAGCACCGGCCGTTCGACGTTGTCGTTCCAACCAACCGACGTCGGCGGTCCGGTGCAACACGACGACGACCACAAGGGTGTGCGTGCGATGGCCGACGCCAAAGCGATCGTGGACAAGTACCCCGGTTGCACGGTGCACGGCCCGCACTTTCACGCCGCCCGCCCTGCGGGCAAGTCGCGTCCGCGCAAGCGCCCGGGCGCGTAGAGTTGGTGCGCGCTGCCCCGCCTGGCAGTAAGCTGTGCGGGTGCTGCTGACGCGTGAGGAGATGACGTTCGACTTCGGGGCCGACAAGCTCGACCCGAGGCGCGACCAGGCCCTCCTCGAATGGATGTTCAATCAGTTCTTGTACGGCGAGGTCACCGGCATCCAGGTCGGGCACTGGCTGTACGACGCGCCCGATCTAGAGGCCGCGAAGTTCCTCGCGCGACAAGCGCTCGAGGAGATGCAGCACGTCGATAACTTCCTGCGCATCATGAAGATGCTCGGCTGTCAGCCCAAGCCGGCACATCCCGCCGTGCGGTTCCTCGCGACCGGCATGATGGGCGGCTCGTGGGCCGAGCACGTCACGCTCGAGATGGCCCAGGGCGAAGGCTTCGTGCTGCAGGCGTTCTACGCCGTGATCGACACGCTCGATCACAAGCCATCGGTCGACATCCTGCGCCGCGCGGTCAAGCAGGAAGAGCGTCACGTCGAGTTTGGCGAGGACCAGACCATCAAGGCGATCGAGCACCGACCGTGGCTGCGCCGCCGCCTGCTCGGGCTCTCGCTGGTCTCGATGTGGGGGGTCCGCCGGCTCGCGCGCTACATGGAGAAGCGGCTCTCCCGCGACGGTGGAGCCGCGAGCGTGATGAGCCACCTGCCCCGGTTCCTCGACCACGCGAACACCTGCGCGGAGCTCCGCCTGCGCCGGATCGGCCTGCTCGATCGCCCGCTCGCCGAGCTCTCCGGTGCGAAGCGCACCGCACTCGTCGTGGAGGCGTACGGCGGCAAGCTGCTCGGCGGGCTCGGTTCGATCCTGGCGACCCCGCTACGCCTGTTACCGTGGTTCAAGCGCAAGCGAGTCACCGCGACCTACTTGCTCGATCCGCACGTCACCGGCTACCAGCTGCCGAGCGGTCCGGATCCTACGGCCCAACCGCAGCCGGAGGGTTGATCGATCCCTCGCGTTGCGGTGCGCTGCGGCTGCCATCGTCGCACGTGATCTGCAGCGGCTTCTCGGAGATCAGCGCGGTCCCGAACACGCGCTGCGCGAGGTCGATGTCGTCGATCGGCTTGGATACGTGGCCCTGCACGACCAGCCACTTGCCATCGCGCTTCTCGAACACGAACGTGCCGCGCAACCGGACCTTGCCGCCCTTGACCCCGGGCCGATCGGCGAGCGTGCCGATGAAGTTGCCGACCCAGTACGCGATCGTCGAATCGGCGAGCGACGGACCGACCGTGCTGATCCGGCGGTCGTCGGGATCGAGCACGCCATCGATCAGCTGCGCGCGCGAGATGTCCTCGGTGCCGTGCCACTCGCCGTCCGGATCGGGGGCGAGCAAGAACGTCGGCGCGGGCTTGCGGATATCGTCCTCGGCGAGGTGGTTCGGATCCAGCGAGACCACCGCCGGGATCCGGGCGGTCTCGTGATAGAGCAACGGCGCGAGCGTCCGCGATAGCTCGTCCGCGAAGCCGTGGTCGACGACCGCGGACTTGACCTGCAAGCCGTAGAGCTCGGGCGTCGCCACCGGGACATCGCCGAACGACATGTGCTCGAACACCTCGACCCAGCGATCGCCGTCGTGCGCGTAGAGGGCGGTGATGCGCAACGGGATCACGGCCGTCCGGCCGCACTGCTGGATCCGCCACGACACCTCGTCGGACATCCACGCGGCCGTGACCTGGCGATCGGCAGACAAGTGGATATCGAGGTGCTTGGACCGTACCGAGGTCGGCGTGCCGGGCTCGAGGAACAGCGGCCAGCGCGAGGACGCACGCAGCTTGACGTCCTCGCCGGTCAACACGTCGCCCGGCCCGACACCGATCCGCGCCGGACCGACCCGTGGATCGATCAGGGCCGTATCGGTATCGGGGACATCGTCGCGATCGTACGACGAGAGGATGTCGTCCTGGAGCTCGCGGAGCAGCCGCTGGCGGCGCTCGACCTCGGTCTCGGTCGCGTTGGAGCCGAGATCGGTGGGCTGCTTCGCGGGCGCCGCCGCGGGTGGGCACGCGGCGAGCAACCACAAGACGAGCAGTCCGGACCGTCTCGGCACGAGCGTGCTCACGGCACCTCGTCATCGACGGTGTCGATGTCGCGAATCGTTCCTCGATCGCTCACCGGCACGTCGATCATGTCGGCGCGCGCGAGCACGCTCCGTGCGCCGGCCAGTTCGGCCTCACACCGCCCGAGCGCCGCGAACAGGGCGCGGCGGATCAACGGCGGGTGGCCGCCGTGACCCTCGCACACCGGCCGTGCCGCCGCGTGGGTCCCGATCGCCGCGCGCACCGCATACAGGGTCTCGACCTGGACCTCGGGATGATCGACCGGCCATAACCACGCTTCGTCGAGCTCGAGCTCGAGCAGCGCTCCGAAGCCGAGCGCGATCGAGCTCGCCATCCCGCGCTCCGGCGCCGCGTTCTCCACGATCGCGAGCCCCAGCGCGCCGCCATGCGCCGCGACCTCCGCGCCGAACGGCGGCCCGACCACCACCACCGCGCGG
>JBDTEH010000115.1:0-4685 GCA_039922635.1 Kofleriaceae bacterium | reverse complement strand
TTCCACGTCCACTCGGGGCCGTCGACCGACTCCGGGCTACCGATCGCGGATCGCGTCGCGAGCTGCGCGGCCGAGGGGCTCGACGTCGCGGTCGCGACCGATCACAACTTCATCACCGACTACGCGCCCGAGATCGCGAACGCGAAGCTCGATCAGTGGCTGCTCGGCATCCCCGGGATGGAGCTGACGACGTTCGAGATGGGCCACTTCAACGGCTATCCTCTCAAGGTCGATCCCGGCTCGACCCGCGGCGGCGAGTTCGTGTGGGCCAAGCAGCCGCCGCAGAAGCTGTTCGATCAGCTGCGCCAGCTCGCGATCGATCCGGCCAACTCGATCGTCCAGGTCAACCACCCGCGCCAGACCGTGCTCGGCTACTTCGCGCAGTTCTTCGTCGACGCCGCGACCGCCGAGCCCTACGTGCCGACCGGCATCCTCGGCGTGTTCGCACCGTACGGCGACGAGTTCAGCGCCGCGAACTACTCGACCGACTTCGACGCGCTCGAGCTGCTCACCGGCCGCCGGATCGAGGACGTCCACACGTTCGTCGCGCCGAACCCGCTGCCACCCGGCCCGTTCCCCGATCCACAGCCGGTGTCGGGGCAGGTCGTGGTCGGCAAGGATGGCCGCCCCGAGTTCCCGGGCACCGTCGAGACCTGGATGACGATGCTCGATCGCGGCCTGCGCCCGACCGGCATGGGCACCTCGGACTCGCACCACCTGCTCGGCGACGAACCCGGCTATGCGCGCACGCTGCTCTACGTCGGCGCGGGCAAGGACGTGGTGGGTGGCTTCACCCGCGAGGACATCATCGCCGCGATCAAGGCTCATCACGCGCTGGTCACGAACGCGCCGTTCATCGACATGAAGATCGGTGATGCGATCCCGGGCGATCAGATCTCGAAGGCAGGCGCGCTCTCGATCGCGATCCACGTCGCCGCACCGTCCTGGGCGCCGGTGTCGCGGCTGGTCGTGTACTCGAACAGCAAGGTGATCGCCGACCTGCCGATCGCGACCGGCACCGACTTCACGACCCAGGTGCCGTTCACGCCGGCCGGCGACGCGTGGGTGGTCGCCGAGGTGCGCGGTACCTCGAACATGTTCCCGGTCAACTCGCCGACCGAGTTCCCGCCGCTCGACGTCGGCGTGATCATCAACTCGCTGGCCTCGGGCCTGGACCTGTCCTCGCTGCCACTCGCGAGCAAGCTCAAGCCGCAGCAACTGCACTACTCGACGCCATACGCGATCACGAATCCGATCTGGATCGACGCGAACAACGACGGCATCTGGACGCCGCCGATGGCGCCGCTGGCGAGGCGGGCACCCGCACCGCAGGGTGCGCCGGACGTCCGCAGCCAGTTCGAGGCGATCCCGTGACCGCCGCCCGCCGATTGACGCGATGCGTGGCGAGTGCAGTTGCCGTTTGCCTGGCAGCCGGGCCTGCCTGGGGTCACACCTTCCCGCCCGCGCGCACGGTCGTCCTTCAGGTCGAGTCCTGCGAGCTGGCCGTGATGATCGGCTATCGCACCGGGACCGGCGACTCGACCCAGGCCGCGCTCGCGCACGTCGCCAACGCACCGAAACCCCACACGCTCGACACCCTGCGCGACGTGCTCGCGGCGACCGCGGTGGCGCCGCTCACGATCGCGGTCGACGGCATCGCGCTGGTGCCCACCGGCGTCCGCGCCAAGGTCGGGCTCGAACCCGGCGGCGCGCGGCCGATGGTCGTCGTGCTCGTGACCTACGCGCTGCCCCGCGGTCACACGCTCTCGATCATCTCGCGCGATCCGCACAACACGCGGATCTCCTGGCAGGATCGCGCGAGCCACCGCGTGGTGCTCGCCCGTGCGCCGGCCCAGGACCACTGGCACGACGGCGTGGCCTCCTTCTTGCTGAAGCTCGCCCCGGGAGCTCCAGCATGCGCCACACCTTTAACTACGCAGCTATCTGCGCAGCCCTGATCTTCGCGGCGTGCACGGACCATGCGTACGATCCGGATGGTCCCGCGATCGATCCCAACGCTCCGATCGTTCACATCACCTCGCCCGATCGCGGCGCGGTCGCCGGCGACGTCCACACCGTGACGGTGACCGGCACCGCGAGTGATGACACCGGCGTGGACAGCGTGACCGTGAACGGCGTCGCCGCGGCGCTCGCCCCGGACGGCACGTGGACCGCGATGGTCCCGGTCGTGCCCGGCACGAACCTCCTCCACGCGGTCGCGCTCGACGCGCAACAGAACGCGGGCAAGGAATCACGCTCCGTCGTCGCGGGGCCGATGCAAGCGCTCTCGATGCAGGTCCCGAACGCGTTGACCGCCTCGCTGTCGGCGCAGACGTTCGACGCGATCGGTCGCGGCGCCGCGGGCTTCATCAAGACCGCGGATCTCGAGGCGATGATCGCGCCGGCCAACCCGGTGATCCACGCCGGCGATCCGGACGGCCCCGACTGTCTCTACGGCCAGGCGTCGATCACGAGCATGACCGTCGGTGGCGCCGACGTGACGCTCGCGCCGCAGGCCGGCGGCCTCTACCTCGACACCGAGCTCGACCACGTCCAGATCGGCATGCACCTGCAGTGGGCGGTGTCGTGTCTCGACGGCAGCCGCGACATCACGGTGTCCGCGTCGCATATCTCGGTCTCGGGTAACCTCACGGTGGGCCTGGTCGACCACGACTTCGACATCCACCTCGACAACCCGACCGTCCAGCTCACCGGCTTCAACCTCGACCTCGGCGGTGTGCCGGGCGAGATCGTGAACCTCCTGCACATCGACAGTGCGCTCGGTCCGGTGATCGGCTGGGCGACCGAGAAGTTCGTGACGCCGATGCTCGACAAGGCGCTCGTCGGCCTGACCTCGACCAAGACCGTGACCGTGCTGAAGTCGCAGATCGACATCAGCGTCAAGCCGGCGAAGCTCGAGTTCTCCTCGGCCGGTGCGGTGATCGAGCTCGACACGTCGATCCGCGCTCACGGCGACTCCGGCACGTTCGTGTTCGTCGACAACGTCGTTCCGGCGATGGACCTGTCGCACGGGTTCTCGCTCGCGGTCGCCGACGATGCCGCGAACCAGGCGCTCGCCAGCATGTGGTCCGCGAAGGGCCTCGACGACACGATCGATCTGAACAACGGCTCGTACGGCGACGTCGGCACGCTCTACGACTCGGTCGAGATCGGGACGCTCGCGCCGCCGTTCGTCGATGCGAGCAACGCCGCGAACGGCCTGGTGCTGACGATCGGCGACCTGATGGCGACGTTCAAGAACGGCGCTTCGGTCGCCACCGAGGCCGCGATCAACGCGCAGGTCGGGATCAAGGTCGTGACCGGCCCCGATGGCAAGCTCCGGTTCGATGTCGGCCAACCCACCGTCTATGTCGACGTGCTCGACGAGGGCGTCGAGGGTGCGAACCAGCTGTCGAACGCTCAGTTCGAGGCGGTCACCTCGTTCGCGCTGGCCCGCGTCATCTCGGTCGGCTCGGCCTCGATCGGCACGATCCCGCTGCCGGCGATCGGCGGCGTGGGTGTGACCGACCTCGCGATCAGCCCGCAGACCGGCTACCTGGTCGTCGCGGGCGATGTGCAATAACCACACACACGCGTGACGCCACGCCTCCTCTGCGTGGCCTCACTCGGGGAACGCTTGACCGTCGCGACGGGTTCGGGCGAACGTCGTGGCGAGGGAACGATGAGGCCATTCGCTCGGATCAGGCGTAGTTATGGGTTCGTGATCGCGGTCGCGTTCGTGATCGCGTCCGGCGGTTGCGGCGGCGGCTGTAGCGGCTGTGGGATCACCCCGATCCCGGGTGGCTTCACGCTCGCGAAGCGCACCGTCAACGCGGGGCAGGTCCGCGTGTCGACCAGCGGCATCGCGAAGATCACCGCGGATCCGGCGGCGCTGCTCGGCCCGCTGATCGGCGGCGCGACCAACGGCGTGATCGAGTTCCCGGCGCCGGTGTCGTGCGGTGGTTCGACGCCGCTGTGCTGCGACGGCAACGGCAACGCGATCCCGAACTGCGGTCCGATCGATATCGATCTCAACCTGCACACCGGCGATGCGCCGCGGCTCGTGCTCGCGCCCGGTGCCACGGCGGCCCAGCTCGCCGTCACCGTGCGTGCGCGGATCAAGACCGTGCACCCCCTCGCCGTCACGGTGCTGAGCCAGCACTGCACGATCGGCATCGATACGACCAAGACCGGCACGCCCGATCTCACGATCACGACGGCGATCAAGTTCTCGCAGGACACCACCAACGTGACGGGCATCGCCGCGAGCGGCACCGCGATCACGAACCTCGACTCCGGCGATCTGTCGTGGGGCGGCGACTTCTTGTGCCTCGCCGGTAACCTCGTCCCGATCTCGACGGTCGAGGGCTTGCTGGTCAGCCCGATCGAGAGCGCGATCAACGGCGCGACCTGCAAGGCGTGCACGGCGCTCGCCGACTGCCCGCAGGGCGCGACCGCATGCACGGGCGGCACCTGCATGATCGGCAGCGCGTGCCAGCAAGAGCTCGGCATCGACGGCCGGATGGCCGGCTCCGCGCTGTTCGCGTCGCTGTCGCCCGGCACGACCGGCGCGCTCGATCTCTACGAGGTCGCCGGTGGCTACGCGATCACCAACGAGGCCGGCGGCGGCATCTCGCTCGGCCTGCTCGGCGGTATGGAGCCCGGCGGCACGCCGCGCGACCTGT
>JBDTEH010000114.1:0-25991 GCA_039922635.1 Kofleriaceae bacterium | reverse complement strand
TTCGGGACGCACGACACCGCCGCCCGGTCCGACGGGGACGCGGCCCGGCGGCTGTGCGATCGGCCGAGGTGGCTCCTGCGGTGGGTGGACCGGGTGGCCGCCTTCGGGCTGGAACGTGCCGTTGCCGGGGCCCTGCGGCTGACGGCCCGGGCCCTCGGGACGCACGACGCCACCACCGGTCTGCTCGGGCGGATGAGTCCAGCCCGGGTTCGTCGGTTGCGGGCGACCGCCGCCGGTCTGCTCCGGCGGATGTTGCCAGCCACCACCACCCGGCTGCGGTCGACCGCCTCCGTTGCCGCCCCAGCCACCACCGCCGGGGTTGCGCGTCGGTGGATTCGGGTTGTGCCAGCCGCGCGGCGGCACGACGACCGGTGGGCGCCCATCGCGATGATCGCGGACCTGCCAGTTCGCCGGCACGCGGTCGTGCGGCGCCCAGTAGCCGGGTGTGTAGATGTACGAGCCGCCGCTGTAGTCGTAGTAGGGCTGGACGTAGACGTAGCCCTCTTGCGAGCGATCCCAGCGGCCGCTGACCCACACCCACTCGTAGCTGTTCCAGTGCCAGTAGCCGTCGATCCAGGCGTAGCCGTAGCCGGGGGACGCGGTCATCGCTTCGTAGAGCGGCTCGGGCGGCATGCTCGAGACCGAGTACGCGCTCGGTGTTCCGACGGAGACGCTCGCCTGCGCCTGATACGAAGGCCCGCTCGCGTAGCCGTACCCGTAGCCGCTATTCACAGGCGTTGTAGGTTCGACGACACAGGCTTGTGTCGCGAACCCCAAGCCGACGGCACCGATCCACTGCGCAATGCGATGTAGACGCATACCAAGCCTTCCATAGTGGGCGGATTCGCCACCCAATGATTCAGTCTAGTTGACCCATTCTGCAAGAGCAATACCGCCCCACCGAGACACTCGGCCCACGAACCCGGGCGGCCATTTCATCGACCGCACGCGTGAGGTGGCGCCGCTCGTTCACGAGGTGTGGTGTACAACGCGCGTGAAGGATGGCGCTCGCGCTCGGAACTCGACGATCGACGGCCGCCGCGGTCGGTAGCGTGATCGCCGCGATGGCGTTCGCGGCCGCGGTCGCGGGTCGAAGCTGCCGCGTGACCACCACCGGTCCGGAAGTGACGGTGCGCGACCTGCTCCGCGCCGCGAAGACCGCGGATCGCGAGGCGATCTTCGAGTTGCTCACGCCGGCGACTCGCGACGCACTCGAAGCCAGCGCGAAGCGAGCGACCGATCTCGTCGGTGCAGCGATCCGGTTCAGTGCGAAGGACCTGATCTCGATCGGCTCGTTCGATGCGACGGCGGCACCGACGGATATCACGTTGATCGAGCAGCATGGCAAGCGCGCGATCGTCGAGATCGTTTCGCCGAGCGGGCGAGCGCGGCTCGACCTGCTCGAGATCGACGGGCGCTGGCGCGTCGACCTCCCGCACTATGCCGATCTGTAGTACGCCGCAGGCATGAAGCGTTTCGTGCTCGCAGCGCTCCTCGTGTTCGGCGTCGCGTGCGGCGCCTCGAAGCCCGACGTAACCGTGCCGGCGCCCCCCGCGTCGGCCACCGCCACCGTGGAGACTCCCGTGACTGCTGTGCCGACCCGTCCGTGGCCCGCGACGCGCAAGCTCGATCTCGTCGAAAAGCTTCATGACAAGGACGTCGCGGATCCGTATCGCTGGCTCGAGGACGAGCACGCTCCCGAGGTCCAGGCCTGGATGAAGGCCGAGGACGACTTCACGCGCGCGGCGCTCGCGAAGCTGCCGCTGCGAGCCGAGCTCGAGGCGCGCATCAAGCAACTGTTCTACTTCGATTCGATCAGCGCGCCGGTCCATCGCGGCGACCGCTACTTCTTCACCCGCAAGCACGCGGACAAGGAGAAGACGATCGTCTACTGGAAGCGGGGGCTCGACGGTCCAGAGCAGGTGCTGTTCGATCCGAACACGTGGAGCACCGACGGCTCGAAGGGCCTACACGGCTGGTGGCCGAGCCACGATGGCTCGCACGTCGCCTATCAGGTCAGCGAGCACAACTCCGACGAGACCGTGATGCACGTGATCGAGGTCTCGACCGGCAAGGATCTGCCGGACGTGATCGAAGGCACGAAGTATGCGGGGGCTTCGTGGACGCCCGACGGCAAGGCGTTTTATTACACGTGGGTGCCGCCGGTCGGCTCCGGCGTCACGATCGCGGAGCGGCCCGGGTTCGCCGAGCTGCGCGTTCATGCGCTCGGCACCGATCCGGCGAAGGACGCGATCGTGCACGAGGCGACGCACGATGCCGAGACGTTCCTGGGCGGCGGCATCTCGCGTGACGGGCACTGGCTGACCGCGCAGATCCAGCACGGCTGGAATTCGTCCGACCTCTACTTCAAGGACGCGCGCAAGCCCGGCGCGAAGTGGCAGACGCTGGTCGCAGGCGCCGACGCGAACTTCGACCTCGACATCTGGAAGGACAAGTTCTACGTCCGCACCAACGACGGCGCGCCTCGGTACAAGATCATGCGCGCGGATCCTCATCACCCGGAGCGCGCCGCGTGGCAAGAGCTCGTCCCGCAGAGCGACGCGACGCTCGAGGGTTGGAACCTCGTCGGCGAGCACCTCGCGCTGACCTACTTGAAGCATGCCTCGAGTCAGATCGCGATCTACGATCTCGCCGGCAAGCACGTACGCGACGTCGAGTTGCCGGGCATCGGCACCTCGGGTGGGATCAGCGGCGAACCCGACGAGGACACCGGCTACTTCAGCTTCACGTCGTTCACCGTGCCGCAGATCATCTTCAAGACCTCGATCAAGACCGGCAAGACCGACGAGTGGGCGCGCATCAAGTTGCCACTCGATACATCGAAGATCACGACCGAGCAGGTGTGGTTCCCTTCGAAGGACGGCACCCAGATCTCGATGTTCCTGATCCACGACAAGGACGCCAAGCGGGACGGCTCGAACCCGACGATCCTGTACGGCTACGGCGGCTTCAACGTCAGCATGACCCCGGGGTTCGCCGGCTCGCGGATGGTGTGGCTCGAGCACGGCGGCGTGTACGCGATCCCGAACCTGCGCGGCGGCGGCGAGTACGGAGAGGACTGGCACAAGGCCGGGATGCTGCTCGAGAAGCAGAACGTGTTCGACGACTTCACCGCGGCGGCCAGGTACCTCGAGCACGAGGGCTGGTCGAGCAAGCAGCACCTCGCGGTCTCGGGTGGCTCGAACGGCGGCCTGCTCGTCGGGGCCGCGATCACCCAGCACCCGGAGCTCTACAAGGCCGCGATCTGCGCGGTGCCGCTGCTCGACATGCTGCGCTATCAGCTGTTCGGCTCGGGCAAGACGTGGGTGCCGGAGTACGGCTCCGCCGACGACAAGGATCAGTTCGAGATCCTGTGGGCGTACTCGCCGTATCGCCGCGCGGTCGACGAGGGCAAGCGCGCGTACCCGGCGGTGCTGTTCGATTCGGCCGATCACGACGATCGCGTCGATCCGATGCACGCGCGCAAGCTCACCGCGGTTCTCCAGGCCGATCAAACGGCGGATGCCCCGATCTACTTACGCATCGAACGCAACTCCGGTCACGGCGGCGCCGACATGGTGAAGTCGCAGGTCGATCGCGTGGTCGATCAATTCGCGTTCCTGCTGCACGAGTTGAAGTGACGCGCTATCACAGCGGGATGCGCTTAGCCTTCGCCGTGCTGATGATCGGTTGTGCCGGGACGTCGAAGTCGTCGCGTCCGTACGCGGAGCCCAAGCTCGATGACATCGTCGCCCGGCTCGCGAAGGCGCGCGGCGAGCTGACCTCGTTTCGCGCGGACTCGACGATGGACTACTGGCTCGGCAACCAGCGTGCGAAGGGCGAGGTGCTCGTGATGGGCGAGGTCGGTGCGAAGATCCGGTTCGCGGCGCTGTCGCCGGCGGGCGGCAGCTCGATGGCCGAGATGGCGTGCGATGGCACGAGCTTCGTCTACGTCGACTATCAGAACAACTGCGCGATCAGCGGTCCGTGCGACCAGCGCTCGATCGCGCAGTTCTTCCATATCGAGCTCGCGCCCGACGACTTCCTGCACCTCGCCGTCGGGACGCCGCCGGTGATCGCGGACCCGCAGGGCACGGTGACCTGGGATCCCGACCGCGGTGTCGAGCACGTCGAGCTCCACAGCGCCGAGGGGACCGAGAAGCTCGCGATCGACATGCGCGACCACCACTTCGACGTCCTCGACGCCGAGCTCGTCGGCGCGGATGGCAAGACCCGGTGGTCGGTCGCGAACAGCGACTTCGTCGACATCAAGGGCCACCGCGTGCCGAACAAGAGCCAGTTCAAGTCGCCGGACAACCAGCAGGACCTGCTGGTCGAGTGGGGGGAAGCGAGCGCGCGGGACATCAACCTGACGATCCCGGCGTCGAGCTTTCAGATGGCGGTGCCGCCGGGGCTCGCGACCTGCGGCGGGACCGCGCCCCCTCCGGCTGCCAGGCCCTGACGGCTGCCCAGCCCCGACCGGCTCAGGGCAGCGTCAGCACGCGGACGTGGTTGAACGCCGAGCCGTCACCGTTGTTGCCGTCGGCGATCACGAGCCGCTTGCCGTCGGCCGATACGTCGAGCCCCTCGATGCCGTAGTACTCCGCGGTCATCGGATCGTTGCTGTCGAGATAGCCGCCCGAGGTCACGCCCGCGATCGTCGTGACCATGCCGTTCGAGATCTTGCGGATCGTGTGGTTGGTCGAGTCCGAGACGTAGATCGCGCCGCTCGCGTCCTTGGTCAGCCCCTTGGGGTTGTTGAACGTCGCGGTCGCGAGCGGACCATCGGCGTGGCCCGCGACACCGGCCGTGCCGGCATACGTGGTGACGGTGCCATCCATCGCGACGCGGCGGAGCGTGTGATCGCCCCAGTCGGTGACGATCAAGCTGCCGTCGCTAGCGACCACGAGGTCCCACGGCACGTTGAAGGTCGCGCCGGCGCCCTTGCCGTTCTGCGTGGTCGCGACCCCGTACGCGCCGGCGAGCGGCGTCACGGTCCCGGTCGCCGGGTCGCCGATCTCGACCTGCATCGAGAGGTAGTCGGTGATCGCGAGCTTGTTGTTGCTCATCAGCGCGAGGCCGCGCGGGCGCATCAGGCCGGTGATCACGGGCTGGGCGTTTGCGCCGGACGGATCCGCCGGGTTGATCTTCCAGATCGTCCCGCTGGTGGCGCCGTGCCCGTCGTTCATGTCGTTATCGCACTCGATGTACAGCCAGCCATCGGGCGCGATGAGGATGCCGAACGGCCGGTTGAACCGGGGATCCTTGAACAGCGTCGTGACGCTGCCGTCGAGGTCGACCTTGCGTAACAAGCTCGAATCGAAGTCGACGACGTACGCGATCCCGCTCGGGCCGAGCGCGACGTTGACCGGGTTCGAGAACTTCGCCATGCCGCGTGGGCCGTCGGCCGTGCCCGCATCGGCACATCCCGCCAACGTGTCGGCGGTCAGGCCGAGCGCGGGGAGCATGCACGGACCTGGATCGCTCGAGCCCGAGCCCATCCCCGCATCGTCGCTACCGTTGTTCCCGCCTCCGGCATCGTTCGTGGTGGTACCGCCGTTATCGAACGCGCAGCCCGCGAGCGCGGCGGCGATGATAAGTACGTTCCGAGCGCGCATGAATCCTCACTGTATCAAGGGGTGATGCCATCTCCCACAAGATCAGACGGGCTCGCCACGCCGGCCCGGGGTGAACCCGAGTACCAGCCCGGGTCCTGGCCCGGAACGAGGTGGTCGCGAACCTTCACGATCGTGAACATGCCGCCCATATCGATGATCCCGTAAGGACCTTTGCCCCCGAGCATCGAGATCGCGTTTGCCGGCTGAGGCATCCGCATGGTGCTCATCTCGTGCATCCCGGACTGACCCATCGTCATGTACCCCGGCGCTACCCGAGACAGCTTCGCATCGAGGCCTGCCGGATCGACTCCCACGAAATTCGCGGCCGCATGTCCCATCTGATTCATGGCGTGATGAGTCATGTGGCAATGCAAGGGCCAGTCCCCGGCCGCACGCGCCGTGAACTCCACGACCCGGACCGTGCCCACCGGCACGATCACCGTGGTCTCCGGGACGCGAGCGCTCACCGGCACCGCGCCTCCGTCGGTCGCGACAACCTCGAACGCATGACCGTGGAGGTGGATCGGGTGGTGATCCATCGGGCCCAAGTTGCCGAAGCGAATGCGAACGCGGTCACCGACCTGAGCCACGAGCGCGTCGGTCGCCGGATACGCCTTGCCGTTGAACGTGAGGACGTTGAAGTCGTTCATCGCGAGCGGGTCGGCACGGCGTGCGCCGATCGGCACCATCATCTCGTGCGTCATCAGCGCGTAGTCGCGCACGCGCGCGCGCTCGCCACTGCGCGGGTGGACCACGATCATGCCCATCATGCCGAGCGCGATCTGGGTCATCTCGTCGACGTGCGGGTGGTACATGAACGTCCCCGCGCGATCGAACGTGAACTCGTACTTGAATGTCTGACCCGGCGCGATCGCCTCCTGCGTGAGGCCGCCGACCCCGTCCATGCCGTTGGGCACGAACACACCGTGCCAGTGGATCGTGGTCACCTCGGGCAGCTGGTTGGTGACGTAGATCCGCACCCGGTCGCCCTCGGTCGCCTCGAGCACCGGACCGGGCGTCACGCCGTTGTAGCCCCACGCCTTGATCGTGAGCCCGGGTGCGATCTCGTGATCGAATTCGCCGGCGACGAGGTGATAGATCCGGGCGCCGCGCACCCGCTTGGACGGCAGGATCGAGCCGTTCGGCACGCTCAGCGCGGGGGCGACCGTGGGGGGCGCAGGCCTGGCGAGTGCGGGGACCTTGGCGAGCACCTGCTTGCTCGCGAGCAGACCGAGCGACGTACCGAGCATCGTTCTACGGCTGACCGTCATCGAGGGACCTCCGGATCATGACGCCACGGCGAAGCGCCGTGACCTCGGTCATCGCGTCGGCGTAGCGGCGCAGCGCGTCGAGATAGGCCGCGCTGCTGTCGACCAGGCTCTGGCGAGCGCGGATCAACTCGAACGGGTCGGCGTCCATCGCGTTGTAGTGGAGCAGCGTCTCGTCGACGATCTGCTGGCGCAGCGGCAACAGGACGTCGTGGATGTGGCGGGCCTCGGCGTAGACGGCGAGGGCGGCGACGCGCACGGCCCGCGCGCGGGCCCGGAGCTCGACCCCGGTCGCGGCGAGCTCGTGATCGCGGTGCGCGGCCTCGGCGCCGGCACGCGCACGCTCGCCGGCGCGCTGGTCGAACAGCGGCAGGCCGATCCGGATCGCGGGGCCGACCTCGAGCTCGCCGTCGCGGTCGATCACGGACACGCCGACGCCGAGCTCCGGGAGGATCGAGGTGACGGTGATCGCGGCGGCGCGATCGCCGGCGGCCTCGACGTGGGCCCGGCCTGCGGCGAGCTCGAGGCTCGCGGTGACCGCCGCGGCCTCGAGGTCGTCGAGCCGCGGCGCCTGGGACGGGACTTCGGGGAGCGTACCGGTCGCGGTCCAGTTGGTCCGAGGTCCGGACAGCCCGAGCAGGTCGTCGATCGCCTCGCGGCGGAGCTCGGCGGTGGTCTCCGCGCGCGCGAGCTCGATGCGTGCTTGCTCGCGCGCCGCGCGATCGTGGGCGAGCGCGAGCTCGGTCGTGTTGCCCGCGGCCTGCATACGTTCGCGCACGGTCGCGGCGGCGTCGGCGGCATCGAAGGCGGCGCGGCGAAGCTCGACGCGCTGTCGCGCCGCGATCAGGTCGTGGAACGCGATCTCGGTGCGCGCGGCGAGCGCGAGCGCGGTCGCGGCGGCGCTCGCACGGGCCGCGGCGAGGTCCGCGGTCGCGGCGGCGCGGCGGCGCGGTGCGGTGACGAGCCCGAGCACGTTCTGCACGGCGTCGACCTCGTATTCGTGGCCGTGCGGGCCCCAGCGCAGCTGGCCGTCGATCACGAGCGGCCCCAACCCCAGCGCGGTCGCGAGCTCGCCACCGGCGATCCCGAGGTCGTCGAGCGCCGCGGCGAGGTGCGCGTTGTTCGCGAGCGCGATCGCGACCGCCGCGTGCTCGTCGAGCGGCTTCGCGAGCAGCGCGTCGAGGTCGGCGGTGCGAGCGAGGCCGGCGCGCTGCACCAGCACCGCGTCGACCGGTTCGCGGAGCTCGCGCGTCGAGGGCACGCAGGCGGCGAGACCGAGCAAGAGCAGGCGCTTCATGAGCCGTGATGGTGGTGCATCGGCGCGGGGCCGGTGCGCAGGGCGGGGACGTCGGGGTAATCGACGACGCCGGGACGCAGCGTCACCGGTGCGCCCGCGAGCCGCCCGGTCGGCGCCGCCGGGTTCGCGGGGTGGTGTGCACCGAGCGCGGGCGTGCTGGGCGCGCACCCTGCCACCCAGGTCGTGACCCATCCCGTGACGACGACCAACGCGACCAGCCGCCTCATCGCATCACCATCGCGTCGGCCAGGCCCAATGACCACTTCGTCATCGCCGCCGGTATATCACGCGTGCGCCGCGCACCCACGCCCCAGCTACGAGCCTTGCCGATGCTGCGCTTGCCCGGGCGCGTGACGAGCCGTCCGCGCTCACTCGTCGCGCCGGCAGATGGGGTAGCTTCGCGGCGGATGGCCGTGCTCGAGATCAAGGGACTCGTCACCGAGTTCCGAACCGAGCGTGGGACCGTACGTGCCGTCGATGGCGTGTCGTTCGCGATCCCCGAGCGCGCCACGCTCGGCGTCGTCGGCGAGTCGGGCTGCGGCAAATCGGTGACGGCGCTGTCGATCCTCCGGCTCGTCGCGGCGCCGGGGCGGATCGCGGCGGGCACGATCACGTACGCGGGCAAGGACCTGGTCCAGCTGCCGCTCGCCGAGCTGCGCGCGATCCGCGGCAATCGGATCGCGATGATCTTTCAAGAGCCGATGACGTCGCTCAACCCGGTGTTCACGGTCGGCGATCAGGTCGGCGAGGTGGTGCGCGTGCACCAGCGCAAGGATCGCCGGGCGGCGCGCGCGGCGGCGATCGAGATGTTTCGGCTCGTCGGCATTCCCGAGGAGCGCATCGCCGCCTATCCCCACCAGCTCAGCGGCGGCATGCGACAGCGCGTGATGATCGCGATGGCGCTGGCGTGCAAGCCGGAGCTGTTGATCGCCGACGAGCCGACCACGGCGCTCGACGTCACGATCCAGGCCCAGATCCTCGAGTTGCTGGCCTCGCTCCAGGCCGAGCTCGGCATGAGCATCCTGCTGATCACGCACGACCTCGGGGTCGTCGCGGAGAGCTGCGACGAGGTGATCGTGATGTACGCGGGGCGCATCGTCGAGCAGGCCGCCGCCGCGGCGCTGTTCGAGTCGCCCCACCATCACTACACCGCCGGCCTGATGCGCTCGGTGCCCGTGCTCGGCTCGACCGAGCGGCTGCAGGAAATTCCGGGCATGGTGCCGTCGCTGTTTGACCTCCCGGCCGGCTGCAAGTTCGCGGGCCGCTGCCCGGCCGTGCAAGCTCGGTGTCGCGAGGTCGAACCCGAGCTGGTCCCACTCGCAGGCAGTCTCGTACGCTGCCACTTCCCGCTATGACGCTCGTCTCCATCACCGGCCTGTCGAAGCACTTCACGAGCCGTGCGTGGCCGAAGCCGCCGGTCGTCGTGCAGGCGGTGACCGACGTCGCGCTCGAGATCGCCGAGGGGGAGACGCTCGGGCTGGTCGGCGAATCGGGGTGCGGCAAATCGACGCTCGGCCGCACGCTGCTGCGCCTCGTCGAGCCGAGCGCCGGGACGATCTCGTTCGCCGGCGAGGACATCACGCACCGCTCGCAGGCCGCGCTGCGCCCGCTGCGCAAGCAGATGCAGATGATCTTCCAGGATCCGTACGCGTCGCTCGATCCGCGCATGACGATCGGCGCGGCGATCGACGAGCCGCTCGTGATCCACGGGCTCGGCGACAAGGCGGCGCGGAGCGCGAAGGTCCACGACCTGCTCGCGAAGGTCGGCTTGCCCCCGGAGGCGGCGCGCAAGTACCCGCACGAGATGTCGGGCGGCCAGCGCCAGCGTGTGGGCATCGCCCGCGCGCTCGCAGTCGCACCGAGGTTCATCGTGTGCGACGAGCCGATCAGCGCGCTCGACGTCTCGATCCAGGCGCAGATCGTGAATCTCTTGCAGGACCTGCAGCGAGAAGCGGCCCTGACCTACCTGTTCATCTCGCACGACCTCAAGATCGTGGAGCACGTGTGCGACCGGGTCGCGGTGATGTACCTCGGCAGGATCGTCGAGCTCGCGGCGGCCCGCACGCTGTACCAGGAGCCAAAGCACCCCTACACCATCGCACTGCTCTCCGCCGTACTGCGGATCAGCCCCACCGGGCCGGGCGACCGGCGGGAGCGCATCCTCCTGGAAGGCGATGTCCCGAGCCCGATCGATCCGCCGGCCGGCTGCGCGTTTCACCCGCGCTGCCCGGTCAAAGACAAGCCGAAAGCCTGCTTCACCGAGATTCCGCGGCTGCGCGTGCTCGGCAACGGCTCCCGCGCCGCATGTCACGTCGCGGAATGAGCTAAGCTTGCGCGGTCCATGCAGTCGCGCTCCGGGGAGCTCGCGATGCGGCCGCTTCCAGCGGTGTTGCTCGATCTCTACGAAGATCTTGCGACGGGCAAGCTGCAGCTCCGCCGCGGCCGGGTCGCGAAGAGCGTCGACCTGGTCAACGGGAACCCGGTCAGCACGGCCTCGACGCCGCGCGACGAGACGCTCGGCCACTTCTTGGTCTCGAGCGGCGTGATCAGCGAGGAGCAGCACCACCAGGCGGTGACGCGTGCGTCGACGGTCGGCGGCAAGCTCGGCGAGGCGCTGGTGGCGTTGCAGTTCCTGACCGTCGAGCAGCTGATCGAGCAACTCGGCCGCCAGGCCCGTCACAAGCTGGTCCAGGCGCTGCGCTGGCCGCAGGGCGCGTGGCGCTTCGACGATGGCACCCAGGCGGTCGAGGGCATCCAGCTGCGCATGCTCGACGTCGTGCTCGGCGGCCTGCGCGAGACCGCGGTCGAGGATCTGACGCGGCTGGCCCGGCTCGATGGCATGTGCTTCGAGCTCACCGAGCGCGGCAAGAACCTCCGCCACGAGTTACGCAAGATGCTCGGCGAACGCCCGTTCGCGGCGCTCAGCGCCGGTGCGCCGATCAGCGAGATCGAGAAGTCGCACGGCGACCGCGTCCAGGCGCGGACCGCGGTCGATTCGTTGCTGCTGTGCGACGCGATCGTGACCAAGAGCGTCGCGCTGGGGCTCGGCTCGAGGCCCGCGGTCGCCCGGGCGCCCTCGGTGCGCTTCGAGCTCGTTCCGCCGGCCGCCGACGACGAGCTCTACGAGCTGTTGTTCGACGACGAGGATACCCAGGTCGGCAAGACCTCGTCGGGCGCGTCGCCGCTGGAGTTCGCGGGCGAGCAGGGCTCGGAGGACTCTGGCGTGATCGAGCTCGCCGGAGTCCACGCGCAGCGCGAGCAGGTCGCGTCGACCCGCACCGCGGTCGCCGCGGAGCTCCAGCGCATCCAGGGCGCGGACCACTACGCGACGCTGCTCGTCGACCGCGACGCGCAGCCCGAGGATATCGCCGACTCGTACCAGATCAAGCTCACGCTGTTCGAGCGGCTGGCGAACGCGATCAGCGATCCGCGTGATCGCGAGAAGGTCGCGGAGATCCGCGCCGCCTACGCCGCCGCGCAGGCGGTGCTGTCCGATCCACGCAAGCGCACCGCGTACGACCAGGAGCTCGCGGGCGGCGAGCTGGTCCAGGTGCCGCCCGCGCTCGACACCGAGCTCACGTTCCGCATGGCCGAAGATCGCATGGCCAAGCACGAGTGGACCCAAGCGATCGGCCTGCTGAAGACCGTGATCGCGCGGTCGCCGAACGAGGCCGACTACCACGCGGCGCTCGGCTGGGCGCTGTGGAGCGCGACCACGCCGCAGGCGCGCACCGAGGCCGCCGATGCGGCGCGCGGCCACCTCGATCAGGCGCTGTCGATCGATCCCGACCACGCGCCGTCCCATGACTACAAGGGCCGGATCGACGCGGTGCTGCGCATCGACGAGGCCGGCGCGCTGTTCCACCTCGAGCGTGCGATCGATCTCGATCCGACGCGTGGCGATGCGATGGCCACGATCGAGCAGCTGCTCGTCGCGCGCGGCGAGCTGCGCCGGCTCGAGCGCGTGATCAAGCGGGTGCTGTTCCGGCTGCGCGGCAAGGGCGGCGCCGTCGAGGCCTCGGCGTGGCTGCGGCTCGCCAGGCTCTACCTCGATCATCTCGATGACGCGCAGGCGGCGACCTCGGCGCTCGCGAACGCGAAGCGGCTGGCGCCGAATCACCCGGACCTCGCGGCGGTCACCGATCGCACGGCACCGCGCCGCGACTCGGGACCGATCCGCGCGGGCTGGCGCGAAGCGCTCAACGACACCGCGACGGGATCGGCGCTCGTCCGCACCACGGTGGCAGCCGGACACGCCGATGCCGCGTTCCTGGCGGCCGCGACGATGGTCGCGCTCGGTACGGCCGATGCGCAGATGTCCGAGCTCTACGATCAGCATCGGCTGCGCGAGCCGCGGATCCCCGCGCAGCCGTTGACCGCGGCGCAGTGGACGCTAATGCGCCACAAGGAGGACTCGCTCGAGCTCGGCGCGTTGCTCGAGCTCGTCGCGCCGGCGGTGCATGCGCTCGCGCCGATGACGCTCGCCGATAGCGATCTCGATCCGAGCCAGGCGATCGCCGAGACCGAGCTACCCCCGGCGTTCCGCCGCCTGCGCGACCAGCTCGCGGGCGTGATCGGCGTGGTCGCGGCGCCGGTCTATCCGCGCGTCGAGCTCGGCGCGCAGATCCACGTGCTCGCGACCGATCCGCCGGTGCTCGTGGCCGGGGACGAGGCGCTGACCGCGCCCGAGCGGCCCGAGCTGGTGTTCCGGCTCGCGCGCGCGCTCACGTTCCTGTGGTCGGGGCGCGCGGTCGGAGCGTCGCGACCCGGGCGCGTGTTGCGCGCGGTCGTGCTCGCGATCGTGCGTGAAGCGGCCGGCACCGACGTCGGCCATGACGATCCCCTCGCCGCGAGGGCCGAGGCCGCGATCGCCGCGCTCGCTCCCGAGGTCCGAGGTCAAGCGCGCGCCTCGGCGTTGCGCCTGCTGTCGAAGACCGGTGGCGCCCTCAACCTCTCGCTCTGGGCGAAGAGCTTGTCCCGCACCGCGGATCGGACGGGCATGGTGCTGTGCGGCGACATCCCGGCCGCGTTCGCGGGCGCGCGCGAGGTCGGCGAGCTCGACCGCGACATGCTCGAGTTCGCGTACAGCGCCGCGCACGTCGCGCTGCGTCAACAGCTGGGCCTCACCGGCTAGCTTGGGCTATACAGTCCCGGTGGAGAGACCAGACCATCTCGACGGGCGCTCGCGCGACGCATGGCTCGCGGCGCACCTCGCGGGGGTCATCGCGCTGGCGCTGGGAGTGCTCGCGTTCATCGTCGTGGCGATCTCGCAGGACCCGATGTGGTCGACGCCCGATTGGCGGATCAGCGTGCCGGCGTTCGCGGTGACCGCGGTCGCGGCGCTGGTCGCGCTCGCGCGCAAGGAGCGGTCGGCCACGTACTGGCTGCTCGGGCTCGGGCTCGCGGGAGCCGCGCTCGTGCTCGGTTGGGTGTTGATGCTGGCGATCATCCTCGGCGCGACCGTTGTGTTGATCTTGATCCTTCATTCCGTGATGTGAGGCTGCCATGGACGATCACGAGCTGATCTACGACTGGAACTCGGTGGACAAGGTGGCGAGGCTCTCGCCGAAGCGCCGGATCCAGTTTCTCGACGAGACCTTGCGCGACGGGATCCAATCGCCGTCGGTCGTCGATCCATCGATCGACGACAAGCTGCGCCTGACCGACCTCGCGAACGACCTCGGGATCGACACGATGGACATCGGGCTGCCCGGTGCGGGCAAGCGCGCGATCGAGGATGTCACCGTGATCGCCGAGCATATTCGCGACGCGAAGCTGCGCGTCAAGGCGTCGTGCGCGGCGCGCACGCACCTCGCCGACGTCCAGGCCGTCGTCGATATCTCCCAGAAGGTGGGCATCGAGATCGAGGTCCTCGCGTTCATCGGCAGCTCGCCGATCCGGCAGTACGCGGAGGACTGGGACCTCCAGCGCATGATGAAGCTGTCGGCGGATGCGATCGACCTCGGTCGCAAGTACAACCTGCCGGTCGCCTACGTCACCGAGGACACGACCCGGTCGCGCCCCGAGGTGCTGACCAAGCTGTTCACCAACGCCGTCGAGCACGGCGCGTCGCGGCTGATCGTGTGCGACACCGTCGGTCACGTCACACCCGATGGCATCAAGAACCTCCTCAAGTTCACGCGCAACGTGCTCGACGGCATGGGCCGCGACGACGTCGGGATCGACTGGCACGGCCACAACGATCGCGGGCTCGGCGTGGTCAACTCGATCTTCGCGATCGAGTACGGCGCCGATCGCATCCACGGCACCGCGCTCGGGATCGGCGAGCGTGTCGGCAACGCGGCGCTCGATCAGATCCTGTTGAACCTGAAGCTGCTCGGCGAGCTCCCCGATCACGACCTGACCAAGCTCGTGTTGTGGTGCAAGACCGCCTCGCAGGCGACCCGGGTGCCGATCCATCCCCAGTACCCGCTCGTCGGCAGCGACGCGTTTCGCACCGCGACCGGCGTCCACGCCGCGGCGATCATCAAGGCCGAGAAGAAGGGTGATGCGTGGCTCGCCGACCGGATCTACTCCGGTGTCCCCGCCGGCATGTTCGGCAAGGAGCAGCAGATCGAGGTCGGTCACTACTCCGGCGAATCGAACGTCGTGTACTGGCTGAACAAGCGCGGCTACGAGCCCACCAAGGAGCTCGTCGCCGCCGTCTACGCCGAGGCCAAGCGCGGCAATCGCGTGCTGTCCGACGACGAGATCGTCGCCGTCATCAACCGCCGCTGACCCAAACGGGGACGTACTACAGTTTCACAAGTTCGTCCGCGTAAGGCCCTGAAATCCCTCGCCCGAAAACGGGGACGTACTACAGTTTCACAAGTTCGTCGCTCTACGTGGGTGGCGTCCCACGTCCGTACACGTCCGTTCTTGTCATTCCACGCAGGCACTTGATCGTGCGCACACCGGGTGCACACCGCTTGGGCGCGGTGGAGTCGAACTTGTGAAACTGTAGTACGTCCCCATTTCGGGGTCCCGGATTTCAAGCGGTTGCGCGAGCGAACTTGTGAAACTGTAGTACGTCCCCGGTCAGGCGGCGTTCGCGATGGGCCAGCGGCGGCCGGCGGCTTCGAGCTGGAAGCCCTCGGGGGTCTCGACGATGTGCTCGGTGATCGCGTGGTACGCGGGCCCGGCGATCCGGCCGCGCAGCCTGCGCACCGTCACGTAGAGCGCGTGATCCGCGGCCTGGCGGAGCGAGGCGTAGTCGAGCTCCTCGTCGCGATTGTCGTCCCACCGCACGAAGCAGCGGTCCGCATCCCAGCGCGCCGAGAGCGCGCGCACGTGGGCGTCCTCGACCTCGACGTAGGCATAGCGCTTGGCGTCGAGCTTGATGATGTCGCGGCCATCGTCGCGGACATCGAGCCAGTGGAGCAGGGCCTGGCGGAGCCGCGCATGGGTGACGGGCGCTCCTGCTTGCCAGAACGTGCCCGTTCGATCGAGGCGCAAGCCGATCGACCGCATCTGCTCGAGCCACTCCGCGCCACCGTCTGGCGGCGCTGCTTCGTGCGGCAAAGCCGGGTCCGCGCCTATCTCGGGCGTGCGCTGCATGCCTGAGGCTCAAACGCCGAGGCGGGCGATGCGATCTTTGGTCAACAGCTTCTGCTTCTTCAGCCGGGCGATCTGGTCGCGCTCGGCCGGTGTCAGTGCCCTGCGCTTCTCGAGTCGTTGCACCTGCTCGTCGAGGCGGCGGTGTTCGGCGGTGAGCTCGGCAAGCATGTCTTGCGTCGGGTCGAGTGTTCCCACGCCTCGATCCTAGCGCATCCGGATCGCGGTGGGACCGAAACCGTTGTCAGCGCTTCCTCTGCGCGCCCGGGACACCTTCGGGATATTTCACCTCGGCCTCTGACGGACGGATGTACGCGGGCGCACCGCCGAGGAGCACGTCGATGCGCGGGCCCTCGAGCGCGAGCAATGCCACGGCTTTACCGCTCGGTGTGACCGGATACGCCACGTCGTGGCCCTCCCAGGACTCGACGAAATCGCCGGTGAGGCGCGAGCCCAGTGGTGGGGCGAGTGCGTTCGGGTCGAGGACCCGCTCGGTGTCGAGCAGCACGGTGCGGTCGTCGTCGCGGCGATACGTGCCGGTATAGACCTCGCCTTTGCGCGCATCGAGCACGGCGACGATCAGCGCGAGCTCGCGCCCTCCGAGCTCCGGTGCCAGCTGCGCGTGGGCGAGCGCCGCGAGCGATGACACGGCCCACAGCGGGCACTTCGCGGCGAACGCGATGCCCTTCGCGGTCGCCATGCCGATCCGCAGGCCCGTGAACGAGCCGGGGCCAGCACCGACCGCGACCGCGTCGAGATCGCGAGGTCCGATCGCCGCACCGGCACAGAGTGCGTCGATCAGCACGAGCAGGTCGGAGCCACGGCCGCGGTCATCGCCGGTCGACTCGGCGAGCACGACGCCGTCGGCTACGATCGCGACGCTCGCGAACCGCGTCGAGGTATCGATCCCCAGGACGATCATCCGCGCCAGATCATGCGGACGACGTCGTTCCGCGACGCGAGGATCGTGATCAGCACGATCACCCCGAGCCCGACTTGCTGAACGCGGACGCGCGCCCTCGTCGACAGCGGCTTGCGCATCGCCGCCTCGATTCCGAATACCAGCAGGTGTCCCCCGTCGAGCATCGGGATCGGGAGCAGGTTGATCAGCCCGAGGTTGATGCTGATGAGCGCGATCATCAGCCAGAAGGTCTCCCAGCCGTGGTCGCCCGAGACCTTCGCGATGCGATAGACCTCGAGCGGACCGCCGACGGCTTCGCTCGGCTTGTCGCCGCCAAGGATCTGGAAGAATCCGCTGATCATCGTGCGGATCGTGTCGCCGGTGCGCTCGAGGGCCTTGCCGAACGCGAAGCTGAACCGACCCTCGATCGGCGTCATCGCGCCGGTGCCCCGGTCGACGTCGTTGTGCGCGCCGAACACCAGGCGCGTGACGGTGTGATCGTACTCGTCCAGCTCCTTGCGCCACACCTGCGTGAGCTCGGCGGTGAGCGTCTCGGTCTTGCCGCCCGCGGCCGCGCGCTTCCACGTCACCTTGAATGTCTTGGTTGGCTCGGCCTGCAGGCGCTGATCGAGATCGAGCCAGTGCGCCACGGGCTTGTCGTCGAGCGAGGCGATCAAGTCCCCGGGCCGCAGCCCGGCGCCGTCGGCGGGAGAGCCCGGGTCGACGCGCGCGACGAACATCTCCGCATGCTCGACGCCGGTATACGTGGTGCGCTTGAGCGTCGGATCGATCTCCGAATCGGGTACCAGGTCCGCGAACCCGGGGGCGAGCAACTCGACCGCCGGGATGCCGGGGAGCTCGCTGCCGCGCAGGTAGACCAGGCTGGTGCGCCGCGCGAGCTTGCCGAGGTGTTGCTGGACGTCGCTCCAGTTGCGCACCGGCTGGCCGTCGATCGCGATCAACAGATCGTGGGTGCGCAGCCCCGCGCGCGCGGCCGGAGACTGCGCGTCGATCACGCCGACCAGCGGTACGAACGGCGCGTGGGTGATGCCGACGCGGCCCTGAAGCGACGACTTGCCATCGCGATCCTTCGACCACACGGTCTCGTCGATCGGCGTGAGATAGCGCTCGAACACCTTGCCGTTGCGCGCGACCCGGACGTGGAGCTCCTTGCCGGGCGCGGCCTGGACCAGGTGTTCCACGTCCTCCCAGTAGCGGATCGCGTTGCCATCGATCTCGAGGACGCGGTCGCCCGACTCGAGGCCGGCGCGCTCGGCGACCCCGTGGTCGAGCACGTCGCCGATCACCGGCGCACCCACCATCGTGTGGCCCGCATAGAACGCGAAGTAGATGATGATCGGCAGCACCAGGTTCGCGGCGGGTCCGGCAAGGATGATCACGAGGCGCTGCCACAGCGGGCGACTCGCGAGGCTGCGCCCGGCGTCGGCATTACTCGCGGCGTCGGGATCAGCCGGGCCCTCGATGCCGAGGATCCGCACGTACCCGCCGATCGGAAACACCGCGATCTGGTACTCGGTCTCGCCGAGCTGCGCTCGCACGAGCGGCCGGCCGTAGCCGAACGAGAACCGCAACACCTTGACGTCCAGCAGCTTGGCCGCGACGAAGTGCCCGAGCTCGTGGATGACCACCAGCACGCCGACGAGTACGAGGAAGTAGATGACCGACACGACCGGGCGACCGACGCTATAGCAGAGCTGCTATCCTGATCCCAGGTGGCTTCCAAGCAGGCGAGAGAGGAGGTCGATGTCGGGGAGCTCCTCGATACGGTCGACAAGACCCTCGATCGGGTCAAAACGCTGTACGAGCAGTACTTCCTGGGCATCCAGAAGCAGGCGCCCTCGTTCATCCACAACGAGGTCGAGCGCAAGCTGCGCGATCTCGCCCAGATGCAGCTGCGCAACACCGGACTGCGCTATCGGCTCGCGACGCTGCAGCAGAAGTTCGGCTCGTACAACCAGTACTGGCGGCGCACGCTGCGCCAGATCGAGAACGGGACCTACGCGCGACAGCTCTCGAAGGTCGGTCGCGATGCCGCACGATCCGGCGCCGAGATCCCCGAGGAGATCTTGGCGCGGATGCCCAAACGCATGCGCGAGCAGGTCCAGCGCGACCGCGAGCAGGCGCTCGCGATCGCGCGTCGCCACCAGCAGGATCAGGTCGCGGCCGCGGAGCAAGCCGAGCCGCCCGAGGCCGACGGCGAGCTCGTCGCGATGATCAAAGAGCCGACGGATGTGCGCCGCAAGCTCAAGACCACCGACGGCGCGCACGTGCTGTCGGCCGACGACGACTTCGATATCGACGCATTCTTCGCCGAGGTCGAGCAGCACGACGACAAACCCGCGGTGGCGCGGGCGATCTCGGCGCGGGTTCGCGGCGCGACGCGTCAGCCCGCGCATCGCGGTCGCACGACCTCGGCGCCGCCAGCGTACGACGATCCCGATCGCCCACGGTCGATCACCCGCAACGAGCTCAAGCGCGCCGCGACCGAGCCCGCGACCCCCCTCGCACGCGCAGGCTCGTCGCCCGCGATCCGCCGCGCGGATTCGCAGGCCGAGGCCGCGTCGGACGATGGTTCGCCGCGTGGCTCGCGCGTAGGGCCCCCGCCGGTCCCCGGACGCACCACCGGCGCGATCCCGTCGATCAAACGTCCGGCGACCAACCTCGACCACGAGGAGCCGACGACCCCGAACGCGTTCCCCGGCGGACGCGAGCCCGGCGCACGCCCTGCGCTCGTGGACCGGACCGGGACGCGGACCGGACGGCCGATCGACCCTCCCAGCCGTGCGCCAGATCGCGGGGCTATCCCGGCGCCGATCGGCGCGGAGCCGTCGGCGCGCCCCAAGACGGCGACGGGATCGGCTATGGCGTCGCAAAGCTCTCGCCCCAATCCGATCGCGCCCGGCGCCGCGGCGGCGCGTGGTCCGGTACACGTCGAGTCGATGGCGGGGCCGTTCCCACGTCACGCGACGCCGGCGCACGGCGTGCCGGCCGTGCCGAAGCCAGGGATGCAGACCGGCGGCGTGCCGGTGGTGCCCAAGCCGGGGATGCAGACCGGCGTGGTACCCGTGATCCCGCGGACGGGTCAGGTGCCGCGGATCCCGGACTCGTCGGCGACGCCGAGCGCTGGCATGCCGAGGCCAGGAACCGGCGGCGCCCAGCCGGCGTACGGATCGCGCCCTGCGATCCCGCGTCCGGGGGATCCGGCGCGGCCGGGCACCGGACCGAGCGCAGCGCTGCCGTCGGACATGACGGGGCCTCATCCGGCGATGTCCCGGTCGCCCGTGGTGTCGAACGAGACCCAAGCGCTGCCCACGATGGTGCGGCCACCCGCGAGCTCGCGGACCACGCCGGGGGCCGGCGAGCGCGCGCTCGGCCGCGACGAACCTGCCGTGATCGTGACCCGGACACCGGGCAGCGCCATGCCCCCCTTGTCGCGCGATGCTCGCACCCCGGTCGGAGGCGTTCCGACGAGCGCCCGCACGCCGGCGGCGGGCGTCCCGATCCGGCCAGGGACCGGCGCCCGGCCCCCCGCGGCCGCGCCGCAGAAGCCGCCGCCGGGCATGACCGACGCCGACGTCAACGCGCTCTATGCGAAGTACGTCAAGGCCAAGGAGATGGTCGGCGAGAAGATCGGGCCCGGCGAACACCACAAGTTGCTCAAGACGATCAACGCACAGGCTCCGAAGATCATGGAGCAGTACAAAGCCAAGAGCGTCGACTTCTCGGTGGTCGTCAAGGACAACCAGGTCATCATCCGCGCGAAACCGAAGACGTAGGTAGTCCATGTCGCCATCGGCCACGTTTCGTTGCATCGCCGGCTGCGCCGGCAGCTACTCGCTCGAGCAGGTGATCTATCGCTGCCCGAGCTGCGGCGGTCTGCTCGAGGTCGTCCACGATCTGGCGGCGCTGCGCGAGCGCACGGCCGCCGGCTGGAAGCAGTTGTTCGCGGAGCGCTGGCGCTCGATCGACGAGCCGTGGGGCAGCGGCGTGTGGGGCAAGCACGAGTGGGTCGCGCCGCAGCTGCGCGCCGAGCACATCGTGTCGATGCTCGAGGGCGTCACGCATCTCATGCAGGTGCCGCGCTTCGCGGCGGAGCTCGGCCTCGGCGACGTCCGCGTCAAGCAGTGCGGCACCTCGCACTCCGGGTCGTTCAAGGACCTCGGCATGACCGTGCTGGTCTCGATGGTCAAGCAGATGATCGGCCACGGCCAGCCGATCCGCGCGATCGCGTGCGCCTCGACCGGCGATACCTCCGCGGCGCTCGCGGCGTACGCGGCAGCGGCCGGCATTCGCGCGGTCGTGATCCTGCCGCGCGGCAAGATCTCGACCGCGCAGCTCGTGCAGCCGCTCGCGATGGGCGCGCTCGTGCTCGCGATCGACACCGACTTCGATGGCTGCATGCGGCTGGTCCAGGACCTCGCGGATCGCGAGGGCGTGTACCTGGCGAACTCGATGAACTCGCTGCGCCTCGAGGGCCAGAAGACCGTCGCGATCGAGCTCGCGCAACAGCTCGGCTGGCAGGTGCCGGACTGGGTCGTGATCCCCGGCGGTAACCTCGGCAACGTGTCGGCGCTCGGCGCGGGGTTCGAGATGTTGCTCGCGCTCGGGCTCGTCGATCGCCGGCCGCGGATCTGCGTCGCACAGGCCGAACACGCGAGCCCGCTGTACGCGAGCTATCGCGCCGGCTGGGCGCCGCTCGCGCCGGTCAAGGCGAGGACCACGCTCGCGTCCGCGATCCAGATCGGCAACCCGGTCAGCTTCGCGAAGGCGGTGCGTGCGCTGCGCGCGTTCGACGGTGTCGTCGAGCACGTGACGGAGGCCGAGCTCGCCGACGCCTCCGCGCGTGCCGATCGCGGTGGCTTGTTCACCTGCCCGCACACCGGCGTCGCGCTCGCGGCGCTCGAGAAGCTCGCGGCGCGTGGCGAGGTGACCCGCGATCAGCGCGCGGTCGTGATCTCGACCGCGAGCGGCCTCAAGTTCGCCGATTTCAAGGTTGGCTATCACGAGGGCACGCTCGCCGAGGTCCCGCGCCCCGCGTTCCGCAACGTTCCGATCGAGCTCCCGGAGCGCTACGACGCCGTGCGTGAAGCGCTGCTCCGCGGCCTCGACCCCACCGCGGCCTCGCCGGGCAACGCCGGGCTCGGCGATCACACCGCGTAGCCCTTGGCAGCGCGGCCACGCCGGGCCAAGCGGGCCCGGCGAGTGATTTCGCGATCCGGCGGACCGCCTGCGTGTCATGATCGAGGGCATGCAGTTCGCGGAACGCTGGATCGGTCTGGGCTCGCTCGTGGTCGCGTTTGCCGCCACCGGGTTCGTGGCGCGCCCGAGCTCGGTGTCGAATCCCGACCGGCTCGACCATGCACGCGTCGATCTTCGCCGCACGCACTGCTCCGGCGCCGCTCTGGGTGCCGCTCCGGGTGCCGCTTCCGGTGCCGCGGCCTCGGGGGCGCGGCCGGAATCGATCGATCGAATGCTGCTCGAGGGCCGCGAGCCCGATCCGTACACGCCGGTGTTCGCGCGCGCGGCGCTCGCGCATTGCTTCGGTGATCAGACCCGCGTCGAGATGCTCGTCGAGATCGCCGCCGACGGTCATGTCAGCGAGGTCACGCACCGCCCGGACCGGCCGACGCGTGCTTCACGGTGCATCGCCCACGCCGTGCGACACCTGCAGTTCCCGGCCGGCAACTCCGCGGTCGCGATCCGCTACGTGTTCACGAAGTAGCCGCGCGTGGCCGCGATCGGAGCGGACCGGCGACCGCCGTCGCGAACCGGCAGTCCGCCTGGGGCGTTGGGTTCGCGGGTTTGCGCGAACTTGTGAAACTGTAGTACGTCCCCTTTTAGGGGCGTTTGAATTCGCGGGTTTGGCGGCGCGAACTTGTGAAACTGTAGTACGTCCCCGCGAGAACGGCTCGACGAACAGGGCTCACCTCGTGATATGCCCGTCGCGATGAGGGTGTTCACGATCGTTCTCGGGATCGTCGCGGCGGCGTGCGGTCACGATGCGCCGCCGTCGCCCGACGCGGGCGTCATCACGACCGACAAGTGTGACTACGTCCCGATGGTGCCGACGGCGCACGCCGGCGGCACGGTGACCGCGGCCCAGCTCCAGGCCGGTGCGGCCGAGACGATCCTCGACGTTCCCGTCGGCACCGCGCTCGGAGGCTTCACCGCACGCGCGGGCTTCCTCGGCGCCGCGGGCGTCGTCGATACGCGCAAGATCAAGATCGCGGGCACGTTCAACCCGTCGATCGGGGTGACCGCGGCGCCGCGCGTGAAGGGGCTCGCGCTCACCGCCGGCGACGAGACCGTGGTGATCCTCAAGTCCGACCTGGTCTACATCTACGAGGGCATGGTCTACGATCTCGAGCAGCGGCTCGGTCCGGACTTCGCGGGCAAGGTGATCCTGACGGCGTCGCACAGCCACTCGGCGTGGGCGCAGCACTATTACGGCGGCCCGCTGCAGCTCGGCGGTGGGATCTTCCGCGAGCTGGTCTACCAGCGCTTCCTCGACGCGTTCGAGACCACCGCGCGCACCGCGCTCGCCAATCGCCGCGACGCGAAGATCGGGTTTTACTTCGACGGCAACTTCGATCCGACGAACCAGATCAACCACGATCGGCGCGCCGAGAACGACGCGCTGCCGGGCGGCAACGTCAAGGACAACCACTTCTACATGATCCGCGTCGACGGCACGGACGGCGTGCCGATCGCCGCGCTGCCGGTGTTCGGCGAGCACGGCACGCTCAACAGCGAGGACAACCCGATGGCATCGAGCGACGCGCCGGGCGCGCTCGAGCGCGTGATGCAGGAGCAGTTCACCTCACCGGTCGTCGTGATGCACCTGCAGAGCGCCGGTGGCGATAACTCGCCAACCGGGCACGGCGGCATCGACTGCAACGTCCACCCCGGCAAGACCAGCGATCCGTGCCTGTCGTGGGCGACCGAGGAGGGCCACGGCCGCGCGGCCGCCCCGGTCCTGATCGACGCGTGGACCGCCGCGGGCGCGAACATGCAGGCGAGCGTCGCGATGGAGATGGTGTCGCGCTCGATCGAGGTCGGCCCGAAGCCCGAGACGTTCACGATCCGCAACGGCGCGCTCGCGTACGCGCCGTTCGACCTGACCAGGACGCCCGACGGCGTGATCTACGATAGCGCCGGCAACCTGGTGTCACCGATCGACGAGTTCAACGCGCCGGTCGGCGCAGCGCTGTGCCAGGACGTCGCCGCGATGTTCCCGGCCGCCCAGATCGAAGGCGACGAGGGCCTGCTGCCGTACGGCTCGTGCCTGCGGCTCGATGCCGCCGCCGAGATCCTCGGACCGATCTTCCAGACCGACTTCGGCGTCGACGAGACCTCGCCGGTGTGCGAGGAGACGCGCACGACGATCTCCGCGCTGCGGATCAACGACTACGTGTTCGGCACGATGCCGGGCGAGCTCACCGTGATGCTCGCGACGTATCTACGCACGATGTCGCCGGTGCCCGCCGATCACACCGTGCTGCTCGGCTACGCGCAGGGCCACATGGGCTACATGCTGCGCCCCGAGGATTGGATGATGGGCGGCTACGAGCCGAGCATCACGTTCTGGGGGCCGCTCGCGGCGGAGCGGGTCGGCGAGCAGCTGATCGATCTCATGGGCCTCGTGATGACGCCCGAGCGCGAGGACGGCACGACCGCCGGCACGACGCGGGTCGCGGTGCCGACGGTCGCCGACGGTCTCGACATCGACAACCCGGCGCCCGAGGCCGGCACGGTGCCCGCGACCGTGCCGCCCGAGACCTGGGCGCGCACGGGGACCCCGGCGAGCGCGCAGCCCGACCCACAGATCCCGCGCGTCAGCGGCATCGCGACGTTCGTGTTCTATGGCGACGACCCTCAGGTCCAGACCCCGCGCGTGACGCTGCAAGCCGAGACCTCGCCGGGCGTCTTTACCGACGTCACGCGCAACAGCGGCCGGGTCGTCGAGGATCAGGAGCTGACCAAGGCGTACACGCCCTCGCCGCTGCAGCGCTCGGGGCCGCAGCATCATGTCTGGGTGATCGCATGGCAGGCGGTGCCGTGGCTCGGCTCTCCCGATGGCGACACGTTCGCCACGCGCGCGAACGTGCGGCTCGGCAACTACCGCTTCCACGTCGTCGGCTCGACCTGGACGCTCGACTCGAACCCGTTTGCGGTCGTGCCCGGCGGACTTCAGGTCACCGCGGCGCGCGCCACGACGATCGACCTCGGCGTCCACTGGTACGCGCCGAAGGGCTGGCGCTTGATGGACATGAACCTCATGTCGAACCAGCCGATCCCGGTGCGCAGTCAGTTGGTGACGGTGACGCTGCTCGACGCCGCGAACACCGTGAAGTCGACGCAGATCGTGGCGACGGACGCGACCGGCAACGTTTCGGTGCCCGATGTCGCCGGCGCGACGCAGGTGAAGGTGCTCGATGCCTCGGGCAACTCGTTGACCGTGGCGATTCCCTGAGCCGCAGGTTTCCCGGCGACGTCGGTTCGAGTCACACGTCGACCGTGTAGGTCTCGCGCCTACGTAGCCCTGCCGCGACACCGTGAACCCCGCGACCGGTGGTGCGTGGAAATCGATCACATGGATCGGCTAGTTACGGCAGGGCGGGCCGGTCTCGTGCTTGCAACGTAGGGCCGTCATGCGGGCGATCGTGGTGCTTTGCATCTGTGTGGTGGCGGCCGTTGCGGTGGTGATGCACGAGCTCCCGGAGGGCCGGGCGCAGGCCGAGGGCCACGCCACGCGACCCCAAGAGATCGAGTCGGTCGCGCTCGACGGCCGCGATCTGCCGGTCGCCGAGCTGCGCGCGGTGCTGACCACGCGCACCGGTGATCTGCTCGACGCCGACAAGCTGGCCGCGGATCGCGCCGGCCTCGCGGCGAAGCTGGCCTCGCGCGGCTACCTCGATGCGCGCGTCGCGCCCGCGCAGGTCCTGTTCGATGCGTCGCGCGCCGCGTTCGTCACGTTCGCGATCTCGCCGGGGCCGATGTTTCACGTCCGCGACGTTCGTGTGGTCGGCGCCAGCGCGCGCGACCTCGGCATCGTCACGCTCGTGGAGGGTGCGGTCGCGAGCGCGGACCGCGTCGAGCGCGAGCGCGAGGCGTTGGCTACCCGGCTGCGCGCGCGCGGCAAGCCGGCTGCGGTCACGGTGACGTTCGTCCCGGACGTCGAGACCGCGAGCGTCGACATCGTGTTGTCGGCGAACGAAGAACCGACTCGCAAATGATCCGGATCTTGGCTCGCGCTGGCTCGCGCTGGCTCGCTCCAGCTCAGGTCGGGGTGACGCAGACCTCGGCGCACTTCGGCGCGGTGATCGTGATGT
>JBDTEH010000113.1:0-17281 GCA_039922635.1 Kofleriaceae bacterium | reverse complement strand
ACAGATCCACAGTCGGGGGCTCCTGTCAGGCGTCTCGGCTGGGTCGCCACAGTAGACCCGCCATCTGGTCGGGGCGCCAGGTTCGAGGCAACTGGCGAGCTGGGTGGCGGTGGGCGCGGCGATGTCCGTGCTGTCGGTGCTGCCCGTGCTGCCCGTGCTGCCCGTGCTGCCCGTCGCTCCCTCGGGCCCTGGGTCACCGGGATCGCCAGCCATACCGACGGCCCCGTCGCAGCCGGCGGCGGCGAGAGCGGTCACCAAGGCGAGATACAGCCACCTGCGCGATTCACTGATCATCTGATGTTCCCTTCATCGAAGCGGGCAATCGCTCCAACCTGGACATCAGCCAAGACACGCGTCCGTTGAGGTGCTAGGTCATGCAGAAGAGGGCCCGGCACCTCGTCGCGCATGGCGCTCAGCGCACGACCTTGAACGCGAACATCGGCGTCTGCAACGCGCCCCACGTGCGCAGCCACAGCGGCAGCAGCATCTCCATGCCGCGCGCGGTCGTGATGTCGCCGAGGTCGATGACGTCGCGCCATCCGAACCACTCCTCGAGATACCCGGCGACCTTGCGGCGCGCATCGACGTCGTTACCGGCGACGAACATCGAGTGATCGCCGCCCGCGAGCTGGGCCGGATCGACCATCAGGTAGGCGTTCACCGTGTTGAGCGTCTTGACCACGCGCGCCTTCGGGAACGCGCGCTGGATCTGCTCGCCGAGCGAGTCGGTGTTCGACACGGCGAGCGACGGCGGTACGCCCTTCGAGAAGTCGAGTGGGTTCGACAGGTCGAGCAGGATCTTGTCCGCGAGGTTGGCCTCTCCGGCGAGCACGAGCCCCGACAGGGCGCCCGCTCCGGTGAGCGCATTGATCACGACCTCGCCGCGCGCGGCCGCGGTCGCGAACGACTCGAGCGCGACGCGCGGGTGCGCGGTGGCCCACGTGCGGTACGGCGGGTTGCCGAAGCTGTCCTTGGTCTCGCGCGCGAGCGTCGCGGTGACGTCGCGGGTGCCGATGGTGACGGTGTGGCCGAGGGTGTCGAGCTTGGCAGCGAGGGTCTGTCCGACGGGGCCGGTTCCGAGAATTGCGATGTTCATGGCGGTCTATCTCCTCGCGACCAGGATGGATCTCGGATGTCGCGACAACAATGGGGCCGCAGTTGACGTATGGTTAACCTGGTGTCAACGCCAGAAGACCTGTTCGCCGGCGTGCTCCCGTTCTTCCACGTCGCCGAGCAGCTCAGCTTCCGGCGCGCGGCCGAGGCGCTCGGCGTATCGACGGCCGCGGTCTCGAAGGCGGTGACCCGGCTCGAAGAGCGCCTCGGCGTCAAGCTACTCAGCCGCAGCTCGCGCGTCGTGGCGCTGACGCCCGAGGGCGACATCCTTCATGCGCGCAGCCGCGACGCGATCGCGAGCCTCCGCGCCGGCCGCGAGCAGCTGACCCGGACGCGCTCGCAGCCGCGCGGTGATGTCCGCGTCTCGGCGTCGTTCATCCTCGGGCCGATCCTCGTGCGCGCGCTCCCGGCGCTCGCCGCGCGCTACCCCGAGCTCGTCGTCCATGTCGATGTGTCGGACCGGCTGAGCGGGCTGGTCGGCGGCGACGTCGACGTCGCGCTCCGGATCGGCGCGCGCGAGTCATCGTCGCTGGTATCGCGGATCCTCTACCGCCCGCGCTGGGTGACGGTCGCGGCACCGGCATTCCTCGCGCGCCACGGCACGCCGTCCAAGCCGGCGGAGCTCGCGGCGTTTCGATGCGTACGCTTCGTCGACCCGCGCGGTCGCGCGGTGCCGTGGTGGTTCGGCAAGCCGCCGGCGCCGGTCGACGTCGCCGGCACGGTGCTGGTCACCGACGGCAACCTGCTCGTCGATGCGGCCGTCGCCGGGGCCGGCATCACGCAGCTGATGGACTTCATGATCGGCGATCGCGTGCGCGACGGCCGGCTCGTCGAGGTGCTGGCCGCGCACACCGCGGACGCCCCACCGGTCCACGCGGTCACCGCACCCGCCCGCGCGCGCAGCGCGAACGTGCGCGCGATCATCGAGCTCGCGGTCGCGATGTTCGCGCGCCCTCCGGGCACGCGCGATGTGTGAGGCCGCGCGGCGCGTCAACCGACGCAACGCCGGCGTTGCAGCTCCGTGGTCGCGGCGATCGCGCGATCGCGTAGCGCCTGCGCAGGTGGCGTGTTCCACAGCGCGAGCAGGGACGCGTCGAGCAGGTTGCCGAGCACGGGACCGGCGTAGTCGACAGCATGGACCGAGCCGTCCGGATCGATCGCGATCTGCTCCCACGCCGCGCGGCATGGCCGGAACGTCGCCCGATTCGCGAAGTCGTCGGCCGCGCGGAACGCGACCGTCGCCGGGTCTCCCGCGCACGTGCACCCTTCGGGTGGGGCGAGGTGATCGACGAGCACGAGCGAGCTACCGGCCAGCACATCGCGCAGCGCGGCCATGGCCGCGGCGAGCTCGGGCCCCTCGGGCGCGAGCAGGTCGCGGCGAGCGAACGGGGTCGCGGGGTACGTCTCCTCGAGCTTGAGCCAGTCGACGCCGAGCTCGCGGGCGAGCCGGCCGAGCGCCGGCAACTCGGCGACGTTCGACGCGCCCGCGACGGTCGAGATGCCGATCCGCAGGTCGAGGCCGCGGCGGTCGCGGAGCGCGATCGCCGCGCGCAGGTTCGCGACCACGCGGTCGAGCTTGCCGAGCACGCGGATCCGGTCGTTGGTCGCCGCGGTCGCGCCGTCGAGCGAGACCATGAGCGACGTGACCCCGAGCTCGGCGAGCTCGGCCACGCGGTCCTCGTCGAGCAGCATGCCGTTGCTGATCAGGTGGACCTCGCGGTGGCCGGGCGCCGCGGCGATCCGGCGCAGCACGTCCGTGAACCTCGGCGAGGTGAGCGACTCGCCGCCGTGGGTGAACGCGATGTAGTCCGCATGCGCGAACGCCTCGCCGAGCGCGTCGAGCAGCCACGGCTGGAGCTCGCGTGCTCGCCCCGACCGGGTGCGCGCCGGCGCGTCCGTGATGCAGTGCTGGCAGCGCAGGTTGCAGCGTTCGGTGACGGTCAGATACAGCCGCACTGGATAGGCCGGGCACTCGAGCCGGCCGGCGACGAACGCCTCGCCGGCGAGCTCCGCGTTGTGGACGCGCAGCACCGGGTCCACGTGTAGGCAGCGATCGACGACGATCGCCGAGCGTGGTCCGAGGCGCACGGTTACGCCGTCGAGCGCCGCCTCGCCACACGTCAACAGCACGTGGGCCGGGCCCGGCGGTAGCACGACGGCCGCGTCGCCGGTGCCGCGGTGGACGACGACATCGATCGCGTCGCTTAGCCGTCGCCGGCGCAGGTGAACGATCTCGTCGCCGTGCGCGACGACGTCCTCGTCGCCGCGCACGAGCACGTCGTGGGTGCGCCGTAACGCGAGGGCCGCGCGCACCAGGTCGCGCGTCTCGGTCTGCCATTGCATCGGTTCCCACGGCATCGGCTGGCGATCCGGCCACGAATCCTCGAAGGCCCGCTTGTCCGTGGAGGCGAGGCCGACCTCGTCGCCGTAGTAGAGCAGCGGCACGCGCGCACCGAGCGCGGTCAACACGAGTCCGAGCCGCGCGAGCGCGAGGTCGCCGGTCACCGTCGCGATCCGCGGCTGGTCGTGCGTGCCCGTGAAGCCGAGCGCGTGTCCTGAAGCGGCGCCACGGGCGCGCTGGGCCGCGGCGACGTCTTCGACCCGCGCGGCGGGCAACTCACCGGCGAGCCATCCGGCGAGCGCCTCGCGATGTGCGAAGTCGGTCGCCGCATCGAGCGCACCGGGTACGAACCGATCGAGCGACGCGGGCACCACCTCGCCAAACACGATCGCCTCGGCATCGGCGGCGCGGACCTCGGCGCGGATCCGCGCGAGCAGCGGCAGCGGCAGGTCCGCCGCGGCGTCGATGCGCACCCCGTTCGCGCCGCGCCGGATCCAGCCCGTGGCCCAGTCGACGATCTCGTCCTGGACCTCGGGCTCGTCGAGCGCGAGCATCGGCTCCTCCCACTGGCCATGCTGGTAGTGGACGTACCCCGGATCGCCGCCGGCGACGAACGGCCAGCGATAGGCGCGGAACCACCGCCAGTACGGCGAGGCCTCGCCGCGCGCGGCAACGTCGCGAAACGGTGCGAACTCGCGGTGAACGTGGGTGGTCGCGACATCGACCACGATCCGCAGCCCGCGCGCGCCGGCGGCGGCGAGCAGCCGATCGAACGCGGCCTCGCCGCCGAGCGCGGGGTCGACGGCGCGCGGATCGATCGCATCGTAGCGATGCACCGACGGCGCGATGCAGACCGGGGTCAGGTGCAGCACCGTCACGCCGAGCTCGGCGAGGTACGGCAGCGCATCACGCACGCCGTCGAGATCGCCACCCGCCCGCAGCTCGCGCTGCCACGCGGTCGCGTCGTGCCAGCCGCGGAACCGATCGACGAACACGGTGTACACCACCGCGTCGCGCCACCACATCGGCAGCGGCGCGGGGCGCGGCGCCGCGCGCAGCGCCTCGAGCGCGCGCCCACCGGGCAGCACGAACCGATACTCGAGCTCGCGCGTCGCGCCGGCCAGCTCGGCCTCGAACCACAGGTGGGTCGCGTCGGCGCGCACCGGCCGCATCGCGCGGGTGACGTCGTCCGCGCACACCGCGAGCCGGTCGCCGGTACTGCGGCGCAGCGCGGCACGTACGATCACGCGACCGTCGTCGAGCGCGACCAACCACGGCGCGACCGGCGCATGCAGCACCGGCTCGATCGTGCCGCCGACGACCAGCGCGCCGTTGGGCTCACCGTCGCTGGTCATCGTCCGCCACGACGGATCGATCAGCCACGCGCCGCGCGGAACCCGGGCCTTGATCGCGTAGACCCCCGGCGAGACCCGCAGCTCGGCCTGCCAGCCCGAGGCCACGCGCTGCATCGCGAGCGGTTGCTGCCAGCACGGCAGCTCGCCGTACAGCTCGAGCGCGCTCGGGCCGCCGGCGTGCACCGTGACCAACGTGCCGCGCGGATCGAGCACGCGGATCATGCGCCGGCCAGGATCCGATCGACCGTGCGGCGTGGTGTCCCCTGCGGCGGCCGCAGGTAGACGACATGGCCGTGGTCGTCGGCCGATGCGGTCCAGTGCTTGCCGGTCGCCTCGGCGCGCTCGCGAAACTTTGTGGCGATCTCGGCGCGGTGGCGCGAGGTGTAGACCTCGATCCCGCTCGCGGCGTCGAGCACGCGGTCCATGCGCGCCTTGTCGCGCACGCGGACCGGATGGGCGACGACATCGAAGCCACCGTCGCCGCGGATCGTCTCGATCGCCTGCTCCGGCGTCCAGCCGAACAGCTCGGCGTGGTCGTTCCAGAACGCGACGTGGTAGCGGATGAAGTCCTGATACACGCTGCGGTTGCGGTCGAAGATCAGGTTGAGGAAGTCCTGGAGCTGGGGGAACTCGGTACCGTGGCGCTCGGCGAGCGAGCGATCGGGATCGAGGAACCAACGCTGCTCCTCGGGCAGCGCCGTGAGCCAGCCGAGGCAGAGCTCGCGCCAGTGCCGGCTGACCGCGACCGCACGCGCGCCGAGGCGCGTCGTCGACAGGTCGTGGCCGGGTGGAAAGTATGCGAGCACGTGGATCTGCTCGGCGCGCACGGTGCCGTGATAGATGAACGACGTGACCTCCATCGCGGGCACGAGCGTGATCGCGAGCTCGCGGGCGGCGGTAGCAGCGCGCGGCACCGCCGCGAACGTATCGTGATCGGAGACCGCGATCACCGACATCCCGAGCTCGGCGCGAAACGCGACGTAGTCCTCGGGCTCCGCGCGACCGTCGGAGAGCCGCGTGTGACCGTGGAGGTCAGTCGCGACCAGCTCGATCACGGGGTCACGCGGTCGACCTGATAGTTCGTGCCTCCGTTGTTGTCCCAGAAGCTGTACGGCGTGGCGTTGTTGACGACGCCGTGGCGGTACAGCACCGCGTACTCGAAGTGATCGGCCGCGCCGGGCACGTCGAGGTCGATCCGCCAGTGCTCGAACGCGGGGCCGAGATCCTCGACCCAGTACCACTTGTTCGTGTCACCGGACGCGCCGATGCCGAACCTCAGCACGCTCTGCCAGCCATCGCTGGTGGCGACGATCTCGACGTCCTTGTCGTAGTCGAGGTCGGTGAGCTGTGCCGAGACCTGGCCCTGAACGCCAGCGTCGCCGACGGTCACCGTGGAGTTCCACGGTTGGACCCGCACGACCTGATAGTCGGGACCGATATTGACGACGTGGAGCTCGCCCTGGTTGTCGTCGATCCAGGTCTTGCCGAGGCCGTCCTGGTACCACGCGTCGAACAGCACCACGGTCTGCCACGGCTGGACGACCGTGGTGACGTCCCATTCCTCGGTGCCGTCGCCGTTGGTCGTGACGTACGCCCCCACTGCGGTCTGGTCGTTCGAGTCACCGGGTAGGTGATAGACGATGCCGACCCGCTTCCAGGCGAGGTCGGCGTTCGCGATCGGCTGGACACGGAGCTTGACGGTGATCGCGGTCGCACCGCAGCCGAACCGGGTGTTCGGGTTCTCGCAGTGCGATGACGACTGGCCGGTGTAGCTGATCATCCGCGTGTCGCGGACGCCTTCGTACTGCGCCCACTCGTTCGACTCGACCATCCCGGTGGTGGGCGTGGGATCGAGGCAAGCGGTGAGGCTCGGCAACGTCAACAACACCGTGCCCGAGAGCGCGCCGCCGAGGACGCGGCCGGCGCGGAGCCGGGCCAGCGCAAGTTCGAACAGAGACGAGGTCTTCATGCGTGCCGCGCGAGATGCAACGACCAAGCCGCCAGTGGCAGTCGTAGCTTCGCGGGACGACGTGCGCGAGAACCGGGTTCGTCGAAAACCGCAACACCCTGTCGACGATCACCACGCCGCCGCTCGCGAACGGTCCTCAATCACGCCGCGCTGCAGCGATCTGGGACTATTTCGCGACGAGCGTCGCGTTCTCGATCATGACGTCGTACGAATAGCCCGCCCCGAAATCCTGATGGGTCGCGATCGTGCCGCTCGCGGTGACCACATCGCCGAGGTGCGCGGTGTCCTGGGTAGTGACCAGCAGATCGTTGGTGCCGCTCGCGCCGCTGCCGTCGCGGAGGTGGACCCAGTTCTTACCCATGATCCCGTTGTTGAGCTTCACGACCTTGCCGCGCACGATCACCGGCTTGCCCTTGAGCGTAGCCTTGCCGGCCCACACCGCGGCGACGGTCTTGCCGTTCGGCGCCGCGGAGACCTTCTCGTCGGCACCCGCCGGAGCGGGCTGCGCGGTCGCGACCGCGGGCGCCGCCGCCGTGGGCGCTGCCGAGGTCGCGCCCGGGAACGCGGCGACGAAGTAGATCTGATCGAACGTGCGCTTGAGCGTGTTGCTGCGAAAATCGGTCATCAACTGGCCGACCATCTTGCCGAGCGTGGTGCCGACCACGAGCTTGGTCTCGGGGCCCGCGACCCACAGCTTGGTCCCGCCGCGATCGAGCTGCGCGTAGGTGTAGCCGCCGGCGTTCATCGTCGCCACGATCGTGCCGGAGAGGTCGTCGCCAGGTGCCGGCGCCGTCGGCGCGGTCGGCCCAGTCTGCGTCGGCGCAAATGCGGTTGCCGCCGGTCGGGTTGGCACCGGGAGATCGCCGGTTCGATCCTGCGGCGCGGGGTCGCGCTTACAACCGCCGATCAACGCGAGCACGAGGAGAATGCGCATGCGGTTCGTCTACCACGACCGGGCACGCAACATGCGTTCGAACCGCGTGGCCTACTGGAGCGTCGAGTTGGTGATCGTGAGGCTCTTGCAATTGGTCCCGACCGCCGTGCCCGCATTGGTCATGGCCCCCGTCTGGACATTGGTCCAGTGGCCTCCAGCATTGCCCGTCATGGTGGTATCGGCGATGGTGAGGGTGCCGCCGTAGGTGCGTCGGTGAACGTCTACCTCTGTTCATCCAGTCCGGGCTATCGAAGCGCAGGATGGGCATCGCCTCGCCGCCGTCGAGCGTGACCTTCTGACCGCCGTCGATCACGGATGTCCCGTGCGAACCATGGTCGCGCGGGACCTACCGAAACACAACGCCCACTCCTGCGCGGGCCGGCGCGGGCTGGACCATGATAGGGCGTCGATGCTGATCTATGACGCGAATAGTCCCGCACCGCGCTGCCTGCGCATGTTCGTGATCGAGAAGGGGCTGGTCCTGCCGGCGGTGACGGTGGACGTGTTCTCCGGCGAGAATCGGCAGCCTCGTTTCCTCGCGATCAACCCGGCCGGGCAGACGCCTGCGTTGCAATGCGATGATGGCACCACGCTGGGTGAAGCCGTCGCGATCGCCGAATATCTCGAGGAGCTCTACCCGCTGCCCGCGATGATCGGCCGCACGCCGGCCGAGCGCGCGCAAACCCGACAGTGGTGGCGCCGCGTCGAGCTCGCCATCACCGAGCCCATTCACCACGCGTATCACTACGCCGAAGGGTTGCCGCGCTTCGCGTCCCGGATGCCGGTGGCGCCCGAGGCCGCGGCAGGCCTCAAGCGGATCGCGCAGGATCGATTGCGCTGGCTCGACTCGATGCTCGGCGCCGGACCCTACTTGTGTGGGGTGCGGTTCAGCGCTGCCGACATCTGGTTGTATGTCTGGCTCGACTTCGCGGTGACGGTGAACCAGCCCTTCGACCGCTCGTTACCGTACATCGGGCCGTGGTTCGAACGGATCGAGGCGCGCCCCAGCGCCACGCAGAGTCGGCAGCTCCTCGAGTGAACCTCCAGCGTCCGAGCGCGCCATCGGACAGCGTCGCGACGCTCTGAACCGACGACTCGTCACGCCGGAGGCCAGGTCCAGGCCTTGAACATCCGCCGCGCGTTGAATTCGGTGAGCTCGGCGATCCTCGCCGGGTCGGTGCCGCGCGCGGCCGCGATCGCCGCCACGATCTCGGACAGAAACGCGGGCTCGGAGCGCTGGCCGCGATGGAGTGCCGGCGCTTGATCGGGGCCGTCGGTCTCGACGAGCAACAGATCATCTGGCACCACCCGGACCGCCTCGAGCGGCTTGCGCGCGTTGGGGTAGGTGACCGGTCCCGCGAACGAGAACGAGAACCCGAGGTCGCGATAGACCGGGACGAGCCCGGCGCCGCCGGAGTAGCTGTGCATCACACCACCGCACTCGTGCGCGTGCTCCTCGCGCAGGATCTTCAGCATCCGCTCGTGCGCGCGCAAGCAATGCACCACGAGCGGTCGCCTCAGCTGCCGCGCGACCCGGATCTGCATCCGTAGCAGCGCCTCCTGGAGCTCGGGCAGCGCGGTCGCGCCGTCGAGGCCACACTCGCCGATCGCGAGCGCGGGAAGCCCCATCGCGTGATCCGCCAGGTCGTTCTCGGTGACGGCGAGCTCCTCGGGCGTGAGCTCGGGGACGACCTGCGGATGAATGCCGAGCGCGATCCGCGGCAGGTCGAGCCACGCGAGCTCCTTCAGCCTGGGCCACGTGCGCGGCCGGATCGCCGGGACAAGGACCCCGATCACGCCAGCCGCGCGCGCGCGCGAGAGGACCTCGTCACGATCTCCGTCGAACGCTGCGAGGTCGAGGTGGCAGTGGCTGTCGATCATCTTCCGGCGCGGCGGTCGAGTACATTAGCAGGTGACGACGACCGCGGTCGCGCGCGCCAGCGCACGCGCGTGATCCAGGCGTGACAAGATCGCTCACTATGCGTCCCGCATCGACCGCAGGGTCTGGCCCCACCACGCCACGGTTCCAGCCAGCCCGGGATCGGGGGTACATCATGAGGGCAATGCCAAAACCAGAAACACCGGAATTCGGGGTCGTCTTCGACCTCGCGACAATCGAGCGAGAGATGCGGCACGAGGAGGCCTATGTTCGTGACGGGCACGCGGCGCGAACGTTGGCACGCGAACACGATCTGCGTGTCGTGTTGATCGTGATGAAGGCCGGTAGCCGCATCGACAAGCACATCGCGAACGAGACCGTCTCGATCCAGCCGCTTACCGGTCGGTTACGGTTGCAGCTACCGCGGCTCGCGCGCCAGCACGAAGATCGCATCGTCGAGATCGCGACCGGGAACTTGCTCGTGCTCGATCGCGGCCTCGAACACGACGTCGAAGCGGCCGACGACAGTGCGTTCTTGCTCAGCTTCGGCTGGAACAGCAAGGCCTCGGCCACCTGAGAGCGAGCCGGATCCGAGGCTCAGGTCTCGAGCCCGAGGACAGCCGTGCCGGCGGCAGGCGCGAGCTCGCGAACGCTCGAGACCGCCTTGGGGAGCTCGAACCAGAACAGCGCTCCGTGGCCCGGCTGGGAGATCACCCCGAGCGAGCCGCCGTGCGCGTGGACCAGCCGGTCCACGGTGGCCAACCCGAGGCCGATGCCACCGCCTCCCCGGTGGAGCTGCACGTGCGGCTGGAAGATCTGCAGCTGGCTGTCGACCGGGATGCCCGGTCCCGTGTCCTCCACTTCGACCCGCCAGCCGCGCTCGGTGTCGAGGACGCGCAGATCGATCCGGCGGTCGTGCCCGTCGCCCATGTACTTGATCGCGTTCTGCGCGAGGTTTCCCACCAGGCTCGTCAAGACGCCCTGGCTGCAGGCGATCGCTCCGGGGGGAACCGCGGCCAGGTGCAGCGCGATGCCGGTGGCCTTGGCCCGATCGCCCAGGGCGTCCGCCAGATCCGCGAGCACCGGCGCGAGCTCGGTCGAGGCTCCTGCCTCGGGATGTCCGCCCGCAGACGAGAACGCCAGCAGCCCCTCGACGAGCGCTTGAGCCCGGTTGATGGCCGCGATCCCACGGCTCGTCGCCCGAGTGGCAGCCGGGTTGTGCTCGCACGCCTGGCCGGCCAGCTCCAAGGCCAGCGATGCGGTCGCGAGCGGGCTCAGCACGTCATGCGCGACCCGCCCCGCGAACTGGCCGAGCGCCGCGTTCTCGTCCGAGAGCGCGGCTTCGCGGCGGTCGCGCGCTTCGCGCTCGGCCTTTGCGATGCGCATCGCGCGCCGGAGCTGGCGCAGCGCCAGCCACGCCGCGCCGATCGCGAGGATGACGCTCGCGGCATCGAGCAACACCACGATGCCTCTCGACTCGCTGCGGACGCGCAGGATCTCGCTCCCGAGTCGCTGACCTTGCGCTGCATCGAACACCACGACGCGCTCGAGCGCCTCGTCGACGAGGCTGAACTCGTGATGCAGGCTCGTCAGTCGCTCCGGGTCGGTCCCCTGCATGAAGTCGGCGATCTGCTGGTCGAGGCCGGTGAGGCTGGTCTCGACATGTTGCGACAGCGTGCGCTCGTCGGGAAAGAACGGGAGCGCGTGGTACGCCGCGAGCTCGCCATCGATGTTCTGGCGGCTCGACGCGATCTGCTCGCGGATCGGAGCTCGCTGAGCGGCTGGCACGGTCGCGTATTGTTCGAGATCGAGCTCGAGCCGCCGGAGGTCGCCTCGCGCCGTCGTGAGCACCTGGACGCTCGGCATCGCGTTGGCGATGATGCCGTCGGCGCGGTCGGCGATCGTACGCGCGAGGTGTTCGGTCGCGGCGGTCGCCAGCACGAAGCAGGTCACGACGCCCGCGAGCATCGCGACCAGCCATCGCGCCCCCCGCGTCTGCGCGGCCTCCACCCTCGTCATGATCGCCCATACCCTGCGCGCGCTCGATCGGCAATCGACTCCTGCGTGGCACATTGCCGCGAACGCACGCACGCGCCGGCCGCGCCGGAATTCACTTGGGGGCCGATGATGCTCGTGGCTGATAGGTGCCGGCGGGCGTCCGGAACCCGACCGCGAGCCGGTTCCAGCCGTTGATCGCGACGATCGCGAACGTCAGCGTCACCAGCTCGTCCTCGGAGAAGTGCTCGCGGACTCGATCGTAGACCTCGTCCTCTGCGCGGCTCCGGCCGATCTCGGTGATCGCCTCGGTCCACTCCAGCGCGGCCCGCTCGCGGGGCGAGTAGTACGGCGCCTCGCGCCACGCAGGGAGCCCGTACAGACGTTGCTCGGTCTCGCCCTCCGCGCGCGCGTCCTTGCTGTGCATATCGAGACAATAGGCACAGCCGTTGAGCTGCGACGCGCGCATCTTGACGAGCTCGATCAGGGCCGGCTCGAGGCTGCTGTCGTGGACATAGAGCTCGAGGGCGCGCATCGCCTGCATCGCCTTCGGGGCACGCGTGTAGTAGTCGATTCGGGCTGTCATGGCTGGCACGACGCTACCTCATTTTAACCCGGCGCTTCGTGGCCGGCCGCGCGCGGGTCGCGCGCTCGGCGAGATAGTCGCGCAGGACCAGCGCACCGTTGTGATCGGTGTCGTGGGCGCTGTAGAGCAGCGTCACCTTGCCACCGCGGAGGTCATCGAGGATCGGCTCCCATGCCTGGGGATTCCCATCGAGCTCCTCGCGGTACCTGCGCTGAAACCCGTCCCAGCGCTCGACTCGGTGATCGAACCACTTTCGCAGGACGGTGCTCGGCGCGACCTCCTTGAGCCACGCGTCGGCCTCGAGCGCCTCCTTCTTGATGCCACGCGGCCACAGCCGCTCGACGAGGATGCGGCGACCATCGCCACGCGCCGGAGCCTCGTACGTGCGCTTGATCTGGATCATGGACGCGGTCATGTCAGCCGCCGACCGGTTTGGTGGCGGCCTTCGCCTCGTTCATCTCGTCGAGCGCGAGCAGCGAGTGTGCGAATGCGCCACCGGCGCGCATCTCGGCCGCGACCCAGATCGCCTCCATGATCTCGCGCTCGGTGGCGCCGTCATGAAGCGCGCCCTTGGTATGGCCATGAATGCAGTAGGGGCACTGGGTGACGTGCGCGACCGCGACCGCGATCAGCTGCTTGGTCTTGCGGGACAGCGCGCCGTCCGCGAACACCGCCTTGCTGAACTCTCGAAACGCCTTGTCTACTTCCGGGGCGAGCTCGTGGCGCGCCTGCGACAACGCCGCGCTGGGCGATGGATAGAGAGCATCATGCATGATCGAGCTGGCATGCGAGACCTGCGCCAGCGGCCACCCGAGGCCCCGGGACTCCCGGGGCTCCCCGGCTCCCCCCGCTCCCTGTGCTCCTCCCCGGTCCCTACGGGGCGCTCACTCGCGAACCTGCTTGGGCGCGAGGCGCATCCGGACATCCACCGTGACCGCGCCAGCGCCACGCTCGAGCACGACGACCGGATTCATGTCGAGCTCGGCCAGCTCGGGGACGATCTCGACCAGCGCCGAGACGCGCATCAACACGTCGAGCAGCGCCTCGCGATCGGCGGGCGGCGCACCGCGAAAGCCGTCGAGCAAGGGCCGACCGCGAAGCTGATCGGTCATCTCGGCGGCATCGACATCGGTGACCGGCGTGACGCGGAAGGCGACGTCTTTGTAGAGCTCGACGGCGATCCCGCCGATGCCGGCCACGAGCAGGGGACCGAGCGACGGATCGGTGGTCACCCCGACGAACGCTTCGACGCCGCGCCGGATCTGGCGTTGCACGAGGAAACCCTCGAGCGTGGAGCCGTTCGCCATGAGGCGCGCACGCATGGCGTCGGCGGCGAGGGTCACCGCGTGGGCGTCGCCGAGATCGAGCGCCACGCCGCCGGCGTCGGTCTTGTGAACGAGTCCCGGTGCGATCGCCTTGAGGACCACGGGAAAGCCGAGCTCGAGCGCGGCCGTCGTGGCGGCGCCGGCTTCGGGGGCGGTCGTTCGATGATCCGCGACCGCGATGCCGGCGCTGCCCAGCAGCGCGGCGATCTCGTCGAACGGCAGCCAGCCTTCGCCGTGCGCCGTCCGGCTCGCCCGGATCTGCGCACGTATCGCTTGCTCCTGCTCCACCGTCAGCCTCAGCCGCGTCCCGATCGGGCGCTTGCGCCAGGCGCCATACCGAACCGCCGCACCGAGCGCCATCGCGGCATTCTCCGGGAAGCTGTACGACGGGATGGGCCCCCGTGGACCGCTCGACAGTCCCGCGGGCGTTCCCTTCGACGACATGAACACGGTCGCGACGGGCTTCTCGGCTGGTACGGCCGCCGCTCCGCGCGCGATCGCGCGCGCGATCTCGTCCGGCTGCGTGACGAGCACCGGCACGTAGATGGCGACCACGGCATCGATGTTGGGGTCGCGCCCGACCAGCTCGATCGCGGCTTCGAAGTGCAACGCCGGCGCCGACGCGATCATGTCGACCGGGTTGGCCAACCCCGCCTGTGCCGGCAAGAACGCGCGCAGGGCTTCGACGGTGTGCGGAGCCAGGGTCGGCAACGTGAGCCCGCGGGCCTCACACGCATCCGCGAGCAAGATGCCGGGCCCTCCGGCGTTCGTGACGACGCCGATCCTCGGCCCGACCGGCACCGGCTGGCTCGAGAGTAGCGACACGACATCGAACAACTGTTCGAGCGTGTCGGTCCGGATCACGCCGGTCTGCGCGAACAGCGCGTCGATCCCGACGTCGAGGCTCGCCAGCGCGGCTGAATGGCTCGATGCGGCGCGAATCCCTGCGGCGGAGCGCCCAGACTTCACCGCGACGATCGGGCGTTCGCGCGCGATCTCGGGGGCGAGCCGGGTGAAGGTCCGCGGATTGCCGAAGCTCTCCAGGTACAGCGCGATCACGCGCGTACGCGGATCGTCGTGCCAGTACGCCAGCAGATCGTTGACCGAGACGTCGGCCTTGTTGCCGATCGACGCGAACTCGGCGATGCCGAGCTCCAGTTCCCGCGCGTAGTCGATCATCGCGAGCCCGAGCGCGCCGCTCTGGGTCGCCATCGAGACGTTGCCGATCGGCGGAGACACGGGGCTGAACGTCGCGTTGAGCCGCACCGCGGGGTCGGTCGACAGCACGCCCATGCAGTTCGGCCCGATCATCCTCATGCCAGCGCTCCGCGCGATCGCGCAGAGCCGGCGCTCGGTCTCGCGCCCCACCGCCGAGACCTCCGCGAAGCCCGCCGTGATCACGACGACACCGCGGACCCCGGCCGCCGCACATTCGTGCACCGCGGTCTCGACCAGCGGCGCGGGCACCGCGATCACGGCGAGATCGACGTGCGAGCCGATCGCGCCGATCGACGGGTAGCATCGCCGCCCCGCGACCTCCGAGGCCTTCGGGTTGATCGGATAGAGGGGGCCCCCGAACCCATCCTGGATCAGGTTATCGAGGATCGCGCGACCGATCGTCCCTTGCGTGCGCGACGCACCGATCACCGCGACCGATGCGGGCGCGAAGATCGCCCGCAGGCTGCGCGCCGCCGCGCTTCGCTCGCGCGCCGCTGCGGCGGCGAGGAACCGATCCGTATCGGCGATCGGCATGTCGACGTGCAAGGTGCGATCGTCGAGGGACTGCCGCACCACGAAGCCGCTGCGCGCGAACACGTCGAGCATGCGACTGTTGTCGGCCTCGACCTCTGCGCGAAACGTGGTGACGCCGCGCGCGCGCCCGATCCGGGCGAGGTGATCGAGCAGGAGCGTGCCGATCCCGCGACCCTGATCGGCGTCGCCGACGTCGAACGCGACCTCGGCGATGTGCGAATCGGGCAACGTGACGTAGCGCCCCACTCCGAGGATCGTCTCCTCGCGATCGTGGCAGATGGTCGCGACCATGGCGACCTGCGTGTCGTCGCTCGTGAGGTAGCGCAGATCGGCCTCCGCGAGCTCGCGCTTGGCGCCGAAGAAGCGGTGACGGATCGAGGTCGGGCTCATCCGGCCGAACAGCGCGATCAAGCTCTCGCGATCGTCTGGACGCGCCATGCGAAGGAGGATCGACGTACCATCGCGAAGGATCGCCTCGAACCGCGCGTCGGTCATCGAGCGCCACGTGCTGCACGACACGCGCCACCGCACGATCAGCGCAATTCAAGCGCACTTCGAGCGCTTCGCGCTAGCCGTGCGCGTTGCGCACGTCGCCGGCGCGATGATTGCGCGAACAGCGCGACCTGGCCGCCCGCACGCGCTGCGCACATCCCTTGCAGGGACGGTCCGTGTGCCTGCCAAGACGCGCAGTACTCGCCTCACCGGGTGGCGCCGGGTGGCGAGTGCGATGTGGCGAGCGCCCGACGATCCCCAGATTTTCGGATCGCTCGACGTGGATGCGCGCCCGACGCTCGCGTTCATCGCTCGCGCCCGAGCGGCCGGCCATCACGTGACCGCGACCCACGTGGTCGGACGCGCCCTCGCGCACGTCCTCGCGGAGGTTCCAGACCTCAACGTGCGGATCCGCCGCGGTCGGGTTCGTCCCCGGCGCTCGATCGACGTGTTCTTCATCACCGCGGTCGAACAGGGCCACGACCTCTCGGGCGTCGCGATCACCCATGCCGATCGCAAGCCCGCGATCGAGATCGCGCGCGAGCTGTCCGAGCGCAGCGCCGCGATGAAGCGAGGCCACGATCGCGAGCTTGCACAGACCAAGCACCTGCTCGATCGGACCCCGCCATGGCTGCTGCGCAGCCTGATGAAGGCCACGGCCTTCATCACCCAGGAGCTCGAGCTCGATATCCCGGCGCTGTCGTTGCGCCGTGCTCCGTTCGGCAGCGCGATGGTGACGAGCGTCGGCATGTTCGGCTTACCTCACGGCTTCGCGCCACTCGCGTGGATGTACGACGTTCCACTCCTCATCCTCGTGGGCGAGATCACCGCACGGCCGGTCGTCGTCGATGGACGCGTCGAGGCGCGTGACGTCCTACCGATCACGGCGACGATCGATCACCGGTACGTGGATGGCTGGCACGTCAGCAAGGCCATGACCGCGTTCCGCGCGTATCTCGCCGAGCCAGAGCGATTCGAGCCGCCCTTCCCCGTCAGCTTGACGCCGGTCGGCGACGCGCTTCGCCACGCGTGAGAGCCCGCGGACCCGTGGCGACGGCCCGACCGTGATCGCGGCGATCGAGCGTGTCCAGATATCGCCGACGCGATGGCGAGCTGCGCGTCGCGTGGGTACGATCACCGCGTGGATCTCTATGGCACGCACGACCGCAGCATTCCGCAGAAGGTGATCATCATCCTGCTCGAGCTGGGGTTGATCTATGTCTCGTGGCGTCTGCTGTTCGGCGACTGGGGCGTCGGCTTCGCGCGCTGGATGGACTGGCCGGCGGCCGCGAGCGACCGGCGCACCGCCGTGTTCGCGTGCAACCTGGTCGTGCTGGTCCGGATGACCTTCATGATGGTGGTCCTGCTCCAGCGCCGGATCCCGTTCGACGAAGCGTTCACCGTGCCGTTCGCGTTCGCGATCTACTACGTCGGCTTCGCGCTGCTCACGCTTCGCACCTCGGCGCCGCTCGGCCCCGCCGGCTTCGTCGGGATCGGGCTGTTCGTGGTGGGCTCGCTGGTCAACAGCGGCGCCGAGCTC
>JBDTEH010000112.1:0-7675 GCA_039922635.1 Kofleriaceae bacterium | reverse complement strand
CTCGTAACAGGTACCGCACCGGAAACCCTCGCGATCGGCGTAGCCGAGGGTGCTGTCCCACTCCATGCCGTTCGCATTCCAGATCCGCCACGTCTCGGGCACGGCGAATCGCAGGTAGTGCTCGCGCCCGCCGACCACGGGCTGCGGAGACAACCCCGCGAGCCGATCGTGCTCGAGCTTCCACAGCTCCGGATCGTTGTACGCGTTGTAGCTCGGGTGAAAGCCGATGCCGTGGCCGCGCTTCGCCACGCGAGCGAGCAGGCGAGCGAGTGTGCGTGGATCGAAATCGAACGGCGGGTCGTGCTCGCTCCACCGGCCGGTCATGAAGTTGAAGTTCGACGTGATCCCCTCCTCGTCGGAGCGGTCCATCAACCAGTCGAACGTGTCGTATGGATCTCGCGCGAGCCCCGCGCGGCTGGCAACGAAATCGCGCACGGTACGCACGGCGCGGAGGGGAGACCGGCGCTTGACCAGGTCGCCGCCGAACGTGACGACGCCGGTGCGCAGCGTCCAGTGCCGCGGATAATCTACATCGTGGCTCGCGGTGACCGCGAACGTGCGGGTCCGCCTCGGCTGCGTGCAGCCAAGCCGCTGGAGCAATCCCCACAACAGCTCGGTCCACTCGTTGACGATGCAGCGGTCGAGCCAGCGCTCGGTGATCGCGCCGCGCGCGAGGCACCGGCCATGCGCGTCGCGCGTGGTCGCGACGACCTCTTCCCACCGCGACAGCATGAAGAACGTCGACGCGAACACGTCGATCCCGCAGCGCAGCTCGGCGCCCTCGAGGACGAGCTCGTCATCACCGTAGAGCACGACCACGGTCTGGTCCTCGACCCACGGGTGCGGGCGCTCGATCGCCACCGGAAGATTGCCCGCGTCGAGGTACGCGGCGCCGACGCGTCCGAACAACCGATCGCGGATGACGAGCCGCCGATCGGCGAGCTCGATCCGGTAGTCCTCGCCGCCGACCTCGATCGTGTAGTCGAGGCCGAGGAACTCGCCGAGCACGACGTCGACGCTGTAGCGCCGCTCGGCCTCGTGCGAGCTCGGGATCCGGACGACCAGCGTCATCGTCGCCCCAACACCTGCTCCGCGAGCAGGCGCAGCTGCATCTTGCGCGTGCCGACGTGGGTGAGCTGCGAGTACGGCCGCTGGGCCGCCCCGAACGCGCGGATGAACCGCTCGACCGGCTCCATCATCGAGCCTTCGAAGTCAAACGACCGCGCGACGGTGGCCGCGTGCTGGATCGCCTCCCACACCAACAAGCTCGTGGCGCCGCTCGAGCGCAGTGCCGGGTCACCGCCGCTCATCAAGTAGTACGCGGTGTGCTCGTCCCACACGAGATAGACGCCCGCGTGGACCGCACCTGCCGCGTCGACGGCCAGCAGGATCCTGCGCTGGCCGCGCGCCGCGAGCGCACCATCGAGCCGGCGCAACAGCTCGAGGCTGTACGGCGGCGACGTATCCTGGCGCGCGAAGGTCAGCCGGTTGACCGCATAGAACCGGTCGAGGTCCTCGCTCACCACGACGGTGACCGCCTTGCGCGCCTTCTTGATGTCGGTCTTGATGTTCGAACGAAACGCCGCGAACACCGCCTCGGGATCGCGGAGGTCATCGAGCACGTACGTGTAGCGCGTGGTCTGCGCGAAGCCGCGCCAGTAGAACGGCAGCCAGTTCGTGATCGAGTGATGGCAGTTCTGGATCAGGTAATCGTGCGCCGGCAGTCGCTCGATCAACGCGGTGAACACCTCTTTTTCGTGGGACAGCCGGCTGTGCTGCTTCTGCCCGGCTGGATACGAGATCCACGGGCCGAGGAACTGGGTCAGCAGCGGCAGCTGCAGGTAGTCGAAGCCGAGGCGACGATGGCGCACGAACGGCCACGCGCCGATCGGTGTCCCGCCGCTCTCGAGCATCACCGCATCCCACGCGCCCGGCGCGACGGCGTCGAGCCAGTAGTCGCGACAGAACAGCGGGATGCTGGGCTCGGTCGCGCAGAGCCGGCGGTAGTCGGTCACGCGGGATCCAGGACCGCGTGATAGCGATACTCGTAATACATCGACCACACGGTCTCGCAGCGAAACCCGGCGCGCTCGGCGATCCGTGCGAGCTCGTACCCCGCGTAGCGATAGCCGACCTCGTGGGAGCTCCGCCGCAGCCGCGCGACCGCGACCTCGAGGAAGCGCCGCGCACGTGAGAGGGCCGGACGAGGTTCGAACAGGCCCAGCTCGCTGAGCGTGTAGATCCGCGGATCGATCACGTCGAACAGGAGCACCCGTCCGCCCGTGGCGAGGCGATCGCGTGCCCGCTGCAGGAAGCGCTCGAGCTGCGCGGGCTCGAGGTACTGCACGACCTGCCCGGCGGTGATGCGATCGAACGTGCCCGTCACGCGATCCCAGATCGTCGCGTCATCGGCCTCGACGAGCTCGACCGCGAGCGCACGAGCGGCAACGCGGCGGGCGGCCTCGGCCAACATCCGTGCGGAGAAGTCGGCGCCGACGACCCGCGCGAACGCCCCGGCGTAGTACACGAGCAGGTCCGCGGACCCGCAGCCGAGGTCGAGGAGCGCGGCTCCCGAACCGAGGTGGAACAGCTTCTCCGCGGCCTCCTTGTGCAAGAACTCCTCGGCCTGCGAACGATGGCCGCCGTCGCTGCGCTCGGCCCAGTAGTCGCGCCACACCGGCGAGGTCATGAGGCTCCCGCGACGAGGGCCGCGAGCTCGTCGGCGCCGATCGTCGCGCAGGGTCGACGTGGCAGCGGCCGCACGAGCTGCGTCTGGATCGCGGCGACGATCTCCGCTGCGGTGAACGCACCGATCGCGCCGCGCACCAGCGCCGCGTAGTACTCGACGCCGGTGGGATGACACAGCACGGACGGCACGCCGAACCGATCGGCCTCCAGGACCGTGCTCGAGATCTCGGTGAGGTGCGCGTTCATGTGCCGCAACACAGCATACAGCGGCAACCGCGTGGCCTCCTCGATCACGATCCGGCGATCGCGGTAGCCGGCCAGGGCCTCCTCGACCGCGGCGCGCTCGGCGAGCATCGCCGGATGCAATCGGATCCACCACGTCCAGTCGCGCGGCGAAGCCTCGATCGCGGCGCGCACCAGCAGGGGCACGCCTCCACGCGGACGCAGCGTCACGAGCACGTTGGTGGCGGTGGTGCAACGCGACACCTCCCGATCGAACACCTTCACCAGCGCATCGTCGTCGTGCATAAACTTGTCGAGCACGAGGTTGCCCCCGACGAGCGGGCGATGCCAGCGCGCGACCGGCTCGCTCCACGCGCGGATCTCGCGCGCCTCGTCCTCGCTCCAGCACCAGAACAGCGAGGGCAGCACGGCGTAGCCGGCCGCCGGCACCTGGTTCCAGTGGCTGTACGCCATGTGCAGCTCGCCCTGGATACCGTGCTGGATATCCACCGTACGAATTCCGAGCTCGCGACACGCGAGCACGAACGCCATCGCCGGGAGGTCGTAGTAGTTGACGACGAAGCCTAGCCGCGGGCGGATCCGCGCGAGCTCGCGCGCGAAGTAGCGCGCGTAGAGCCGCAGCACCGCGACGTTCTTGCGCACCGCCGTGAAGCTCGGCTGGAGCGCCGGATGGTGGCGCGCGAAGTACGCGGCGAGCTCGCGTTCGCCCGGGACCGGAGCCGCGCGCGCGAGCAGCGCCAGCGCCGACAGCGCCGGCTGGATCAGCTGCGAGGCGTGGGAGCGCGGGACGCGATACTGGTGGTCCGGCGCGTGCTCGAGGAACCGGCTGGTCAGGCCGCGCGTCGCGAGCAGCTCCGCGATCGGTTCGCAGAACTGATCGTACCAGCGGCCCTCGACCTGGAACACGCGGCACGTGGTGTGCGTGAAGAACACCGCGTCTGCTTGGCCACCGCGATCGCGATGCCCGCGGTCGCGCCAGGCGGCACCGGCGTAGCGCGTGGTGTTGCGCGCGACCCGCGAGGCGGCCCCGAACATCGACGGGCGTTCGGGGTGACCAGCCGCGAACGGATCGTGCGCGAACACGAACCAGATCCGGAACACCGGCCACACCGGCACGCCACCGACCTGCCAGTCGCCCACCGGGAGCTCGGCCTCGATCCCTTCGAGCAGCGCTCGGATCTCGTGCGGTGTCATGCGACCCGCTTGAGCCCGAGCCGCGCGGCCAGCCAGTAGGCCCCGAGCGAGGCCATGCCGGCGTACATCCGCGCGCGATCGACGGGCCCGAGCGCGAGCTTGCGCGCGTGGTCGCGCTTGACCCGATACAGCTCGCGGATCTGCTTGCCCATCCCGGCCACCGACTTCGCGCTGTCGTGATAGCGCGCGCACGCGATCACCTCGGGAACGTAGCGCGTCGCGCGTGCGGCGGCGAACATCCGGATCCACAGCTCGTAGTCCATCGTGTAATGCAGGGCCTCGTCGACGCCGCCGACCTCGACGAACAACGCGCGCCGGAACAGCAGCGTCGGCTGCAGCACGAAGCTCGCGGGGTGCGTGACGATCGTCGCGACCCGCGCGATCGTCCGGGCGCGATACGGGCCGAGCTCGCGTCCTTCGACGTCGACCCGCATGCCGTCGCCGTAGACGATATCGCAGCGATCGTCGCGCGCGAATTCGCCGAGCAGGCGTGCGATCACGCCGGGCCCGGCATAGTAGTCGTCGGAGTTGATCCACGCCACGATGTCGCCGCGCGCGAGCCGGATCGCCTTGTTGATCGCGTCGGACTGGCCGCGATCCGGCTCCGAGATCCAGCGCACGCGATCGCCGTAGCTCGCGAGCACGTCGCGGGTCGCGTCCGTCGATGCGCCATCGACGACGAGCACCTCGCTGTCGGGGATGTGCTGCGCGATGCAGCCATCGATGCACTGGCGAAGGAACTGCGCCTGATTCCTCGTCGGGATCACGAACGAGAGTTGCACCAGCGCGAGATGTAGCGGTTTCTCCCGGCCGCGTCGAGCTTCCGCGAGGTCTCTGTTATAGTCGCGCCGGTCGTGGGCTCCTGGCGTATCTCGAGGCGGGTCGGTGACGCGATTGGCGGTCTGTCACCCAACGCGATCGCCGCGTTCGGCTTCGCCGCGTTCGTGCTCTATGCCTATCCCGGCTTCATGAGCACCGACTCGGTGAACCAGCTGCTCGAGGCGCGGCATATCGCGTTCTCCGACGGCAACCCGCCTCTGATGTCGGCCGAGTGGATGGTGCTCGACCGGATCATCTCCGGACCGCTGCTGATGCTGCTGTTGCAGGGCGCGCTGTTCCTCGGCGGGCTCAACGCGCTGCTCCGGCACTTCCTGTCACCCGCCCGGGCGGCCTGGGTCGCGAACGCGATCCTGTTGTTCCCGCCGGTGCTGGCCACGATGGCGGTGATCTGGAAAGACGCGCAGATGGCCGCGTACCTGGTCGCCGGCATCGCCGCGGTCCTGGATCGACGCCGGCGCGTCCGCGTGGGCGGTCTCGTCTTGCTCGCGGTGGCATGTGCGCTACGCCACAACGCGGTCGCGGCGGTGTTGCCGGTCGTCATCATCTTGTTCGAGTGGAATCCGGGCATGCGGCTGCGCCGCCGGCTCGCGATCGTCGGGGTGGTCGTCGTCCTGACGATCGGCGCGGTGCTGGCGGTCAGCCGCGGCCTCGCCACGACCCACGTCCGGATCACGCCGATGTGGAACGACATCGTCGGGCTGATCGCGTACGAAGACGACCTCACCGATGCCGAGGTCCGCGAGGCGCTTCCCGGCGTCCACCTCGCGATCGATCATGGCCTCCAGGTCCAGGCCCGGCTGCTCGTCGCGATGCGGCACGGCTGGCTCGTCATGATCGGGCCCGAGCGATTCTTCGAGGTGCCCGAGAACGAGGCGGAGTGGAGCGCAGCCACGAGCGCGTGGCTCGCCTTGATCAAGGCCCATCCCGCCGCGTACTTCGCGTATCACGGGGACGTGTTCCTGCACCTGCTCGGTGCCGACGACGACTACCTGACCGGGCCGGTGTGGAATCTGTTCACGGAGTCGCCTCAACAGGCCACCGCCATCGCGCATGCGGCCTCGTGGTCCTGGCTGCAGCACGTCGTCGGATTCGACGTGTTCTACTGGCTCGCCGACCACACGCCCTTGTTCCGGCCATGGATCTACGCGGTGATCGGGCTCCTGCTGTTGATCACGTGTTGCCGCGATCGCGTGACCTTCGCGCTGCTCGCGAGCGGGCTCGGTTACCAGCTCAGCTACTTCCCGATCCCGGTCGAGCCGGACTGTCGGTACTCGCACTGGATGATCACCTCGGTGGTGACGGCCGCCGCGATCCTGTTCGTCCAGCGTTGGCGGTCCAGGTCATGAAACCCCGCACGATCCTGATCGTCGGCTGGGTGGTGTTTCTGCTCTACGCGTATCCGGGATATCTCGGGCCCGGGGCCGCCGACCAGCTGATCGATGCACGCACCGGCCAGTTCACCGATTGGAACCCCGTGATGATGACCGAGGTGTGGCGGCTCGGCTGGCGGTTCATCGACGGTCCCTCCGTGATGTTGTTCCTCCAGAGCTCGTTGCTGCTCGCCGGCGCTTACCAGCTCCTCCGCCAGCTCCTTGTCGAGCGCACGTCCGCGTACCTCGCCGTCGCGATCCTGTGGTTCCCCGCGGTCATCGCATCGACCGCGGTGATCGCTCCAGAACCAATGGCGGCAAGCCTGCTCGTCGCGGGTACTGCCGCGCTGTGCGCCACGGCGCGCGCCTGGAAGGTCGTCGGTCTCGCGCTGTTCGTGGCCGCGGGCGGGATGACGACCGCGGCCCTCGTCGCCGCGCTGCCGATCGTGCTGGCGTTTCTCGGACTTGGAGTGCTCCGGGCGGTGGCGGCGTGGGCAACCGTCGTCATCGTCTCGCTGGGCCTGGCGTACGTGCTCGTGGATGATCGCACCGAGCGTCCGGCGCTGGAGCGCGCGATGCACGACATCGCCGGCACGCTGCACTTCGCGCCGCCGCTCCCGAGCGACCAGATCGCGACGCTGCTCGACGGCTGTCCGCTCGCCGCGCCCCCCTCGGAGTTGCAACAGCGCGCGAACCGGGCGTATCCGAAGCCGGGGCGCTACATCGCCGGCGCGAGCCGGCTGTTCGAACACGTCGACGCCGAGCACGTCAATACCGTGATCGCCGCACGCGACCGACTCGTGCGCGCACAGCCGCGCGCGTACCTGCGCCACCGCCTCCACGTGTGGACCTCCGAGCTCGGCTTCACCAAGCATTGGCACCCGCTGATCGAGAGCTTCGTGCCGGCTCGCGTCGACGGCGCACAGCTCTCGTATCTCAGCAGCCATTCGCTCACGCAACGCGTGTTGCTCGCACCCGTTCGCTGGCTCTCTCGGACGGCGCTGTTTCGACCGCACCTCTACCTCGCGATCGCGGTGATCCTCGGCATCTGGGCGGTGGTCCGACGGCATCGCGACGCTGCCGTGCTGCTGGCGAGCGGACTCGCCTACGAGCTCGCCCTGATGTTTACCGCCGGTGCGACCCCGCAGTGGTTCGATTCGGAGTGGCTCGTCGTCGCCTGTCTGCTCGGCGCGGTCATGGTGTTCTTCGGCGAGCTAGAACCGCGGCACGAACGCATCGGCGAGCAGGCAGCGCTCGGTGCTGCAGACCACGATCGCGTTTCGCACGGCTAGCGTCGGGCGTACGCGCGGCTGGCCGTTGCGATACGGCGTCTTGGTCGC
>JBDTEH010000111.1:0-8982 GCA_039922635.1 Kofleriaceae bacterium | reverse complement strand
GCCGACGGGGTCGCCGAAACCTCGACCGTTCACGCGATCCGCGTCGACGATACCGACGGCACGCAGACCGACGTCACCGATCAAGTCACGTTCTCGGTCTCGCCGATCGAGCTCGGCAGCGTCGCAGCATCGACCCTCGCGCCCTCGGGCCAGACGGCTGGCGTAGGCCAGCTGACCGCGACGCTCTCGACGCTGCTCGGTGAACGTGACTTCACCGTGTTCGTCAGCGACACGATTCCCGGCACCGCGGATTCATCCGCGAGCTTGTTCGGCGCCGCGACGCTCGATCCGGCGACACCGATCCAGGTCGCGTATCCGCCGTCGGGCGCGTTGATCCCGCCGAACATCGGCGAGATGGACATTCACTGGCGCGATGCGACCAAGGACGTCTACGAGGTCCAGCTGTCGGGCGGGTTCGTCACGCTCAAGACCTACGTCACCACGCTGGGAGCGGCGACCTGGACGACTCTCGCGGACGAGCGCTGGCAGCAACTCTCGCAAGGTTCGACCGGCCTCGACCTCGAGGTCCGCGTGCGGGGCCTGGCGACGGCATCGCCGGCGACGTTCATCGAAGGCAAGGAGACCGTCCGCATCGCGGCCGAACAAGTCAAGGGCGGCGTCTACTACTGGAACACGACGAAGGCCGCGATCATGCGCTTCGACATGAGCAAGCCCACCGTGCCCGCGGAGCAGTTCTATCCGCAGGTCGGCCAGAGCGGTTGCGTCGGTTGTCATGCGGTGTCGCGCGACGGCACCGTGGTCGCCTACCGCCAGGAGGGCGGCAACCTCAACTATGGCAACGCGCTCGACGTCAGTGGGCTGACCCGCAAGCTCGCCGACAACACGCAGGAGTGGAACTTCGCGGCGATCCATCCCGACGACAGCGAGATGTTCACGACCACCGAGACCGGCTTGTATCGCACCGAGTTCGCGACGCAGGCGACGACCCCGCTGTACACGACCTCGCGGATCTCCCATCCGGACGTCGCCGCGAATGGCGACGAGATCGTCGCGACGCAGGTCTCCGGTGGCTCGGAGGTGTGGGCCTCGGCAGGACAGATCGTCGTGTTCGATTACGACAAGGTCGCCAAGACGGTCGGGACCCCGCGTCCACTCGCGCCGCCGGCGAGTGGCAAGTATCAGTACTACCCGTCGTTCTCTCCGGATAACGAGTGGGTGATCTACAACGAGGCGACCGGCGGCACGAGCTACAACAACCCGAACGCGGAGATGTGGGTGACCAAAGCGGATGGCTCGCTCGCCGCGCCGATCCGCTTGACCGCCGCCGAGGTCGCGGGCACGTACGACTCGTGGCCGAAGTGGACGCCGTTCGTCACCAACGAGCCAACCTCGACGACGACCGAACCCGTGATCTGGTTCACCGTTGCCTCGCAGCGTCCGTTCGGGGTGCGCTCGACCGGCACGCAGAAGCCGCAGCTCTGGCTCGCGCCGTTCTTTCCCGAGCGGGCGCTCGCGGGACAACCGGCGACGGGGCCGGCGATCCGGCTGCCGTTCCAGTCGCTCGTCGACGGCAACCACATCGCGCAGTGGACCGAAGCGATCGTCACGCTGCAGTAGGCGCCAGATCGATCAGAAGCGCAGCTGGACCGCTTCGGTGGTGCCCGGGCCGCAATCGGTCGGCGTGCCGTCATCCGCGGTGCGCGGCAACACGAACAGCGTGAGCGCGAGCTCGCCGTGCGCGGTGTCCTCGTCGATCGTCGCGAGCTCGAGCATGAAGTCGCCGGCCGGCGTCGAGTTGTTGCCGGCGAGGTACAGGCACGCACCGCCGGGCGGGACGCTCCTCGCCGCCATCGCATTCCACAGCGCGGTGGTGTCCGAGGCGTAGTGGCCTGGCGTGGGAGCGGGACCGAGATCGAGCTCGATCGCGAGGTCGCCACCGAGCGCCTGCGAGGCGACCTTGAAGTCCAGGAGCGTGTCGCCCTCGGTGGCGCCGGCGCCCGGCACGAGCACCGGGCAGCTCGTGGTCGAAGAGATCGACTCGAGGACGTTGCCGGAGAGCTCGACCTGGCAGCCGGCGAGGGCATCGGGTGGCGCTTCGGTGCTGCGATCACAGGCACCGAGCGCGGCGACCAGGGCGGCGACCAGGACGGCGAGGGTGGCGTCGGCGCGGGTCATAGCGATCGCAGGTACTCGACGAGCGCGTCGAGATCAGCGGAGCCGAGCCCCTCGGTGTGGCCCATCGTGCCGCGCGTCAGCGCGAGCACGTCGCGCAACGTGGCGGCGCGGCCGTCGTGGAGGTACGGCGGCGAGGACGCGACGCCGGTCAGCGACGGCGTGTCGAACCGGCACGCGTCGCGCGGGTGACCCTCGATGTCGGTGTGCGCGACGTCGGGAAACGCGGCGTCGTCGGTGACACACGTGCCGACATCGTGCAGCTGCACCGTGCCGGCGAGATCGAGCGTGGGGTTGCCGGCACCCGAGTCGGTGAACCGAGGACCGCGGTGGCAACCGGAGCAGCCGACGGTGGGATCCTCGAACAGCGCGCGGCCCCGCACGACGAGCGTGGGGTCCGTGGCGGGCGGGATCGGGGCGGGGATGGCGAGGTCGACATACGCGGCGAGCGGATCGAGGAGGTCGGCCTGCGCGATCGGATCGAACCGGCCACCCTGCTCGATATTCACGGTCTTCCAGTAGTCCTGCACGCGGCTGCGATCGGCGGTGCGAAACAGGAAGCCCGTGTCGCGCATGCCGCCCGCATTCGTCGGCGTATCGCGCGGGCCCTGGGCGAACAACCAGGTGACCGCGTCGCTGCGGCCCTCGATGTGGCAGCTCGCGCACGAGACCCAATGGTTGCGGGTGATCGGGTACTCGTCGCTGTTCGCCGAGTAGAACAGGTGCTGGCCGAGGCGCAGATCGGGCGGCATCGGATCGCGGGTCAGCCGTGGGATCACGCCGTCGACGGCGAGCTCGAGGCTCGAGTCCGTCCGATCGAGGCGCACGATCGCGACGTCGCCGGTGTTGCGCTCGTCGATAAACGCGACGCTGTCGTCGGCGGCGATCACGATGCCTTCGGGCATGTGGCCGGGCAGCGGGCGCAACAACGAGGCCTCGACCTCGGCGCGGGCATCGACGACCAGGATGTCCTCGCTGCTGGTGTCGACGACCAGCGCGTACGCGCCGTCCGCGGTGAACGCGAGCGCGTGCGGCCCCGAGACGATGTCGCCGAACGAGCCATCGATCCGCGGGATCCCGTCGACATCGACCGAGAGCGTGCGGCGGTAGCTGCCATCGGCGCGCACGACCGCGAGCGACGGGAACACGGTCGACTCGAAGTCGAGCTCGGGCTGCGGCGTGTCGGTGCCGAGCAGGATGTGCGCGATCCACACCTCGGCGGTCCCAGGACGGGGCGCGAGATCGTAGAGGCCACGCGGCTGGCCGTGCGGCAGCCGAGGGTCGTTATCGCGCCGCGCGAGGTCGGGGAGCGTCCAGGTCGTCTCGATCGCGAGCGTCCCGGGATCGAGCACGGTGACCTCCGGCGAGACCAGGTGGGAGACGAGCACCTCACCGTCGCTCGACCAGGCCAGCGCCCACGGCTCGCGCTCGACGGGGACGCGCACGGTGACGGTCAGGCTCGTGACCTCGACGCGGACCACCTCCTCGTCCTGCGCGCACGCGACGAACACCGCGGTGCCTTCGGGATCCACCAGCACGCCGATCGGTTCGCTGCAGACCGCGACCGATCGGACGTCCCTCGAGGCGAGCTCGATCGCGAACAGGTCGCCGGCTCGCTCGCCGGTGACGTAGAGCGTCGCGCCATCCGGTGCTACGGCGAGCGCGCGCGGCATCACGCTCGGGGTGAAGGCGCCGGTCGCCGGATCGATCACCGGGGTCCCGAGCGCGATCTCGGCGACGAGCGAGCGCGCCGCGGGATCGATCACCGAGACCGAGTCGCTATCCGCGTTGACGACGAACAGCCGATCGCCGGCCGGCGACAGCGCGATCGACGACGAGTGCGTGGCCACGGCCGCTGCGGAGGGCGGCGCGTTGTCACCGCACGCCGTGATCACCAGGATCGCGAGGAGCGCGGGCTTCATCGGCGCGCCAGGTGAAAGGTGATCGAGTCCGCGAGGCCGGCCGGGAGGTGGACGTCGTCGATCTCGGGAACACAATCATGGTCGCGGTCGCTCGTCGGCGTGCGGACCTCGCCGGGCAGCAGCGGGGCCTGCTGGCTCCCGATCTCGCCGGTCAGGGTCCGCTCGGCGGCCTGGAGCCCACCGCGCGCGATGCCATCGACGACGGCGACGCACTCGCCGGGATAGTCGACGATCCGGTTCTGATCGCGATCGTCCCAGCCGTCGAGCACGAGCTTGTCGATCCGCGCCAGGCGATCCTCGAGGACCGCGATCCGCGCTTCTCCGCCGGGGCGGCGCGCGATCAGCTCGTACATGTCGCGCAGCGCGCTCTGGACCAGCGCGAAGCGCAGCGGCGTGTACTCGACGCTGTCGGCCGGCGCGGGCGTGGCCGTGTAGATCCGCGCGTCGCGATCGAAGAACACCGCGTCCATGCGATCGAACACCGCCACGGCGCGGTCCCGATAGCGAACGTCGCCGGTCGCGAGGTACGCGGCGAACAGGCCGCGCACCGCCGCGGCGTGCGCATCGAGGGTCTCGGAGTCGTCGATCGGCGCGTTCGCGGCGACATCCCAGCCCGACCACGCTCGCCCCGTCGCGTCGGTGAGATGGTCGTAGAGCAGCGCGGCATGGACGCGCAGCATCTGCTCGAGGCGGGCCGAGAACGTGAGCGTCTCGTCACCCGGGTAGTGCAGCGGCACCGCATCGAGCGGCGTGTGGCTGATCGCGGTGTCGGGGTTGTTATTCGAGTACAGCTCGAGTTGACCGCCGAGCGAGCGCAGCACCGTGCGCAGGCCGAGCAGGGTATACGCCAGCGAGATCGTGGAGAGCGTGTGGCCGCGCGCCGGCACGGTGACGGCGAAGCTCACCTCGTCGACGACCAGGCCCGTCGCCGGGTCGGTGTGCAGGCGATCGAGGTCGACCAGGGCGACGCGCATGATCGCGAGGGCACGATCGTGGAGCGTGGCCTCGCCGTCGGCGAGCTGGTTGTCGGCGGCGAACGGATCGCCATCGAACACGGCGATCGCGGGCGGCGAGCCGCCGACGTTGGCGTTGCTCGTGTCGGTGAGCGCGTAGAACTCCGCGTACCCCATCGCGAGGCCGATCTGGTCGAGCAGGTCGCTGGCGGGGGAGGCGAGCGCATACGACGGCTCGGGGAACCCACCACCGAGGTCGGTCTCGGTGACGTGGACGGTCGGGAACCACCGCAGCGGAGCCGCGTAGCTGTACGCGATCGCCTCTCCGATCGAGCCGAAACCCGAGAGCGTCGCGGCGTCGCTGGTGGTCAGGTGGATGAGCCAGTCCTCGGCGCGGTTGTCGACGCTCGCGATCAGCATCTGCGCCTGAAATCCCTCGATATCGCTCGACCCGAGATACGTCCCTGGGCGGGTATCGACGCCATCTTTGTCGGCGCCGGCGATCGTGTTGCCCGGGCTGCCGACCATCGCGAGCTCGCCGTCCGGCACGGTCGCGACGGGGCCCTCGAACGTGTCGTGCATCACCTGGAGGTAGTTGATGACCCACAGGCCGTACTTCCAGGTCGAGAAGCCGTCGGCGCCGGGCGTGATCGTCGGATCGATCTGGGCCGCACGATCGCGAAGGTGGAGGGACGAGGCATCGCATTCGTAGTCCGCGCTCGTCACCGTGGTCCCCGGAATCGCCCCGGGGTTATCGTCGGATGTGATCGCGCACGCGAGGTCGACCTCGTGCGTGGGATCGATCGTCGGATCGAAGCTCGCGAACACGTGCGCGGTCGGCCACAGGCCCGGCCAGCCGAGCGGATTGTCGGCGGGCACGCCGGCCCCCGTCGGGTTGACGTTGCCGCTCACGTTGTTCGCGGGGTAGGTCCCGGCGGCGAACAAGAACCGGCCGCGCGTGTTGGCGGCGGCGCCGAAGTGCTGGACCAGCGCGGCGAGGTGGGCGGTGGCCGCGCTGCCGACGGCGCCATCGGTGTCGACGAGCGGGCCGTACGCGAGCGCCGTGCCCGCACCCGACTCGAACATCAGGTTGTTCATCGGCTGCTTCGAGTACTCGTACGACTCGATGCCGGTGGAGAACCCGGCGAGATCGATCCACGACAGCGCGATCTGCGGATCGAAGTAGAGATCGGTGGGGACGTGGAAGCGACTGTAGTTCGACACGGTCCGGCCCATCGCCTCGGCGAGTGGCTCGCCGGAGATCTGCATCTCGCCGCCGGCCAGCATGTGCTCGCGGGTGACGACACGAGGCGGCGCGACGGTGGCGGTGATCGTGACGATCGCAGACCCGGCATCCGGCCCAAGGATCCCGTCGTGCGTGCCGCACGCGAGCAACGCCAGCGCCAGCACGGCTCGCCACATCGCGCGGCAGCATACGTCAACACGGCGCGCGATCAGCGTGCCGAATCGTGCGCGGTCGTCGTCGGCGTTGGTGTAACCGCGGGCGCTACAGTGCGACCTGGATCGGGCACCACCGGCCGCGCGAACGGCGGACCTCGCTGCAAACAGATGGGGGCAGTTTCCGTGCAACCCGGGGCGAGCGACCGCGATGCATCACTCGGGATCGAGGCCCGGCGGTAGGCCCGACGCTTGCTTGGTGCGGTGGCACATGCGGATGTCGTTCACCCTCGCCGTCGTTGTCGCGGCCATCACCGGCTGTACCACTCATCACGCTCAGTCGACCGATGCAGCCGATCTCCCCGACGTCGATGCCTCGAGCACCTCGACCGCGGACGCCGGCCCGAGCTTGCCGTCTCCAATCAAGTACATCGTGGTGATCGTCAAGGAGAACCACTCGTTCGATAACTACTTCACCGGCTTCCCCGGCGCCGAGAGCTCGAAGACGGCGAAGCTCAAGGACGGCACGGTGATCACGCGCGCGAAGGCGCCCGATGGCGTGCTCGCGGGCGACATCAGCCACTCGCACACGTCCGCGGTCACGGACTACGACAACGGCAAGATGGATGGCTTCAACACGATCGTCGCCGCGCAGCCACTCCGCCCGTTCTATTACTACGCCGAGTCGCAGATCCCGAACTACTGGGCCTATGCACGCAACTTCGCGCTGTTCGATCACTTCTTCTCGACGCTCGCGGGTCCGAGCTCTCCCGGCCACTTCGCGATCATCACCGGGCAGACCCCGCACTACGGCAACTCCGACTGCAACGATGGCAGCGACGACTGCGGCCGCGGCTGCGTGACGCCGGATCCGGCCCTGTTCGTGCCTGTCTACAACCGCAAGACCGGTGCGGTCTCCACCGCGGCGCCGTGCTTCAAGGTGCCGACCGTGATCGATCACCTCCCGGAAGGCTTCACGTGGCGGACCTACGCCAGCGGCAGCGGTCCGGACAGCCTCGGCACTGCGTTCGACCTGGTCGACAGCGTCGGGAGCCATGCCGACGTTCGCGCGGCGCACTTTCGTACGTACACGCAGCTGATGGCCGATCTCACCAGTGGCGATCAGGCGAACTTCACGCATATCGATGTGTCGAGCGCACCGAACGGCGCGTCGGAGCACCCGCCGGCCGGCCCGTGCACCGGCGAGAACTTCACGGTCAACATCATCAACAAGATCATGCAGGGGCCGCACTGGAACGAGACCGCGATCATCGTGACGTGGGACGACTTCGGTGGGTTCTACGATCACGTCGTGCCGCCGATCGAGAAGCTCACCAACGGCACGTTCTTCAACACCGGGTTCCGGCTGCCCGCGCTCGTGATCTCGCCGTACGCGAAGACCCAGGTGATCAAGACCATGACCGAGCAGGCCTCGATACCCAAGCTCGTCGAGGAGCTGTGGGGCCTGCCGATGATGTCCGTCACCGATCCGAACGCGCGCGATGGCCGCGTCGGCAGCATGATGGACGCGTTCGACTTCACGCAGACGCCCAAGCCGCCGCTCGTGCTGACCCCGCGCACCTGCCCGTGACCTCCGATCCGCCCGAGCGTGCTGCCGCACGCGGCGCGTGACGTGCGTGACATGGTAGCGTAGGTCGCCTCGGGCCATGAGCGCCATGCTGCGCGCTTTACAGAACGTCATCCACGTTGGCGAAGGCTTCGCGACCGGCGCGCGGAGCAAGCGACGGGTCGTCGTGAACAACACGCTCGCGATCATTGTCGCGTTCAACACGTGGAGCTACTTCGTCCCGCTGTGGTCGCTCGGCCTCAAGCTGCTCGCGCTCAGCCTCATCCCGGTTGGGCTGCTGTTTCTGCTGCCGATCGTGCTCAACCGCGCCGGGCTGCTCGCCGCGTCGCGCGTCGTGTTCCTGTCCCTGCCAGCCCCCATCGCGTTCATCTATTTTTGCGCGCTCGGTCTGCGCGGCGAGGTCAGCCTCTTCTACGCGACCGCCTGCGTTCCGCTGTTGCTCTGTAGCCTCGCCGACCGCAAGTCGGTGATCTACGGCATCGTCCTGGCGATCGGCCTGGCGCTCACCCTGTTCCTCTGCGGTGACGTCGTCGTGGGCCCGCCGCTCTTGTCGCCGCACTCCGAGTTCGTCCTTCGCACCATCCTCGTGGTCGGAACGTTCGCGATCTTGCTCATCATCGTGCGCTCGTTCGTGGTCTCCAACGCGCGCGCCGAGCAGCAGCTCGAGGTCGCGTACGCCGGGAGTCAGCGCCTGCTCGACAGCGTCGACCAGGGCTTCGTCACGCTCGATCCGAAGGGCCGCCTCGAGGTGCAGCGGTCGGGCGTGTTCGACACGTGGTTCGGTGCGCCAGCGGCCGGCACGCTGTTCGCCGAATGTCTGCATGGTCTGTCCTCGAGCGTCGGCGAGAGCTTCGCGATGGGCTGGTCGCAACTCGAGGACGGGTTACTGCCGATCGACCTTCTGCTCGAGCAGCTGCCGGCGTCGACCACGGCGTCGAGTCGCCGGACGAGCGCGCGGCCGCCGGCAAGCCGGGGCGCGCGCGCATCG
>JBDTEH010000110.1:0-3491 GCA_039922635.1 Kofleriaceae bacterium | reverse complement strand
CGATCGCCTTCGGGTTCGTCCACGGCTTGAACGCGTAGCCGAGCGTGTACATGTCCGAGTCCGAGCGGATGCCCGGATAGCGAAACAGATCCCACGTGCCGCCCATCCGCTCGCGGGCCTCGAGGATCGCGAACGTCTTGCCGGGGCACAGCGTCTGGAGGTGGTGCGCCGCGCCGATGCCCGAGAGCCCGGCACCGATAATGAGGACGTCGACGTGCGGCACCTCGCGAGTATGGCCGAACGCGGGGGCGGCGTGCTACGGACCAGGAGGCGACCCCGGCCTCGCTTGGCAGCGCTGCGCGAGGTCCGCGATCGCGAGCGCATTCGGCGCCCACCACTGGGCGTCGCGCGCGCGGATCGCGAGCGTCCCGCCCGCGAGCTCGCGGTCGCCGAGCACGATCTGGAACGGTACGCCGTCGTGATGAGCGATCGCGATCCGCCGCGCCAGCGTGGCATCGCTCGCGTCGAGGCGCGCGCGTACGCCCGCCTCGCCGAGCGCGCGCACGATCGCGGCCGCCGGCTCGCGGTGGGCTGGACCGACCGGCAAGACCGCGACCTGCTCGGGTGCCAGCCACGCCGGCAGCGCGGCGCCGTGGTGCTCGAGCAAGACGCCGAGGAAGCGTTCGATCGAGCCGTACAGCGCGCGATGGATCATGACGACGCGTTTGCGATCGCCTCCGGCATCGACGTAGCGAACGTCGAACCGCTCCGGCATCACGAAGTCGAGCTGGATCGTGCCGCACTGCCACGCGCGGCCGCGGCGATCGCGGAGCACGAACTCGAGCTTCGGGCCGTAGATCGCGCCGCCGCCCGGCTGCACGACGTACGGCAGGCCCAGCTTGTCGACGACCGCCGCGAGCATGCGCTCGGCGCGGTCCCACTGCGCGTCGTCGCCGAGCCGTTGGTCGGGGCGCAGCGAGAGCGCGATCGAGACGTCGTCGAATCCGAACCGGCGATAGAACGCCGGCAGCTCGCGACAGAACCGTTCGACCTCGCCGGCGACCTGGTCTTCGCTGCAGAAGACATGGCCGTCGTCTTGAGTGAACTGGCGCAGCCGCATCAAGCCGTGCAGCGTGCCGCTCGCTTCGTCGCGATGGACGAGTCCGAATTCCGCGATCCGGATCGGCAGGTCCCGCCATGACGGTGCGTCGCGCTTGACGAGGTGAATGTGGCCCGGGCAGCTCACCGGCTTGATCGCCGCTTCATCGGCGCCTTCGCCGCACGCGAACATCGCGTCGTGGAACTTGCCCCAATGGCCGCTGCGCTCCCATACGGGGCGGCGGAGCAGCTGTGGAGTCCGAACCTCGCGATAGCCGCTGGCGAGCACGTGGGCGCGCGCCGCGGCCTCGAGCAGGCGATACAGCGTCCAGCCGCGCGGGTGCCAGAACACCATCGCGGGGGCGTCGTCTTCGAAGTGGCAGAGGTCGAGTCGCGCGAGCAACGCGCGATGGTCGTCCGGTGGCAGCAGGGCTTCGGAGTTCGATTCGTCGGGAACAGATTCGGCAAGCATCGTCAGTCTCCATGGTGGGTGGACCAAAGGACGGACGCTGCAGCACGACGAACAACGCCCGGCCAGTTGGCGGGCGTCGGGTCGGGCGAGGGTGTCAGCCAGCGCGCACGACCACCGACCCGCATGGGTTGGTGGTGGTCGTCGTCGTCGTGCGCTGGCTACCGATCACGTTCCAAGCAACGTAGATGGTCCGCAGGCCGGTCGCAAGGACAATGAAGCGGAGGTGCAATTGTCCGCGGATCCACGCGCGAGCGAACCACCTTCGGACCATCGCATCGAGCCACGGTGACGTAAGTGCTCGATCGGACGTGAGAGCGCGACCCGGACGCCGCAGCTCGGTGCGAACGAGTCAGGAAGATCCGCCGAGCCGATCGTTAGACTGATCGAGATGGTGGCGCAGGAGTGGCTCCGGCGATCGATGTGGGGGTTGCGCTCTCCGGAGTTCGGCGAGCTCGGCAGCGCCTACGTCCAGGCCCGTACGATCACGGGGTGGCGGCGCGAACGCGTCGTCACGATGCAGTACGCCAAGAGCGGCGCGGCGAGCGTGCGAGTCGGCGAGGCGCTGTGGCGGTTGTGGCAAGACCTGCCGCGCCACCCGGTGCTGTTCGAGGTGATCGAGCCGGGCGTGCTGCGCTACGCGGCGCTGGACTGGACCCAGCCGCGGATCGCGCTGGGAGTCCGCCCGGCGGACGATCTTCGCCTCGCCGCGTGGGGCATCGAGCTCGCGCAGACGATGGAGCTCGTGCTATCGCGCGTACCGCCGCTGCACGCGGCGTGGTTCACGTCGCCGATCGTGAAGGTCGACCTCGAGGGTCAGCTTCGCGTCGGGTTCGCCAGCGTCGGCCGCGATTCGCTGCCCACCGATTGCGCACCTCCGGAGCTCGCGTTGCAGTGGCCGCTCGGTAGCGAGCGCAGCTTCGTGTACGCGGTCGGCCGCGGCCTGTGGCAGCTGATCCGCGAGTTCGAGCCGAGCGATCCGTTCGGCGCCGTGGTCCTGCGTTGCCTCGAACGCGATCCGGCGAAGCGGTTCCGCTCGCTCGATGCGGTCGTCCGTGCGTTCTCGGCGCTCGGCGCTCGGCCGCGCGTGCGGGCGACGGTGCGCGCGCCCCGCCACGTCTGGAACGAGCTCGAGCAGGGCCTCGGCTTTCGCGAGGTCGGCGATCACGCCGAGGCGAACGAGCGCTTCGATTACGCGCTGCGCCTCGATCCGGGCTCGCACGTCGTCCGCGAGCTGCGCGCGCTCGGCGATCGATCGTCGCGCCCCGCGCTCCGGGCCCAGCACAGCTAGCCGCATTTCCTGTCCTCGCTGGGACGCGGCGGTCTTCGGCGACTCCATGGCGAATCCGCAAGCAGCCACTGCCACCGGGATCGGGCTCGAGATCCTGCCCGATGATCTGACGCAGGGTCGCGACGTGTTCGTCGAGAGGCGGGGCGCGCGGTCAGCCACAGTTCCAGGCAGGTGCGTTGATCGATGAGTAATGGGATCGCAGTGGCCTTTCATCCAGATAACAAATCGCTGTCGATCCGGACCGCCAACCGATAGGGGAGCTGTCTTCGACGTTAGCGCGGCGTTCGATCGCCGACGTGGTCGCGATCGGAGGCGCCGCGCGGCTCTTCGTTCAGCTGTTCGATGGTCAGCGAGCAACCTCGCAGTCCCCGCCGGGACTGATCGATGTTCAGTCCCCGCCGGGACTGAGCGGCAGATCAAACACGAGCCGGTCGGGCGCGGTTCCGCGGATGGTGAGCACACCGTCGTGAAGCAATTTGTGATGGCCGTCGCATAGCGAAACGAGTCCGGACAGCTGATGACCTCCACCGTCGGCGCGCCGCGTCAAATGATGGACTTCGAGGTATCGGCACGATCGACAGCTCGGGACGACGCACTGGAACTTGTCGCGGACGAACACCTTGCGCCGCGTTCCGACCGGGATCTCGGATCGCAGCCGGTCCGGCTCGTCGCGCTCGAGATCACCGATGTGCT
>JBDTEH010000109.1:0-112691 GCA_039922635.1 Kofleriaceae bacterium | reverse complement strand
CATCTGCCCGAGCAGCACCTTGGCCTTCTCGCGCGCGAGCTCGACGGTCCACATGTGGCGGTCATCTCGCGGCGCGAGGTGGACGCCGATCTTCACCTTGATGCGTTCGCCGGTGCCGGCGATGCGGCCACGGACCATGAACGTCTTCCTGCCGGTCTTGCCGACCACGACGCCGAAGCCGGTCACCTCCTTGTCCCAGTAGTACGCCTGCGCGGCGTCCTTCGGCACCGGCAGCGTCTTCATCGTGTGCTCGTTGAGCTTGACCTTCGCCATCCTGACAGCCCTCCGCCGGGTCTGGTCCTAGGACTCGCATAGGACCCAGGCTAGCGACAGGGTCTGACTGCCACAAGCACCCAAGTACAGGTTTCTCGACGAGAACGGACAGGATCGGACACCAAGATAAACCTGCGGATGCTCGTCCTCAATTAACTTCAAAACCGATGGTGCTCTGCGCGAGCAGCGGCATGGTGGGTTCGATTCCCATGCGCTTCCGTTTACTTCCAGCTAGCGCACGTTCATGTCCTGCTCTCGCCGCTTCGCGAACATCAGCGCCACCGCAGCGTTCAGGACGACGCCGATCGCCGCGACGATGGCGAGCAGCCCACCATCGACGGCGGGTGCATCCCCGAGCCGGTGGATCGCCTCCCACGCGACACCTCCGATCGCGAACAGAACCAAGCCACCATTCGCGAGCGCCGCCAGGATCGTCGTGCGTCTCAGGCCGTTCGTGCGGGCGCGCTTCGCGAGCACCATGGCGCCCCAGACCATCGCGAGGTGCACCATGGCCGTGTGTCCACCGCCATGATCTTCACTTGCCATCGGACACCGCCAGGATGCTCGGCGCCGTCGCCCGCCTGCGATGTGCGAGCGAGTAGATCGCCGGGAACAACAACAGGGTCAACAACGTCGCGCTGATCAGCCCTCCGATCACGACGGTCGCGAGCGGGCGCTGCACTTCACTCCCGGGGGCCGTCGAGAGCGCCATCGGCACGAACCCGAGCGCCGCGACGAACGCGGTCATCAGTACCGGCCGCAAGCGCAACCGCGCCGCCTCTTTGATGGCCTCGTGTGCCGACCGGCCCGCCGCTTCGAGCTGGCGAGCGAACGAGGCCAGCACGAGACCGTTGAGCACCGCGACGCCGAACAGCGCGATGAACCCGACCCCTGCCGAGATGCTGAACGGCATCCCTCGCAGGGCGAGCGCGAACACGCCGCCGATGATCGCGAACGGGATGTTCAGGAAGATCAACAACGCCGGTTTGCCGCGATCGAACGCGCGCCACAGCAGGAACAGGATTGCTAGCAGTGCGAGCGGAACGATCAGCTGGAGCCGCTTCTTCGCGCTCAAGAAGTTCTCGAACGTGCCGCCCCATTCGAGGCGATAGCCAGCCGGGAGGGTGACGTCGCGTTGGACCGCCGCGCGCGCGTCGTCGACTACCGACACCAGGTCGCGCCCGCGCACGTTCGCCTCGACGGTGATCCGGCGGGACAGCTTGTTGCGGTTGACCACGAGTGGCCCGGTCACCACCTCGACCGTCGCGACATCACCGAGAGGCACGACCGCGCCGCGCGCGGACCGCAAGGGTAACCGGCGCACTCGATCGAGGTCGCCATCGACGCGATCGAGCTTCACCACGATCTCGAATCGGCGATCACCCTCGCGCACGATCCCGGCGCGGTGCCCGACGGCCATCGCCTCGGTCAGCGTGTTGACGTCCTTCACCGTCAAGCCATGCTGCGCCAGCGCGCTGCGATCCGGCGTGATCCGCAGGTACGAGAGGCCGTGACCCTGCTCCGCGCGAACGTCCACCGCTCCCGGCACGCGGCGCACGACCGCGGCGACGCGCTGGGCGGCGCGCTGGAGCTCGTCCAGGTCCGGACCGTAGATCTCGATCGCGACGTCCGACTTGACGCCGGCCACTAGCTCGTTCGTCCGCATCTCGATCGGCTGCGACAACCCGAATGAGAGTTCCGGAACGTTGTCTTCGAGTGCCTTCGCGACGGCGTTCGCGACATCATCCTTGACCCAACCCTTGCGCCACTTGCTGCGGGGCTGAAGCTGGATGTAGACGTCGGTCTGTTCGATCCCCATCGGATCGTTCGCGAGGTCGGGGGCGCCGGTCTTCGACACCACGTGCGTGACCTCCGGAACCTCGAGGAGCGCCTTCTGGAGTCGGCGATCGGTCGCGATCGATTCGGAGAGCGCGACCCCGGGCAACCGGCGCACCTCGACGAGCACGTCTCCCTCGTCGAGCTTGGGCACAAACTCCGCGCCGACTTGACGCCCGACGACCACCGCAACCGCGAGCACGAGCACGCCGCACGCGAGCACCACCGCGCGGCGTCGCATCGCGCCCGCGAGTGCCGGGTGGTAGATGCGGTGCATCGCGCGCATCAGTAGCGTCTCCCGCTCCTGCCCGCCGCGCAGCACGAGGCTCGCGAGCACCGGCACGAGCGTGACCGTCGCCAGGAACGCACCGCCCAGCGCGAACAGCACCGTCGTCGCCATCGGGTGAAACAGCTTCCCTTCGATCCCACCGAGCCCGAGGATCGGGATGTAGACGATCGCGATGATCAGCTGACCGAACAGACTCGCCGAGAGCATCTCCGCGGAGGCCGCTTCGACGATCGTTCTTCTCTCCTCGCCGGTCAGCTCGCGATCTCGCTCGTGTCGCGCCTCGGCCAGTCGCCGCACTGCGTTCTCGACGACGATCACCGCGCCATCGACGATCAGGCCGAAGTCGAGCGCACCGAGGCTCATCAGGTTGCCGGACGACCCCATCGCGTTCATCAGCAGCAGCGCGAACAGCATCGCGATCGGGATCACAAGCGCCACGATTGCACCGGCCCGAAGGTTGCCGAGCAGGAACACCAGCACGAGCACGACGAGCACGGCGCCCTCGGCGAGGTTCTTCACGACGGTCCAGATCGTGCGCTCGACCAGCGCCGAGCGGTCGTAGAATGGCTCGATCCGGATCCCGCGCGGAAGCGACGGGGAGAGGTCCGCGATCTTCGCCTTCACCGCCTCGGTCACGGTGCGCGAGTTCGCCCCCATCAGCATCATGACCACGCCGACGGTCACCTCGCCCTGCCCATCGATCGACGCCGCACCGCGCCGGAGCGCGGAACCCAGCTCGACTCGGCTGGCGACGCGGCCGATCGTGATCGGCACCCCATCGTCGCTCGTTGCCACCACCACGGTCCGAAGATCCTCGACCGATCGAATCAGCCCGACCGATCCCACGACGAGCTGCTCGCTTCCGTGCTCGAGATACCCGCCGCCAGCATTCCCGTTCGCCTGCTCGATCGCAGTCACTACGTCGGACACGCTGATCCCGGATGCCTGGAGCCGGCGGGCGTCGAGTGCGACCTCGTATTGTTTGGTCTCGCCGCCGAAGCTGTTCACCTCGACGACGCCGGGCACCATGCGAAGCTGGGGAGCCACGTACCAATCGAGCGTCTCCTTCAGCTCGCGCGCCGACTTGCCGTCGCCACGCACGACGAATTGATAGATCTCGCCGAGGCCGGTCGAGATCGGCCCCATCTCGGGGATTCCGTATTCGCGTGGCACCGCGTCCTCGGCCGCGCGCATGCGCTCGGACACGAGCTGGCGCGCGAAGTAGATGTCGGTCCCGTCCTCGAATGCGATCGTGACGACGGAGATCCCGTACTTGGAGATCGAACGAATCTCGGTCGTATTCGGGATGCCGGCCATCGCGCGTTCGACGGGGACCGAGACGTATTGTTCGACCTCGACGGGTGAGAGTGCCGGCGCGGTCGTGATGATCTGGATCTGGATGTTCGTGACGTCGGGCACCGCATCGATCGGCAACCGCACCGCGGCGCGCACGCCGGACGCGATCAGGATCGCGAAGCCAACGATCACGAGCATCCGGTTGTGGAGCGACCACGCGAGGAGGGCCTTGATGAGCGCCATCTCAGTCCCCCTCGCCAAACGTGGACTTGAGCGCGAGGCTCTTCAGCGTGAACAGGCCTGCCGTCGCGACGCGTTCGCCGGCCTTGAGTCCCTTCACGATCTCGACCTTGCCTTCGTTGGCGTGGCCCAACTCGACGTTCCGCACCTCGAAGACGCGCTGACCGACCTCGACGAACACCACCGGCTTGTCGTCGATCTTGGCAACGGCCACCGTCGGAACGACCGGGAGCGGCGCCATGGACGCCGGATCCGGGATAATCACCACGACCGAGCCGAACAGGCCGATCTTGAGCCGTGCTTCCTGATCGTCGATCGCGATGCGCGCGAGCACCGCGCGCGCGACCGGCTCGACCTGCCGGCCGATGGTGATCACCTTGCCGGGGAAGGTCACCTCGGGATACGCGTCGAGCCGAACCTCGGCGCCAGCGCCTTCATGGACGCGGCCGAGATCGTGCTCGAACAGCCGCGCCAGGAAGATCGCGTGATCGAGGTCGACGATCTCGGCGATGACGTGGTCGGCTCCGACCGGCTGGCCGACGACGCCATCGCGCTTCATCACGACTCCCGCGAACGGCGCGCGGATCTGGAGGCGCGCCGTCGCGCCGCCACCGCCCCCGATGCTCGCGAGCGTCTGACGTGCGGCGGCCACGTCGGCGTCGAGCACGGCAGTCTCGGCGCGAGCGGTCTCGAGGTCCTGCGCGGACGCGGTTCCCGCATCGACGAGCTTGGCGAGCCGTTCGATGCGCTTGTGCGAGGCCTCCGCGCGCGTGCTGGTCGAGGTCAGCTCGGCGCGAATGTGGGCGACCTCGCTCGACTCGATCGACGCGAGCACGTCACCCGCGGCCACGCGTTGCCCTTCGTGGAACTTGACCTCGACGAGTCGCCCGGCGACGCGAACGGAGACCTTGGCCATCCGGTCCGGGTCCGCCGCGACCTCGCCGGTCAGCTCGACCGTGGCGGGCAACGCGGCCATCTCGACGGTGGCGACCTCGAGCCCGGAATCGGTGGCCACGCGGTCGGAGATCGAGATCTGCTGTGGGCCGGCGGTCTTCTCGACCGCCTCGGGCTTCATCTCGTCGGTCGGTGGCGAACCGCTGCCGCATGCCGCGAGGCAGGCGATCCAGATCATGGCCTTCATGGCTTCACCTCCAGCGTCGTCGCGAGTGCGAGGTCTGCCCAGGCGTTGACGAGCGCCAGGCGCGCTTCGAGGAAGGAGATCCGAGATCCGATCAGGTCGCGTTGGGTCGTGGTCAGCTCCACGAAGTCGAGCCCACCCTTCGCGAACGCGTCTTGCGCCGCAGCGAGGTTCTCGTCGAGCCGCTGCGTGACCGCTTTGTCGAACCCGGCGACCGCGGCGCGTGCGCGCTGGTAGTTCTCGACCGCGAGCCGCACACCGCGCTCGACCTCGACACGCTCGTAGACGCGCTCGACGTCGGCACGTTTGGCTCCGATGCGCGCACGGGCGCGCTCGCCCTCGTTGCGGTTCCGGATCGCGAGCGGGACCGAGATCGTCCCGACGAGTGCGTGCGAGCCATCGGGATCTGGGGCGTACGCGTAACCGAGCCCGAGGGTGACGTCCGGCGTGCCGCGAGCATCCGCATCGTCGATCCGCGCCTTCGCGACGGCGACGAGGTTGTCGCTCGTCGCGACCGCGGGGTGCTCGCGCAATGCACGCGCCACGAGCTCGTCTGGATTCGCGGTGAGGGCCGGCAGATCGGCCACGGCACCACCAGGCTCGGGCTGTTCGCTCGGTCCGGCGCCGATCGCGGTGGCGAGCGCCGCGCGTGCCGCCGCATACTCGGCCTCCGCGGCCAGCCGCTCCTGGGTCGCGCGGCCCGCCTCGGCAACCACGACGTTAACGCGCAGCTTGGTCGTGCCGCCCGCCTGCGCGCTCTGCTGCAGCGCCGCCGCGAGCGCCGTCGCGAGTTTCTCGACCTCCTGGCGTGTCGCGAGTCGATCGCGGAGAACCAGCGCGCGCTCGAACGCGCGCCAGGTCTCGACCCGTGCCCGCAGCAACTCGCCACGCAGGGCGATCTCGCTTCCGCGGATCTGGGCGTCTGCCACCTCGACGCGCGCCGAGCGTTTTCCGCCCCGCTCGATCGTCTGCGAGATGCCGATCTGGAGCTGGAACGATGCGGCCCCCGAACCGAACTGGGGCCCGCCACCGCCGGATAGCTCAGGGTTGTAGAGCGGCAAGCCCGCGCCTCGCGCGTTGGCATGCGCGGCGTCGATGTCGAGGGCGGAGATCGTGACGCTCGGCCGGTGGGCCGTGCGTTCGAGGGCTTGGTCGATCGTGATCGGTTCTGCGCGCGTGACCGTTGCGAGGCCCAAGATGGCCCCGACAACGGCGAGTGCCGTGGTCGTCTTCTGCACGTGTATCCTCCTGATGCATCTCGCGATGCCCTGGTGAGCTGTTCCGGACTGGAAGTCAGCTCAGCCGATCGGAGGGCGGGTCGAAGGTGGCGAAGCGAGCTGACCGCGCTCGGTCGCCGGCGTGGAGAACACGACAGTGCGACTCGTCAGCTCGATCGCCCGCACTTCAAAAACCCGTGGTGGGGCTGTCTGCAAGGAATGCCACGCGCACGTGCAAGTCGGACACGTTGGCGGACACTGCTTGCCGTCGCCGTCAGCGCACTCGGTGTCATCACCTTCGGGCAAGAGGCCCGTAGCGTTGCCCATAACGAGGGCTGCCGCAAAGATGAACACGACGCGCCACACGTGGACAAAACGTATCAGGCCGTCCGGTGACTACCCAGCCCTGCGACACATGTATCGTTGACAAAGAGCCCACGCATGGCGCGTACACCAACCATTCCCCTGCCGGGCGTGAGCTCGAGGTCGACCTGCTCTCCTCTCTGGATATCTCCGTCGCCGCGTGCCGCGGGGCGTTGACCGGCCTGATGAACGAGATCATCGAAGGGCACGTGCGCGCGCAGATTCTCGCGCCAGCAGAACGCCCGACCGCGGCGCAGCGCCTCGCGTCGGAGCAGCTCCTCGAGATCATCAAGGCCTTCCTCAAGTGACGACCACTCGATCCGTCTGGGCACGACATGGCGAGGCGATCACGACCGTGATCTGCGCGGTCTTCGTCGTACTCGGCTTCCTCGCGGCCAGGAGCGACGCGCCCACATGGGTATCGACCGCGCTGTTCCTGGTCGGCTACTGCGCAGGCGGCTACCGCCAGGCGATCGAGGGCACGACAAAGCTCATCGCAGAGCGCGAGCTCGATGTCGACCTGCTCATGGTGGTCGCCGCGATCGGCGCGGCGGCCATCGGCTACTGGTTCGACGGCGCCTTGCTGATCTTCATCTTCGCGCTCAGCGGCACCCTCGAGGGCTACGCGAGCGCCCGCACGCAACGCGACATCGAGTCGCTGATGTCCCTCAACCCCCAAGAGGCCACGGCCGTCCGCGACGGGGGCGAGGTACGGCTTCCGGTCGAGGCACTGCGCATCGGCGACATCGTCATCGTGAAGCCAGGCGAGCGAGTGCCCGCCGACGGCCAGATCATGGACGGCACGTCGCTCCTGAATCAGGCATCGATCACGGGCGAGGCCACGCCGGCACACAAGCAGATCGGCGACGAGGTGTTCGCCGGAACGATCAACGGACAAGGTGGCTTGCGCGTGAAGGTCTCGAAGCCAGCCGGCGAGACGGTGCTCGCGCGGATCATCGAGACGGTCCGAGAGGCTCAAGAGCGCCGCCCGCCGGCACAGCTCTTCATCGAGCGGTTCGAGCGCATCTACGCGAACGTGGTCGTGCTCGGTGCGGTCCTGTTCGTCACGATTCCGATCTTCGCCCTCCACTGGACGTTCGCCAGTGCCTGGTATCGCGCGATGGTCTTCCTGGTCGTGGCGTCGCCGTGCGCGCTCGCGGCCAGCATGATGCCGGCCCTGTTGTCGGCGCTGTCGAATGGCGCGCGCAACGGCGTCTTGTTCAAGGGGAGCAGCCATGTCGAGGCGCTCGGGCACGTCCGCGCGGTCGCGTTCGACAAGACCGGCACCCTGACCACGGGACACCCGAGCGTGGTCGAGGTGGTCGCCGACGACGGCAGCGATGGTACCGTGTTGCTCTCGCGCAGCGCGGCCGTCGAGGCGATGTCCGAGCATGCGATCGGCGCGGCGATCGTGGCCGAGGCGCGACGCCGCCACGCGACCAGCGCGGTCGCCACGGACTTCAGATCGACCGCCGGCGTCGGCGCGTCGGCGCTCGTAGGCGAATCGCGGTGGCACGTCGGCAAGGCCGAAATGTTCTCCGCGATCTCGGAGCCGCTCCGCGCGGCGAAGGAGCGACTCGAGGCGGCTGGCGAAACCGTCGTGTTGGTCGGCGACGACAATGCGCGCGGGTTGATCGCCTTGCGCGACACGATGCGCGCGAACGCTGTCGAGGCGGTTCGAGCGCTTCGCCATCTCGGAATCGAATACGTCGTGGTGCTCACGGGTGATAGCGAGGGCGCCGCGAAGGTCGTCGCGACCGCGGTCGGCGCCGATCAGGTACACGCCGGCCTCCTGCCGAGTGACAAGGTTCGCATCATCGAACAGCTCCTCGCTCGCTACAGCTCGGTCGCGGTCGTCGGCGATGGCGTCAACGACGCGCCCGCACTCGCCACCGCGACCGTCGGGATCGCGATGGGTGCCGGCGGAACGGATGTCGCTCTCGACACGGCTGACATCGTGCTCATGGCCGACGATGTCGGCCGCATCCCGTACGCGATTCAGCTCGGCCGCCGAGCGCTGCGCATCGTGAAACAGAACGTCGTCGTGGCGGTCTCCGTCATGGTGTTGCTCGTGATCGCCGATGTCCTCGGCCGGATCAGCTTGCCGGCCGGTGTCGTCGGCCACGAGGGCAGCACGCTCCTGGTAACGATCAGCGGGCTCCGGCTGCTGCTCCAGGTACGCTCGTAGATTCCCGGTTTTTCGACGGAGAAGTGTCTCGACCGAAACCAAGAACGGAGCCCGGATCGCATCCGACGTTGCGACCATGCGCGTCCCGCGACCTCCTGCGGCTCGCCGAACATCGTCTCGCCGAACGCGTCGCCGACGGCGAGCCCGACGGTCCTCAGTAGGGCGGCAACAACCGCCGCATGCCGGTTGCGAGCACGATCGCGATGAATGCCACGTTGCGCAGGGGCATCGCCGGCCACCACGACCGGAGTGGACGCCCGCGCGCTGCGACCCGTTCACCGAGGCGGCGAATCCAGCCGACCGAACGCGGCCAGTCGGTGATCGCCAGCCAGTCGGACGGAATTCCCGCGGCTCCAACGGTCGCGCCGGCGAGCGCACCGGCGATCGCTCCTGTCGTATCGGCGTCGCCGCCGAGCGCGATGACGTCGCCTACAACCCGGCGAAAATCGTACGGTGACCGGAGCCATGCGTGCAGGCAGATCGGAACGGTGTGGTGAACGTAACCGGTCACGCCTCGTGACAGCCCGAGGTCCGCTGCGAGCTGAGCCGGCTCGCGATCGCGTACCAGTGCGTCCTCGACGCGATCCAGCGCACGGAGCAACTCGCGATCGGCGATTCGGGCCCGGAGATCAGCCAGGATCACGGAGCGATCAAGCTTGTCCGCGCGTACGGCGTGGTGCGCTGCGAGCGCGATCGCCAGCGAGCCGGCACCGGCACGCGGATCCCGGTGCGTGATTCGTGTTGACGCGTCGACAAAGGCCGCGACTCGATCAGGATCATCGAGCCACGCGCCGATGATCGGCGCTCGCATCGCAGCGCCATTCCCCGCGGACTGCACGCCGCTTCGGGACGGTGAGAATCCGATCCACGACCGCACGAGCGCACGTAGGGTCCCCCACCCGACCGCCGCAGGCAGCGCGAGCAACCACCAGCGCAGCTTCCAAGCGAGCGCGCGTGCGAATCGGACTGGGTCATCGCCGGCAACCAGGAGCGCTTGCGCGGTCATGCACGCGTGCTCGGTGTCGTCGCTGAGCATCCCGCGGCCGAGGACGAGGCGTTGACGAAGCGGCCCTCGATAGAGCCTCGCTGCACGTTGCCCACTCAAGCCTTCGCGCGGCAACCCGAGCGAGTCGCCGACTGCCGTGCCGAGCAAGAGGCCAGTGATTCGATCCACGGCCCTGATAAAGCACGATGCGTGCCTCGTCGAGATCGCGGATTCCTGTGGGCAGACGCGATCGATCCGGACGAGCTGTCTCGGCGCGCCGCGGGCTCGCGCCGTTGTGGCAACGACCCACGATCGCCCCCACCTGAAGCCCCAACCCGCGTCGCGGGTCCTCCTCCGTCGACGGTGCACTACGTGCCGCCACCCCTGGGAAATCCCGATGACTGACCGCAACATCGTGGGGCTGATCGAGGGACCGCCTACTCTGCCTGGAGGTCGCCGGTGAGCCACCGGCCGGAGAACGGAGCGCCGCCGAAGTCGAGGTGCTCGGGGCGATCGTCGAGCCGCACCGGGCCGCGGCGATGGGTCACGACCAGCAACTTGCCGTGCGCATCGCGCACGGCACGGTCGCCGTGGGTGCCGGTGATCACGACGCCGAGGAGGTCGAGCGCCGAGGGGAGCGCGGCGAGCTTCGTCGCGGTGCCATGCGCGTCGACGACGAAGAATCGATCGCCGCTGCGGTCGTAGACCTCGGCGACGAGCGTGCCGTCGTGCGCGAACGCGTACGAATCGATCGAGGCGGTGCGGCCCTCGCGCCAGTCTGGATACTGCGGATCGCGATACGGCACGTGCTGCGGCGAGGCCCACAGCCGCTGCCAGCCCGCGCCTGCCGAGTCCCATAGCGTGATCGGATCGTCTGGGGTCTCGCCACCGATCGCGAGCCGGACCGTGCCCGCGGCATCGACGAACACGGCCGACGACGTGAAGCGTGGCAGCGACGCGGGCGTGGGATGGCGCTGCCACGTCGCGCCCTCGTCGTGGCTGACCGCGAGCTCGCGTGCGGCCGCGACGATGACCCAGCCGTTCGAGGTCGCGACCCGGTTGATGTTCGCGAACGGCAGTGGATGGACCGCGCTCGTGCCGTCGGGATGTGCCACCGCGAGGTCGTCGTCGTTCGCGAGCAGGTAGACGTTCTCGGCATCGTCGACCGCGACATCGTGGGCGAGCAGCATGGCCGCGAGCATGTGGGTCCACGTCGCGCCGTCGTCGCGGCTGACGTACGCGCCATCGGGATTCCACACCGCGATCGTGCAGCCGGTCCGTGAAGCAGCGACCCCGAACAACTGGTCGAGCGCGTTCGGCCACACGTAGTCACCACCGACCTGACCGATCACCTCGAGCGGCCGCGTGCAGTCACGATGGGCCGCGCGCAGGACCGGCGGATGGTGCGCGGTGAACGTCACCGTCGAGGTCGTCACCTCGACCGAACGCAACACCGGGCCGCGCAGCGCGAGCTGGACGACGGCGCCGAGCGCGATTCCGACTCCGACGGCGGCGAGCGCGACCAGGCCCGTGCGCGACGGGATCACGACGGCCTCCTCGTGGAGAGCGCCCGTAGCCGAGAACCCATCACCCGCACCAGCCGGCCCGAGTTGCTCGCGATCTCGAAGCCGTGGCGATCCTTGCCGTCGGAGTTCGTGCCGACGGCACGCGCGTGCGACCGCGTCGCCGGTTTCCACGGGCCGCCGGCGAGCGTGGTCTCGTACTCCGCGGTGAACGGACCGTCGCCGCAGCCGAAGTGATCGCACACATCACCGTGGAAGTCGGACTGGCCGACGACCGTGCCGTCGGCGAGGACCGCGAGGTCCGCGAGATAGCTCTCGGTCCAGCGCAGGTGGATCCACGTCGCGCCCTCGTCGGGCGACAGGCTCGGTTGGTCGCCGACCACGCGATGCGAGAGCCAGAGCCAGCTCCCGCGGGTGACGAGCACGGCTTCGTCGTTCGCGAACACGAGCGCCCGCCGTGCCGTCGTGCCGTCGGCATGAAAGATGTCGAGCATCGCGTCGGCGCGCAGCACGTAGAGCGTCCCGGTGTCGCCGATCGCGACGCTCTGGATCTTCGCTGCGATCGCGATCGGCGCGAACGTCGCACCGTCGTCGTAGCTGACGATCAGCTCGCCTGCGGTCCAGCCCGCGATCACGCACGTGCGCTGCGAGGTCGCGATCACCCAGTCATGGTCTCCGTAGCTCTCGGTCGCGAGCTTCGCGATCGGCGTGCCGATCTGGTTCGGATCCCCGCACGTGATCCGATGCGCCGCCGTCGCCGGCGGAGCGCCGAGCGGCGGCTTCACCACGGGCGCGAGCGGCTCGACCATGCGGCCGACCGGCACGACGACCTGAACCGGTGGCGGAGCGGGGGCCGGCCCCACCAGCGTCGCCCCGAGGCGGGTGCCGGCGAGGACGCATGCAAACACGAACCAGCGCATCGCTCGCCTGATAGCAAAGCTCGCGCCGGTCCACGAGATAGCAGATCTCGATGGTTGGCGTGCCCGTGGCCCGGGAGACACGGCGCGACGTGTCTGAAGGGATTGGCTCACCCCGCGACGGACCGCGAGGGACCGCGATGGTAGGGCGTGATCGCGGCGATGGATCCGCACGGGAACCTCGCGGTCGTCCTGCAGGCCGCGGCGCAGAGCGGCAACTCGACGTTGAGGACGATCACGTCGGCCGGCGCGAGCTGGACCGCGCCGGTCCCGACCGGCCTCGGCCCGACCAACAGTGCCCCCGAGAACGATATCGCGATCGCGTTCGACGGCACCGGACATCCCGTGGTGTTCGCCAAGCAGATCGACGGCGCGACGGTCGAGTTGCTCGCGGTCGTCTGCCAGTGGATCGTGTTTGGGTTTCCGATCACGTGGCTCACCGCGCCCTGATATCGTTCCGGACGTGACGCCAAAGAAGCCGAGGAGGCCGAAGCCGCCGGAGCCGCCTCGGGAAGTGTTCACGCTCGAAGGTGTGCTCGCCGACCTCAAGAAAGGTCACGAGTTTAGTACCGGCGGCGGCCGGTGGAGCCACACCTTCAGCTGGGTCGACGGAAAGCTCATGCGTCACACGTTCGACGAGGGCTTGAATTTCGACGAAGAAGTTGGCGAAGCCGAGCTGGTCAAAGACCTCGCGAACGACGACTTCCGACGGTGGCCGTAACCGCGGCCGCCGCTCTGCTGCCACCCCGCTCATCGCGCTGATAGGCTCGTGCGGGGGAAGTAGCGGCGTTGCGCCCACAGGGCCACGTGCACGAGGCCGAGCATCACGGGCACCTCCACGAGCGGCCCGATCACCGCGGCGAACGCCACGCCGCTGTGAATACCAAAGGTCGCGACGGCCACCGCGATCGCCAGCTCGAAGTTGTTCGAGGCCGCGGTGAACGACAGCGTGGTGGATCGTTCGTAGCCGGCGCCTGCGCGCTTGCTGAGGACGAACGACACCGCGAACATCACCACGAAGTAGATCAACAGCGGGATCGCGATCCGCACCACGTCGAGGGGCAGCCGCACGATCGCGTCGCCCTTGAGCGAGAACATCACGATGATCGTGAACAGCAGCGCCACGAGCGTCAGCGGGCTGACGCGCGGGATGAAGCGCGTGCGGTACCAATCGCTCCCCTTCACGCGGACGAGCACGAACCGCGTCACGAACCCCGCCGCGAACGGAACCCCGAGATAGATCCCGACGCTCTTCGCGATCTCGCCCATCGATATGTCGACGACGGCGCCGTGGAGACCGAGCCAGCGCGGCAGCACGGTCGCGAACAGGTACGCGTAGATCGGAAAGCACACGACCTGAAAGATCGAGTTGAACGCCACGAGCCCGGCGCAGAAGTCGGTGTCGCCCTTCGCGAGCTCGTTCCAGACGACCACCATCGCGATACAACGCGCGAGGCCGATGATGATCAGGCCGAGCATGTACTCCGGCTTGTCGGGCAGGAACACGACGGCGAGGGCGAACATGAGCACCGGCCCGATCACCCAGTTCTGCACGAGCGAGAGCAGCAACACCCGCTTGTCCTGAAAGATCTTGCCCAGCTCCTCGTAGCGGACCTTCGTGAACGGTGGGTACATCATGAGGACGAGCCCGATCGCGATCGGGATCGAGGTCGTGCCGACGCTCAGCCGATCGAGCGCCCGCGTGAACTGCGGGACGAAGTTGCCGAGCCCGACCCCGACCGCCATGGCCACGAAGATCCAGATCGTCAGGTAGCGATCGAGGAACGATAGCTTGCGGGCGATGCCGGACGAGGAGCTAGTCATGGACTAGCTCGCCCTGGACGCGCGCGTTGTCCATATCACGATATTCGCATGTCAGGATGGCTACGATGACGTCCAGAAGCATCCTGTTTCTCTGCGTCGCCAACTCGGCACGCAGCCAGATGGCCGAAGCGCTGGCCCGGACCATCCTCGGCGCGAACGTCCGGGTTCAGAGCGCCGGCACCAAGCCCTCCACGATCAACCCGTATGCGATCGAGGTGATGCGAGAGCTCGGCATCGATCTCGCGAGCCAGCGGTCGAAGTCGGTCGACACGATCGATGCCTCGACCATCGACACCGTGGTCACGCTGTGCGCCGAAGAGGTCTGCCCGGTGTTCCTGGGCCAAGCGCAGCGGCTGCACTGGCCGCTCGCGGATCCGGCGAGCGATGACCCGAGCCTCACGCGAGACGAGCTGCTCGCCCGGTTCCGCACCGCGCGCGACCAGCTCCGCGGTCGGATCGAGGTCCTCGCCGCGCTCGTCGAAGTTCCCCCGGGACCGGACCCCACCGCCCTGCCCTGACCGCGCTTGCCCGCAAGTCACGAGCAACAGCCGCGCTCTCCCGCTCCTTCTGTCGGACGAGAGGAGCTAGTTCGCGTGCATCATCGAGCTCGGGTCCATGCCGCCCATCGAGCTACCGCGCTTGGCGAACGTCACCTCGTCGACGATGTCCTGGCGGTAGCTCTCGTGGCAACCGACACACGTCTGCAGCGTCGCGTCGAGCGCGCTGACCACACCCGCGCGATCGCGACGCCGAGCGGCGGCGGCGATGCCATCCGCGGTCTCGTGAAAGTGCTGGCCGGCCTCGGCGAAGCCCGGTGCGCCGGCTCCCATGTGCTTGCACATCATGGCCTGTTTGTCCGACCATCCGATCCGCGCCGCGGACGCGGCGATCGCGTCGAAGTCATCCTTGGTGAGGGCCGAGGTGATCTCCTGGACGACGCGCAGGTGATCACGCATCTCTTGCTTCTGATGATTGGCCATCATCGCCGTGAGCGGGATCGGGGTGCGGCCGTCGAGACTCTGGGCAGGGACCGTCGCCTGCGGTGCTCCGTGGCCTGCGGTCGACTCCGCTGACGAACCGCGACACCCGGCGAGGAGCGAGCCGACTGCCAAGGCGATGTAGCCGATCTCGTGCACGGTCCTCATGATTCCTGATCCCGGTTGGAGGTCATCTGTTGCAAGGCGGTGACGACAGTTCTCAGCGCCTCGACGACGTCGGCGCGCTTGCGTGGGGGTACGTGCTCGAGAAGCTGGGCAAACCGCTGCCGGCTCGCCTGCTCGATCTCGCGAGCGACTCGCACGCCCTTGTTCGTCAGCCGGATGGGCTTGGCCCGGCCATCGGCCGTGCTCGGCGCCGAGCCGAGGTGACCGTTGCCGGTCAGGCGCATCACCGTGCGGCTCGCCGTGCTCTTGTCGATCCCGAGTCTGGCCGCGAGCCCCGACGACAACATGCCATCGTCGCCCGCTTCGAGCAGGAGCATCAGCGCGTGGGCGTCCGACGATGCGAGGGGCTTGCCACACGGAGTCTGATCTGTAGAGAGCAGCCCGAAACGCCGCACGAACTCCTGCACGAGCGCGCGAAATTCCTCGGACATGACCGGACCCTTATACCCCAGATGGTTGCTTACGCAACCATCTGATCTTTGAATGAGTCCAGCGTCGCCGAGGACGCCGGTCACGGTCGGATGTCGATGATGTAGCTATCGCAACCGCCGGCGCCGGTGGCCCCGCCGATCCGGCGCGGCAACTCGCACCGCGCGTCGTGATCGTCGGTGCGGAGCACCGTGGCGCCATCGCGGTGGAGCTCGTCGATCACCTCCGCATCGGGGAGCACGGTAGGGCCGTAGTGCTTCGGCCCGCTCGAGACCAGGGCGAGCGACGGGCGAACCGCGGCGATGAACGCGTGCCGGCTCGAGGTCTTGCTGCCGTGATGGCCGACCTGCAGGATCTCGGCACGCAACTCGGTGGCATGTTGCTCGAGCAGGAACTCCTCCACGCCTCCCGGGGCTGCGCTCGGCGCGCGCCGCTCGCCGGACTCCGCGTCACCGACGAGCAACAGGCGCGTCGCGCCGAGTTGGACCGCGAGCACGATCGAGTTCTGGTTCGGATCACGCAGCTTCTTGCCCTCCGCGTGGAGGATCGTGAAGCGCGCGCCGGCGCCGAGCGGCACGACGTCGCCCTCGCCGAAGCGTTCCCAGCGGGTGATCGTCGACTCGAGCCCCTTCACGCTCTGCACGTGATCGGCCGGGACCTCGCTCGCCGTGTGATAGGTCGTGGCCGGCGACCGCGCGACCGCGGCGATCAGATCGCGATAGAACACGGTGTCGGTCACACGCCCGGAGTCCCACAGGTTCGCGACGTCGTAGCAGTGGACGACGAGATCCATCGCGGATCCGTGATCGAAGTGCGGGTGAGACAGCACGACGTTCGCCAGCGCCACGCGGGTCGTCGGCAGCGGGGCACCACGCTCGACGCACAGGTCGTCGCCCGACGGCCCCAGGACCGCGGCGAGGTACGCGAGCACCCGGAGCGGGGTCTCGTCGTGATCGTTGCTGCCGGCATCGTAGAGCATCGCGAAGTCATGGCCCTGAACGAGGATCGACAGGCCGGTGCCGACGTCGATCAGGTGGATCCGGTAGGCCCCTGCCGCCGGCGGCTCGCGCGATACATCTTCGGGTGACATCACGCGCCGCCACGAAATCTTGTCGGGGGCGCCGACCGGAGGCGGTTGTGGCTGTGTTGCCGCCGCGGGCGCAGGCGACATGGCTTCGCGCCCTGCGCAGGCGCCGACGAGCACGCTCGAGGCGAGCACCAAGGCAAGGAGGGACGCACGCATCCAACGCGATGTTCTCACGCCGGGTGCCGCCTGCTCACGGATCCAGTCGGAGGTGTGGAAGTCCCGCGACGCGAACTGGGTCAAGCTCGATGGCGAGGGCAAGCAAGAGGTCTCGAAGCAGCGGCGCTGAGCGCTCCTGACTTACCGGAGCCGCTCGAGGAACGCCGTGACGGCCGTCCAGTACGCCGCGTGATCGGGCTGGGTCGGCCACAACGTGCTCGAACCGTGATGGCCCGCGGTCGCCGGCACGAACGTCGTCAACTGCGCGGGATCGATCGCGGCCGCGATAGGGGCCCACACCTGCGCTTCGCTCTTGGCCGACGTGATGAACACCGGCACCGCGATCGCCCCGACGCTGTCGGCCACCCAGGTCGCGGGCTTACCTTGGTCATCGAAGTATTCGCCCGGCGAGAACGCGAGGATCGCGTCGGCGTGGAGCTCGGCACCCAACACGAGCACGAGCGAGCTCGAATACGAGCTTCCCCACACGATCAGCTTGCCCGTCGTGAGCGTCCTGGCGCGCGCCACCGCGGCCTTCAGATCGGCGATCGCATCGACATAGCTCGTCGGTTTCCCGAGCCGGCACGCCGAGGCGGCCGTGGCATTGCCGACGCCGCCGACCGCCTCCCCCGAACGGGCATCGACCGCCATCGCGTTGAAGCCGAGCTGGTTGAGCCGCGGCGCGATCGTGCGGTACTCGCCGCGGCTGTAGCCGGCCTGGTGGAACAACACGATGAGCGGTGCGGTTGGCGGTAACGGTGCGTAGACATCGGCGGTGACGGTGACGCCGTCCCCCACTGAAAACTGGACCGTCCGGACGCCGACCGGCGTCGCGGCGGTCGTGGGGGCACCGCAGGACGCGTGCGGCGCGTGACACGCGAGCAAGAACACGAGCAGGAGCGGCTTCACGCCCGCGAGTCTACGCAGATCACCGACGGATCCCCGGTCCGGCTACTCCGCAATCCGAGGCGCGGTGCCGACGGGGATCCACCGCCCGCCACCCGGTCCGGCCTCGAAGTCCAGGCGCACGAGCGTGTCGACCGCGACCGAGAACGAGCCGCAGCTGGTCCCGTCCATGCAAATCGCATAATCGCCGGGCTCCAGGGCGACCTCGTAGTACCCGTCACCATCGCTCGTCGTCGTCGCCAGCGTCTGCGCCATCGCACCGTCCTCGACCAACACCTTCGCGTGGTCGAGCACGTCGTCGCCGCCGCAGAACGCGGTGTCGCAGTAGGTCCGAAGCGCACCATAGATGCCGCGGTCGATCGAGACCCAGTCATCGACCGGGGGAGCCGTACACGCACCGAGCAAACAACACGAGACGAGGATGAACCGCATGGCCATCCCTCGAGCAACGCGCGTGCCTGGCTAACTCGGCGCAGGCTCGTCGTGCGGTTGCCGAAGCTCGACCAAATGCGACACGGATGTCAGATCTTGCTCTCGGTCTTGCTTCGGATGGGCTTGTCGGAGTCGGCGAGCTACTCTGTGCGCTTGAGGATGCGGGCCGCGCAGTGGATGAGTGCGCTCGGCCTGCTCGGCCTGCTCGGCCGCACGCGACCATGATCGACACCGCCAAGGCATCGCGACAGGTGTCACTGCGTGCATGGTCGCGATTTCAGCCGTTTCGTTACGAGCCGGCGACCTGCGCGGCCGTGACCGCGCTACCGTGATTGCCCCACGTCCCGCGAACATAGGTGAGGATCGCCGCGAGCTGCGCCGGCGAGAACCTGCCGTCGAACGAGGGCATCGCGCCGTTGTATTGAAGGCCGCCCGCTTCGATCGGACCGCTCAGACCATGACGGACGATGTCGATCATTCGATCGGCCGGACCGTCGAGCAACGCGTTGCCGGCGAGCGCGGGGAATGCGCCCGGCGCACCTTGGCCCTCGGTGCCGTGGCAAGCCGCACAGCTGGCGTCATACAGGGATGCGCCGGCACGCTGCTCACCGCCAGGTTCGGGTCCCGGCTGTTCCGCTTGCGGTCGGAGCTCCTGGAGCTCGCGCGCAGTTTTTCGGTGCAGCCCGGCGGCCTCGCGATGCAGCTTGGCCACGTCGTCATTGCCGGCGTTCTCGGCCTGCGTCGCCCACTGGTCGTTCAACTGCGCCATCTGGTCGTGCCAGCGGTCCATGCCACTCATCCAGTTGCCGCTCATCGAGGCGCCACCGGTCATGCCGCCGCGACGACCCATCATGCCGCCGCGACCACCCATCATGCCGCCGCGACCGCCCATCATGCCGCCGCGACCGCCCATGATCTCCTGTTGGCCGAGATGCGCCATCTGGGCATGCATCTGTTCCATCCATTGCGCGTCTTGGTGCATCGCGGGGCCCATGGCTCCATACCGATCCGCCATCCGCTGGTACACCTGCGCCATGTGGCCGTAGTCATCGGCTGCCGCGTGCTGGTCCCCGGGCGGCGTCGCCTTTCCACGATCGCAAGCGCTCGCGGCGATCAAGAGCAACGCGGCAAGCAACGTGCGGGGCGTCGTGATGCGTCGCCTCATGGTGTTCCTGCTGTCTCGTGCGCGCACATGGGCGTCGCCGGCGCGCTCACGTGGGCGTCCTTCGCTCCAGATCGACGTCGAGGCTTGGGCGTACGCGTTCATGGGTTCGATGAAAGCAACGCAAGCAACATCGGCGCCACCGGTCGGTATGAGCGTAACCGCCAAACAACCGAGCAGTGGGGACGCGCGCGTCCGTGCTCAGCGGCTCGGGTCTGCAAGGACAGGGTTCGTTCCGCACCACAGCGCCATGTTGCCCTCCTCGTAACACAGCTCGACCTCGACGAAGCCCGCGCGCTCGAGCGCGAGCGGTTGGTCGGCGCGCGCACGGAAGAGCTCCGGAAGCTTGGTCGTAGGGGGCAGGTAGTGATCTGCGTAGAGCAACAGGCCACCGGGCAAGAGCACCGTGCGGGCGCGCTCGAGCAACGCCACCAGGTGGCGGTCGTGGCGCGTCTCGTGCGCGGCTTACATCGTGACGACCGCATCGAACGTACCGAGCTCGCCAGGCCAGGTGGGCTCGCGAAAGTCGCGCGTCACGAACGTCACGCGGCTCGCGAGCTCGCCGAGATAGTCGGCCGCGATCTCGTGCATGGCGGGCGAGAAGTCGAGCGCGACGTAGGTGGCTACGTCGCAGTGGACGAAATCTCGCGGGCGAGCTGGCCGGGGCCCGAGCCGAGCTCGAGGATGCGGAGCTTCGAGCGCGCGGCCAGCGCGGCGCAGAACGCGGCGAAGAAGCGTGGCCGATATGGGCGCTTGATCCGCGTGTCCTCGATCCACGTGCGCGCGGTCGTCGGATCGCGAAAGTCGACTCCGATCGGAACGTCGTCGCGATCGTCCATGCTCGCTCCCCTCATGCGCTGGTAGTTGCGAGTCATCGCAGGTACGTTCGCAACACCTCGATCAGCTCGCCGGTGGCCTGTCCGCGCTTCGAATCGGGCCGTTGGTCCGGGTCGACGATGTGGTCCCGGATGTGCCCCTCCAGGATCTGGATCATCAGGCCGTTGAGCGCGCCGTGACATGCCGCGAGCGTCATGAGCACCTTCGAGCAGTCCTCCCCCTCGGCGATCGCGGCCTCGACGGCGTTGAGCTGGCCGCGGATCTTCTTGGTCCGCGCCAGCAGCTTCGCGCGATCTTTTTGGAGGTGCGCCATCCGTGGCACAATACCCTGGGGGGGTACGGTTGACCAACCAGGGCGACAAGCGTAACGATGGCTCGGCACCAGCGCCGCGCGGCCACGACATGGGCACGAACCACGACCACGACCACGGCCACGGCCACGGCCATGACCACGACCACGACCACGACCACGACCACGACCACGCGAGCGAGGGCCACGACCACCCGCCTGGTCATCACCATCATCACGCTCCCCCCACGAAGCCCGGACGCGCGTTCGCGATCGGGATCGTGCTCAACGCCGCGTTCGTCGCGCTCGGCGTGATCGCCGGGCTGGCGGCGAACTCCACCGCGCTGCTCGCCGATTCGGCGCACAACCTCGGCGACGTGCTCGGCCTCGCGATGGCCTGGGGCGCGATGATCCTGGCGCGCCGCGCTCGCACGAAGCACCGGACCTACGGGCTGCGCAGGACCACGATCATGTCGGCGCTCGCGAACGCGATGTTGCTGCTCGTCGCGATCGGTGGCGTGTCGTGGGAGGCGATCCTCCGGCTCGGCGCGCCGCGTCCGGTCGACGGTGGCATCGTCGCGATCGTCGCGGCGGTCGGGGTCGGCGTCAACGGCGTCGCGGCGATGCTGTTCGCGCGAGGCAGCGAGAACGACCTGAACCTCCGCGGCGCGTTCCTGCACCTGGTCGCCGACGCGGCGGTCTCCGCCGCGGTCGTGGTCTCGGGCATCGTCGTGTGGCGGACCGGCTGGACCTGGGTGGACCCGATCACGAGCCTCGCCGTGTCGGCCGTGATCCTGATCGGCACGATCCGCTTGCTCCGCGAGGCGACGAACCTGCTGCTCGACGCCGTCCCGCCGCACATCGATCCCGACGCGATCACGAGCTTCTTGACCGCCCTCCCCGGCGTCTGCGACGTCCACGACCTCCACATCTGGTCGATGAGCACGACCGATGTCGCGTTGACCGTGCACCTCGTGGTGCCGTGGGCGACCTGGTCCCCCACGAGCGTGCGCGAGGCGACCGCAGAGATCGAGCACCGGTTCGGGATCTCGCACGTGACGATCCAGCTCGAACCGGCCGATCAGGACACGGCCTGCCGCCTGAGCGAAGAGGGGGTCGTGTGACGTGACGACGCAACGGCCGCCGCTCCGCCTGCCCCGGCCGTTGATGGTGCTGACGCGCATCATCCCGCGCCGCGGGACCTGGATCGACGTGCTCGTGATCGGGTTCGTCGTTGTTTTGCTCTACGGGCTGTACACGGTCGAGCTCCAGTGGCGAGCGCCGGCCAACTCGTCATTCGAGATCGATCTCGCGCTGTCCGCGCTGCCCCGCTACACGTTCTTCTCGCTGTGTCGCGGGGTCGCGGCGTTCGGGCTCTCGTTCGTGTTCACGTTGGTCTACGGCTATGTCGCGGCACGCGTGCGCGGCGCGGATCGCGTGATGCTCCCGGTGCTCGACATCCTGCAATCGATCCCCGTGCTGGGCTTCATGCCGGGAGTCGTGCTGGCCCTCGCCGCGCTGTTCCCGCACACGAACGTCGGCCTCGAGCTCGCCGCGGTCGTCATGATCTTCACCGGGCAGGTGTGGAACATGACGTTCAGCTTCTATCACTCGCTGCGCGCGATCCCGAGTGACCTGATCGAAGCGGCCGAGGTCTACCGGTTCGGCTGGTGGCGCCGCTTCACCCGGGTCGAGCTGCCGTTCTCGACGGTCGGCCTGGTGTGGAACGGCATGATGAGCATGGCCGGAGGCTGGTTCTTCCTGACGATCAACGAGGCGTTCCGGCTCGGCACGCACGACTTCCGACTTCCGGGCGTCGGTGCGTACATGAGCGTCGCGATCGATCGCAACGACCGGGGCGCGATGATCGCGGCCGTGCTCGCGATGGTCATCATGATCCTCATCGTCGACCAGCTGTTCTGGCGTCCACTCGTCGCGTGGTCGAACAAGTTCAAGTTCGAAGACATCGGCGCGGCTACGGTGAACGAGTCGTGGGTGCTCGAGCTCTTGCGCCGCACCCGGTTCTACGTCTGGTGGCGGGAGCGCCGGGCCCGTCGGGCACTCCGCGAGGCGGCTAGCCCGGCGGCGCCGCTGCGGCCCGCGCCGGCGGCTTCGGCGTCACCGGTCGGCCGGTGGATCGGCATCGTCTTGCTCGTCGGGTTTAGCGCCTTGTGCCTCTGGGGCGGCTCCAAGCTCGCGCGGTTGCTCGACCAGCTCGGCGGCGACGACTGGTGGCGGATCGGGCGCGCCAGCGGGTACACGCTCGCGCGGACGACCATCGCGGTGGCGCTCGGCTCGCTGTGGGCGATCCCGGCCGGCATCTACATCGGAACCAATCCGCGTGCGTCACGCGTGCTCCAGCCGATCGTCCAGGTCGCCGCGTCGTTCCCCGCGCCGATGCTGTTCCCGCTCGTGCTCCTCGTGCTCGCGCGGATCGACGTCTCGCTCTCGATCGGATCGATCGTTCTGATGATGCTCGGGACCCAGTGGTACATCCTGTTCAACGTCATCGCGGGCGCGATGTCGATCCCGAACGAGCTCCAGGAGGCCGCGACGGTCTACAAGTTCACTCGTGTCCAGCGCTGGCGCCGCGTGCTGTTACCGGGCGTATTTCCGTCGCTGGTGACGGGATGGGTCACGGCGGCGGGCGGTGCGTGGAATGCGAGCATCGTCTCGGAGTACGTCCACGCCGGCGGCAAGGTGCTCCGGACCGATGGTCTCGGCGCACTGATCAGCACCGCCGCCGAGACCGGACGCTTCGCGTTGCTGGCGGCGGGCGTGCTGATGATGGCGGTGCTCGTGGTCCTGATCAACCGAACATTCTGGAAGCGCCTCTACGATCTGGCCGAGCGCAAGTACGCGCTCGGCCGTTAGGAGCTGTGATGGCCGACGAGCTGCTTTGCGACCTGCAGAACATCACCAAGAGCTTCAAGCTCCCCAGCGGTGGGGCCGTCAAGGTCCTCGAAGATGTCTCGTTGCAGGTTCGGGAGGAAGAGATCCTCGCGCTGCTCGGGCCGAGCGGCTGCGGCAAGTCGACGTTGATGCGCGTACTCGCCGGGCTGATCCAGCCCGAATCCGGAAAGGTGCTCTATCGGGGCGCGCCACTCGTGGGGCTCAACCCGGGCATCGCGCTCGTGTTCCAGAGCTTCGCGCTCTATCCGTGGCTGACCGTCGCGGACAACATCGGCGAGCCGCTGCGCGCGCGCGGCCAGAGCGCGGCCGAGGCCCACGCGACGGTCATGCGCGTCGTCCACCTCGTCGGCCTCACCGGCTTCGAGAGCGTCTATCCGCGCGAGCTTTCGGGCGGCATGAAGCAACGCGTGGGGATCGCGCGCGCGCTCGCCGTCGAGCCCGAGATCCTGTGCATGGACGAACCGTTCAGCCAGGTCGACGCGCTCACGGCCGAGAACCTACGCGGCGAGGTCGTCCGGTTCTGGAACGACAAGGCGACGAACCCCAAGACGATCTTCATGGTGAGTCATGACGTCAAGGAGGTCGTGTTCATGGCGACGCGGATCGTCGTGATGGGCGCCAAGCCCGGCCGCGTCCGACGCATCATCGAGAACAAGCTGCCGTTTCCGCGCAACTACCGCTCGCCTGCGTTCCAGCGGCTGGTCGACGAGATCCACGCGGTCATCACCGAGACCGAGATTCCCGACGTCGCGCCCGACACGGCCGCGCACGCGACGCCGGCCCAAAGCAAGGTATGGGAGGCGCTTCCTGACGCCGGCGCGAGCGAGATCATCGGCCTGCTCGAGGTCCTCGCCGATCACGGCGGTCGGGCCGACGTGTTCCATCTCGTCGAGCATGTCGGTCACGAGTTCGGCCGTTTGCTCGCGGTCGTCAAGGCGGCAGAGATGCTCGATCTCGTCGACACGCCGAAGCAAGACGTCGAGCTCACCGCGGAAGGCAAGCGGTTCCTCGCCGCAGACGTGCCGGAACGCAAGGCGATCTTCCGCGAGCAGGTGAAGTCACTGTTCATCTTCAGCGAGGTGCTCGCCGTGATCGAGCGCACCGAGCGTCACGAGGTCGACGAGGAGGTGATCCTCGCCAGCCTCGCGCTCCACGTCCCCTACGAGGATCCGGAGCGAATGCTGCGCACGCTGGTCAATTGGGGGCGGCACGCCGATCTGCTCGATCACGATCCGTTGCGCGGCAAGCTGTCCACGGAGCCGGCCGAGGCGAACGTGGAGGCCACGCCGTAGCGTCGGCGGTTTGCCCCGTAGGTCCAGGGCGGCCACGTGGTCGTGCCACTCGCGTACGCGTGACCGAGGCGATAAGGTCGTCACAGGTGCGTACGTTCCTCGCGGCGATCGTGGTGTGCGTCAGCACGAACCTCGCCTCCGCCGGGCCTACCGATCCGTTCGCAGCGTCCCTCGTGCTCGATGCGAACCACGTCGCCGCGGCCCTGACGTTCGAAGCGAACCTCGCGCCGGCACAGCTCGCGAGCCCGGCGTCGATCGCCCCGGATCTCTGGTACGGGATCACGCCGGAGTTGACGGTGGGGGTGATCCACAGCGACGCGAGCATCGATCGCGTACCCGTGTTCTTCGAACCGGGCGGCACCATCTGCGTCCGGCTCGAGCGGGTGTCGTGCCCCCGCCACTATCACGGCAGCGGGCTCGATGGCTTGTACGAGCTGGTTCGTGGCGATCTGGGGATCGCGTTGCACGCCCGGCTCTTGCTGCGGGACGTCGCTCCGATCAAGCCGGCGATCACCGCGGGCGTCACGATGCGGTGGCGGATCGAGCGTTGGCTCGTCGTGGTCGGCGACCCCTTCGTGCAACTCGGGCTATGGAACGTCGACGCCGGCAATCGCGCCGAGCTGTGGTTACCGATCACGCTCGCGGTCGCGCCGCTCGCCCGTTGGTCGCTCGAGGTCCACACCGGTTACAACACCGACCTCGCGGTCTGGAACGATGGCTTCTACGTGCCGGTCTTGGTCCGCGTGCGTGCCCACGTGACGGACCACGTCGATGCGGGCGTGGCCGCCGGGTTCGCGAGCCTCGTCGGTACCCAGAACTCGTCACGCGAGCGGATGGCGGCCGTCGATGTCACGTGGCGAAACTAGCTCACAGCGGGCACGCGGACGCGCGCGCCGGGTTCGGTTGCACCAGCGCACGGACCGTCTTGGCGTAGCCGGTTGCCAGGATCGCATGATCGATCTCGTCGGTGCGCATCCCGAACGGATACGCGTACGACACCGGGTCATAGCCGTCCGCGCGCAACAGCTCGAACGAAGGCACGACCTCGTCGTGGATGTAGGCATCGAGCCCGTGCGCCTCGACATAGTTCGGTCCGCGGAGGTGATTGACGCTGTGGGCCTCGATGTCGTGGCCGTCATCCGCGAGCTGGCGGATCTTGTCGCGAGAGACTTGGTCGAGCCGCGCGTACCACGTGATGTACAGCGTGACGTGCGCATCGTACTGCGCGAGCAGATCCTCGACCGCGAGCCACACATCGGGATAGGCGTCGTCGAACATGAGCGCGACGCCCGCGCGCGGCGGGCCGGCGAGCATGTCCTTGACGGTGAGGAACGGCAGGTTGCGATCGGCGATCGCCTGCAGCAGGGTCGTGAACTCCGCGCGCGTCATCGACTGGCCGGGCCGGTGGACCAACAGCTCCAGGACGCTGCCATCGGTGACGGCGCGATCGAGCGCGGCCGTGATGCTCGTCATCGGGATGGCGTCGCTATCGTCGATCTCGGCCGCGCAATGCACCGAGCGCGCATCCCACGTGAAGAAGGCCCCGGGCTCGTCGACGAGGGGTGTTCTGCCGCAGCACGCGAGCAGGACCAGGAACCAGGGCTTCATCGGGTGATTGCACACGGTCGCGGTCCGCGATGCACGCGTCGTGCACCGGCCACACGATCGAATGTGACGCTGGTAACACGACGCGTGCCACCCCGCCAAGCCCCGCCAAGGCCCGCAGCCGTGGACGCGAGCGGGAACCTCGCGCCGGCAAGACAAATGCGACGATCTTCGGCCGAACCGTTGTCGCAGATCCTGGCTCTCATGGCAGAAGGAGCTCCCGATGTGTAGAGCCGTCACGTGCAAGAACTGTAAGCGTCCGACCTGGGCTGGCTGCGGCGCCCACGTCGAGCAAGTGCTGGGTCACGTCGCCGCCGCCGATCGTTGCCACTGCCGCGAAGCGGAGCCCGCCGGTACGCCGGGAGGCCTGGGCAAGGCGATCCGGGCGTTGTTCGGCCGATGAGCCTGTGGTCCGAGCGGGTCCTGCCGGTCCTGGTCGAGAAGGCGTGCCGGAGCCGCGCGATCCTCGACGAACGCCGGCGCTGGATCCCGCGTGCCCACGGGGACGTGCTCGAGCTCGGCGTCGGGAGCGGCCTCAACCTCGCGTTCTACGATCCCGCGCGCGTCGCGCGGGTCACCGGGATCGATCCGTCGCAGCCGTTGTTGGTGCGGGCGGCCACGCGGGCGGCGTCCGCGCCGGTGCCGGTCTCGCTCGTCGAGGGCTCGGCCGAACAGTTGCCGTTCGACGCGCGGTCGTTCGACTCGGCGGTCGTGACGTATGCGTTGTGCAGTGTCGGCGATCCAGCGCGCACGCTCGCCGAGGTCCGCCGCGTGCTGCGGCCCGGCGGCGAGCTGGTGTTCGTCGAGCACGGGCTCGCCCCCGAGGCTCGCACGCGGCGCTGGCAACACGCGCTCACGCCGATCTGGCGCCGGATCGCAGGTGGCTGCCGCCTCGATCGCGACGTCGGGGCGATCCTGCGCGAGGCCGGGTATCAACTCGACGAGCTCGCGGCGGACTACAGCGATGGCGTCCGCTGGCTGAGCTTCACCTACGAGGGCATCGCGCGTCCGTCGTGACCGCGGGCCGAACCGTTTCGACCGCCGCGAGGCTCTATCCGGCATGTCGATCCTGATCACGAGCCTGGCGACCGCGGGCGGTGGGCTCGCCGGATACGTGCTTCACCGAGTCATCGGCTGTCGGTCGGGGGCGTGCCCGCTGTGGTCCCGCGCCTGGGCTGCGACCCTCTATGGAGCGACGCTCGGGCTCGTGCTGGGGCTCCACTAGATCGCGTGGTCGCGCCAGGTCGTCCCGATCGTCTTGGCGATCGCCGCACGGACCGCGCTGCGCACCGAGGCAGGCACGACGCCGCCGGGGATGCGCTTGCACAGGCTGACGGTCCGCTGGAGCGCGTCGCATCCCGCGGCGCAGCGCGGGCACGTCGCGAGGTGCGCTTCGATCTGCGCGCAGGCGGCCTGATCGATCTCGGCGCCGGCGTACGAGGTGAGCGATCGTGCGAGCTCCGGGCACGGCTCGGTCGTGCCGCCCTCGAGCCACGCTGCAAGCTCGCGGCGCACCGTCATCCGCGCGCGGTGCAACCGGCTCTTGAGCGCCCCCACGTCCACGCCGGCGATCTGCGCGGCCTCCTCGGCGGACAGCCCCTCGACGTCGCGCAGCACGAGCGCCTCGCGCTGCTCGGCAGGCAACGCGGTGATCGCCCGCGACAGCGCGCCCCCGATCTCGCGGGCGTGTGCACGCAGGTCCGTGCCCGGCGCCGGATCGACCAGCTCGGTCGCCGGCGCATCATCGATCGACATCGTCGGCCGAACGTCACGCCGCTCCTTGATGCAGAAGCTCCGCGCGATCTGATAGAGCCAGGTCGAGAGCGCGGCCTCGCCGCGGAAGCCCGGCAGGTGGCGAAACGCCGCCAGGAGGGTCTCCTGGAGCACCTCCCGCGCCGACTCCTCGTCGCCACACATCCGGAGGCCGAACCGATAGATCTGCGGCTCGTAGCGCTCGAGCAGGAGCTCGAGGGCCTCGCGATCGCCCGAGCGGGCGGCCGCGATCAGGTCGGCGTCGGGTGAGTCAGCCATGCACTCACAACCTTTGCGAGATCGTGCGGCCTGTCAACCTGCCCGAACCGTTTCGGTCGGGGTGGGCTCTCACGTCGACAGGAGGCAACGATGTCGGTCGCGCTGACCCTGCAGACCTTCGAGCAGACCCTCGCGAGCGGGATCGTGGTGATCGACGGGTGGGCGACCTGGTGTGGTCCATGCCGGGCGTTCGCCCCGGTGTTCGAGGCCGCGAGCGAGCGCCACCCGAGCGTCGTGTTCGGCACGGTCGACACCGATGCCGAGCAGGAGCTCGCCGCGCGGTTTCAGATCCGCGCGATCCCGACGTTGATCGTGTTTCGCGACGGCGTCGAGGTGTTCCGTCGCACGGGGGCGATCGGCGCCGATGGCCTCGACCTCGTGATCGATCACGTCAAGGCGCTCGACCCGGCCGCGAGCGCTGCCCCGCCCTGAATCCTTTCACGCGCGCGCGGCTCTGACTCGGACCATGGGTAGAGGTCGAGATAGTGGAGCCCCGATCGCGGTCGCGATCCTCTCCGCGGCGATGGCGATCGCCGGCTGCGGACACCACGAGGCGCACCAACCCCCAGCGGTGGGCCCGCCGGTTCTGGTCGGGGTCGCCACCGCGCACACCGAGCCGCTGGCCGAGCTGTACCTCGCGAGCGGCACGGTGCGGGGCCGCACGACGATCACGCTGACGAGCAAGACCTCCGGCTACGTCCGCGATGTCCTGGTGCGAGCTGGTGATCGCGTCACCGTCGGCCAGGTGCTCGTCGATCTCGAGGCCAACGACGTCCGCGCCGGTATCTCCCGCGGCCACGCCGAGCTCGACCACGCGTTCGAAGCGCGCGCCGAGGCGGCGAGCGCCGTCGAGGCCGCACGGATCGCGGCCGACCTCGCGAAGACCACGCGCGATCGGGTCGACAAGTTGTTCACCGGCGGCGCCGTGACGCGCCAGGAGTACGACGAGGCCGACAGCAAGTCGCGCGGGACCTCGGCGCAGCTCGCCATGGCCGAGGCGAGGCTGCGTGCCGCGAGCTCGGGGATCGAGGTCGCCCGCGCCGGGCTCGCGGAGACCCAGGCCACGCTCGACTACGCCCGCGTGGTCGCACCGTTCACCGGCCGTGTCGTCGAGCGCCGCATCGATCCGGGTGCGCTGGCGTCTCCCGGCACCGCGTTGCTCGTGCTCGACGACGAGGCGAGCCTCCGCGTCGAGGTCTCGGTCGAGGAGTCGCGCGGTGCCGCGCTGCATCTCGGCGATGTCGTCTCCGTGGCGATCGGTGACACCACGCTCGCCGGCAAGATCGGCGAGCTATCACCGAGCGTCGACGTCGCCTCCCGTGGCTTCATCGTGAAGATCGATCTCGACGGCACGCCCGAGCTCCGGCCCGGAACGTTCGCGCGCGTCGGGTTTCGCGTCGGCGACCGATCGCGGTTGGTCGTGCCGAGCTCGGCGATCACCCGGTCCGGCGCGCTCGATCGCGTGTTCGTGATCGAGCGCGGCCTCGCCCGGCTGCGGATGATCACGGCGGGCGAACGCCAGGGCGCCTGGACCGAGGTGCTCTCGGGCCTCTCGGAGGCCGAACAGGTCGTCGCCGATCCGCCGCACGAGCTGCGTGACGCGAGTCCGGTCGAGGCACGGCGATGAGTGGTCCCGCCAAGCTCGGCCTCGCGGGCCGCCTCGCGCGGCCGTTCATCCACTCCAAGCTCACGCCGCTGCTGCTGGTGGCGTCGATCCTGCTCGGCGTGTTTGCGGTGGTGAAGCTCCCGCGCGAGGAGGAGCCCCAGATCATCGTCCCGATGAGCGACGTCACGGTCCGGATGCCCGGCGCCTCGGCCAAGGAGATCGAGCAACGCGTCACGACGCCGCTCGAGCGCATCCTGTGGGAGATTCCCGGCGTCGAGTACATCTACTCGACCTCGAGCCCGGGCGTCGCGACGGTGATCGTGCGGTTCAAGGTGGGCCAGGACGAGGAGCGCGCGGCGGTCCGGATCCAGCAAAAGCTCGGCGCTCACGCGGACGCCATCCCCGCCGGCGCCTCGCCGCCGCTGATCAAGATGCGCTCGATCGACGACGTGCCGGTGCTCGCGGTGACCCTGTGGAGCACGCGCTACACCGGCTTCGAGCTGCGCCGGCTCGCGGCCGAGCTCCGCACCCGGATCGAGGAGGTCGGCGGCGTCGGTGAGGTCACCGTGACCGGCGGCGAGCGCCGCACGGTGCGGGTCCTGCTCGATCCCCAGCGGCTCGCCGCGCGCCACCTCGCGCCCGCGCAGATCGCGGCGGCCGTGCAGGCGGCGAACGAACGCCGATCGGCCGGCGAGATCGCGACCGGCAATCGCGAGCTCCAGCTCGAGCTCGGCACGGTGCTCGCGACCCCACGCGAGGTCGGCGACATCGTGATCGGCGCGACCGCCAACCACGCGGTGTTCCTGCGCGATGTCGCCACGATCGTCGACGGTCCCGACGAGCCCTCGACCTACGTGCGGTTCGGCGCCGGCGTCGCGGCGACCGGGGCCGAGGCGACGCTAGGCGCCGGCACGGTGCCGGCGGTCACCCTGTCGGTCGCCAAGCACAAGGGCGAGAACGCGGTGAGCGTGGTCGCCGACGTCATGCACAAGCTCGACGCCGCGCGCGGCACGCTGATCCCGGGCGACGTCGAGCTCGCGGTCACGCGGGACTACGGCGCCACGGCCAGCGACAAGAGCAACGAGCTGCTCCTCCACATGGCGATCGCGGTGTTCAGCGTCTCGCTCCTGATCTGGTTCGCGCTCGGCCGTCGTGAGGCGTTCATCGTCTTGCTCGCGATCCCCATGACCCTCGCGCTGACGCTCGCGGTGTTCTACCTCATGGGCTTCACGCTCAACCGGATCACGCTGTTCGCGCTGATCTTCTCGATCGGCATCCTCGTCGACGACGCGATCGTGGTCGTCGAGAACATCGCGCGCCACGCGCGGATGCCGGAGAATCGCGGCGCGGACCTCGCGGAGGTCGCGGTGCGAGCCGTCGACGAGGTCGGCAACCCGACGATCCTCGCGACGATGACGACGATCGCGGCGATCTTGCCGATGGCGTTCGTCGGCGGCCTGATGGGCCCGTACATGCGGCCGATCCCGCTCGGCGCGACGGCGGCGATGGTGTTCTCGCTGCTCGTCGCGTTCATCGTGACCCCGTGGGCGACGGTGAGGCTGCTGCGCGCGCACGGCGTCGCGCACGAGGATCGCGAGGGCGTCCTCACGCGCGGCTATCGCCGGGTGATGGGGGCGTTGCTCCGGGTCGCGCGGCTGCGGGCGCTGTTCCTCGGAGGCGTGGTCGTGCTGCTGCTCGCCGCGATGAGCCTGGTCGCGATCAAGTGGGTGCGCGTCAAGATGCTCCCGTTCGACAACAAGAGCGAGCTGCAGATCATCGTCGACATGCCGGAGGGCACGACGCTCGAGCAGACCGACCGCGCGACGCAGGCGCTCGCCGATGCGATCCGGACCCAGCCCGAGGTCACGAATTACCAGACGTATGTCGGCACCTCCGGCCCGTACAACTTCAACGGCCTCGTCCGTCACTACTTCTCGCGGCGCGGTGCGAATGTCGCGGACATCCAGGTCAACCTCGTCGAGAAGGGCGAACGCTCGGCGCAGAGCCACGCGATCGCGACGCGGATCCGCACGGCGATCGCGCCGATCGCGGCGCGGTTTGGCGCCCGGATCAAGGTCGCCGAGGTGCCGCCGGGCCCGCCGGTCCTCGAGACGCTGGTCGCGGAGATCTACGGCCCGAATTACGAGCGCCAGATCGAGGTCGCGCGCGCCGTGCGCAGCCTCATGGAGCGGACCGAGGGCGTCGTCGACGTCGACTGGTACGTCGAGGACGACCAGCCGAAGTACCGCTTCATCGTCGATCAGGAGAAGGCCGCGCTCGACGGGGTGAGCCAGGCCGAGCTCGTCCGCACGCTCGCGCTCGCGACCGAGGGCGAACCGCAGGGTCTGCTGCACGACCCGCGCGCCACCGAAGATGTCCCGGTCGTGCTGCGGCTCGATCGCGCGACCCGTTCCGATCTCGAGCGGCTGCTCGCGCTCCAGATCGCCGGGCGCGGCGGGGCCCTGGTCCCGATCGGCGAGCTGGTCCGACCCGAGCTCGTCACCGCGGACCGCTCCATCTATCACAAGAACTTGATGCCGGTCGTCTACGTCACCGCCGACGTCGCCGGGGCGATCGAGAGCCCGGTCTACGCGATCCTCGCGCTGTCCCCGCAGATCTCGGCGATGACGCTGCGCGAGGGCTACGCGCTCGAGCAGCACACCGCGGCGCAGCCCTTCCGCGGCGATCGCTACGAGATGAAGTGGGATGGCGAGTGGCACATCACCTACGAGGTGTTTCGAGATCTCGGCATCGCGTTCGCCGCGGTGCTCGTGCTGATCTACATCCTCAACGTCGCGTGGTTTCAATCGTTCAAGACCCCGCTCGTGATCATGTCCGCGATCCCGTTCTCGCTGATCGGCATCCTCCCGGCACACGGTGCGCTCCACGCGTTCTTCACCGCGACGTCGATGATCGGGTTCATCGCGGGCGCCGGGATCGTGGTCCGCAACTCGATCATCCTGGTCGACTTCATCGAGCAGCGGCTCGGCGAGGGCGTCCCTCTCGAGCAGGCGGTGACCGACGCCGGCGCGATCCGGTTCCGGCCGATGGCGCTCACCGCCGCGGCGGTCATCGTCGGCGCGTTCATCATCCTGTTCGATCCGATCTTCCAGGGCCTGGCGATCTCGCTGATGGCAGGGGAGATCGCCTCGCTACTGCTGTCTCGGATGACCGTCCCGGTCGTGTACTTTCTGATCAAGCGCCGGGAGCAGCGCCGTCACACCCGGCTGGGCCAGATCGGGTGAACCGTGTGAACCGTTTGGCGCCGCCAGCGCTCTCACAGGTATGACGACGCCAGGAATCCGCAGAGACCTCACGATCAGCTATGACGAGGCGCTCGCGCGCCTCCCCGAAGCCCTCAAGGCGGAGGGCTTCGGCGTGCTCACCGAGATCGACGTCGCCGCGACGCTCAAGGCGAAGCTCGGCAAGGACTTCCGCCGCTACAAGATCCTCGGTGCGTGTAACCCGACGCTCGCGCACGAGGCGCTCGGGAAGAGCCTCGAGATCGGCGTGATGTTGCCGTGCAACGTCGTGGTCTACGAGCGCGACGGCGGCGGCGCCACCGTGATCGCCGTCGATCCGATGCAGACGATCGCGGCACAGGATGCCGCGCTGGCCCCGGTCGCCGAGCAGGTGCGGGGCCGGCTCGCGCGCGTCGTCGCGCAGCTGTGAAGCCCCGCGCCGCAAGCGCTACGCGGCGCGGACGTTCGCCTGGACCGTGACGGGGACGGCGAGCGCGTTCGAGATGATGCAGTTCGTCTCGGCGGTAGTGAGGAGGCGACGCGCACGTTCCTCGTCGGCCGCGGCGACGGCGAGCTCGACCGACAGCGTGATCGACGTGAACACCGGGCCCCGCGGGCCCTTGTCGAGCACCGCGACCCCGGTCCCCGACCATCCGTGGACCTCGAGGCCATCGTGACGCGCATACGCCTCGAACGTCGTCCACAGACATTCGAGCGCCGCGCCGACGAGCAGCTCCTCCGGACTCCACCGAGCATCGGTCCCGCCGAACTGCGGCGGCGGCCCGAGCGCGATCGGATCGCGCGGAGGTGCGAGAAGGAGCCCATCGGCGAGCGTGACGGTGTAGTGATGCGGGAACGGCGCTGGCCGGGCCATGTCACGCTCCCTGACGCTGGGGCTTGCCGGCGGTGCTCACGCGACACGTGGAGAGGCCGAGCAACCGATAGAGCGGACAGAAGCCCACCAGGCCCGTGGCGATCGGCACGAGCCCGAGCCAGCCCCACGCCGTCTTGGGCCCGACGAACACGAGGGACAACACCACGACGCCGAGGACGAACCGCAGCGCCCGATCGATCCCAGATTCATTCTTCCACATCGAAGACCTCCTACGTGCGGTGAGAGCCAGACGCGGGCCTGAAGGGTTCATGGCTTCGGGCACCTCGCGACATGCATGACGATCGAGCATCCAGCGTGCCCGAGATTTCTGGACGATTCGCGCAAGGACTGCGCGGCCCGAACGCGACGCGCGCATCGCCTGCATCGTCTGCAGCGATCACGATCGAGGCTCGTCGATCGATTTGCGGAATGAATCCACGATGCGAGTAACGCGGTCATCGCGGTGATCGCGGGCCGATGCCAGCTTGACATTCACGGGTTCCGACCCACGTTAGAGCTGCGGGTCACCCCACGTCTGGCGTCGTGCCTCGTGCGCATGATCGTTGGGCACGGTGCACGCGCGCTGGTCTCGCCTTGTCCTGGAGTCGTTCCATGCAGTCGCTTCATCCACAGCCCATCATCATCGGTGACGCCGACAAGCAGCGCCTGCTGCGCGTGCTGGACGAGCACGATCCGATGGCGTTCGAGTCCCTGGATGCGGAGCTGTATCGCGCGAACATCATTCCGCAGGCGGACGTGCCGCCCGATGTCGTCACGATGAACAGCGAGGTCGTGTACGAGGACATCGACACGTTCGTGCGGCGGAACGTGCGGCTCGTGTATCCGAAGGATGCCGACCCGAAGCACGGTCGGATCTCGGTGCTCGCGCCGATCGGGAGCGCCCTGCTCGGGCTACGCATCGGCCAGACGATCGACTGGAACGTTCCGACGGGGCGCAAGCGCGTGCGCGTCGTCGAGTTGCACTACCAGCCCGAGGCCTGCGGAGACTTTCACCTGTAGACCGCGGACGGCGTCCTCATCAGATTACGCTCATCGGGCTCATCGGGCTCATCGGGCTCATTCGGCCAGTCGGCGCCGGCGCCACGCTCGGGCGATGAGGACGACGAACATGGCGCCGCCGACCAACGCCAGCAGGCCTCCGACCCCGGCGAAGACGAGGCCGCTGCGCTCGACCACGGTGCCGCCGTGTTGTTCGGGTCCGTAGATCTTGCGCGCGGCTTGGCCCCAGAACCCCGCGATCCCCAAGCCGGTCGCGAACATGCTCTGGCCGATCCCGTAGATGATCGGCTGCCAGATCGCCAGGCGGTGCCAGCGGGCGGGAACCTCGCGCCCCGACATGAACGTCAGCAGCACCGTCATGAACGCGACGGTGACCGCGCCGATGTTCATGTGGTAGTGCGCCGGCGTGAGGGTCGTGTTCGCGGTGATCGCCGCGCCGAACATGAAGCCGATCAACGTCATCGCCACGCTGGTCGATAACCCCGAGAACGCCGGCGACCACGCGTGACACGACGCCCGTCGCCGGTACAGCGATCTGGCGCCCGACCAGATCACCACGACGACCGCAGGAGCGAGCCCGAGCTCCATGATCGTCGTGAACGCCGGGTTCGGCAACGGATCGAGCGTCAGCCACGGTGCCGCGAACGCGGGCAGGAGCATCGAGCCGAACACGACCCTCGCGCGCCATGGGGACAGCACGGTCTCCCCGGTCTCGTGACGGAGCAAGATCAACCACGCCGCGAGCATCCCCATCTCCGCTGCGATCTGCAGGACATGCCCCCCGCCCCAGAACAACCGCTCGTAGCCGGCGACGACCTCGCCGTGGGGCTCCCGGGTCACGTAGGCCACGACGATCGTCGCCATCGCGATCAGGAACGCGCACGCGGCGGTGCGCAGCCCGAGCGCGGCATCGCGCGGGATCGGGCCCAGGCTCGGAGCGCGGGTGACCGCGAGCAGCCGTCGATCGAAGAAGCTCGCGGAGATGCCGAGAGCACACAGCGCGAGCCCCATGAGGAACAAGCGATCGTGCAGCACGGGCACGTAGTTCGACAGCACGGGGGCCGCGGAGCGAAACCACATCGAGATCGCACACGCGACCACGCCGAGGGCCGTGAGGCTCGGCGCGATGATGCGCGCGCGCCGCGGCCGCGGGCCGGGGAGCAGACCGACCAGCCCGGCGACGAACGAGAAGAACCAGACGCCTACCGCGAGGTTGACGTGAACCACCAGGCAACGCCGTGCGAAGTCGGGATCGTGAATCAACGCGGGAGCGAGCCCGGGGATCCGACCGATCACGAGGATGATCGCGAGCACGCCGGAGTAGGCAAGCGCGAGGACGGCGAGCCCGAGCCAGCGGCGTGCGTCGCGCGCGTCCGTTCCGAGCAGGTCCTCTCGCGGCACGGCGGGCGTGGCGGGCGTGGCGATCTGCTGGGACACGACGGCCGGCACGTGCGATGCAGTATTGGGTCTCAATGCTCCTCTCGATCGGCCGGCGTCGTGCGCAAGAAGGTCTTGTCGACTTGCTCCAGGAATGCCACCTGAGAATCCGTACGTTCCTGCGCAGCGCCGAACGGCTCGCGGCCGGCGACCGAGTCAACCACGAAGCGGCGGCCGCCGTCGCCACCGATATCCATCGTTATTTCTCGGGCGCCTTCCCCCTGCACCTCGCGGACGAGGACGAGACCATCGCGCCCCGCTTGCGCGAAGCGCGCGCGGAGACCCGCGCGGCCCTCACCACGATGAGTGACGATCACGTCGTGCAAGCACCCTGCATCCATGACCTCGTCGCGGTGTGCGATGACATCTCGGCGGGGGGATGGAGTGACCGGACCGCGGCACGGCTCGCTAGCGCCACCACCGCACTCGCCGGACCGCTCGAGGCGCACCTCGAGCTCGAAGAACGCGTCATCTTTCCCGCGATCGCAGCGCTGCCCGCGGAGGTCCAGGCCGAGATCGTCCTGGAGATGCGTGCGCGCCGCGAACAGGCTTGGCGCTGAACGTCCGGATACGCACGACGCGCGAGGCGGCGGCGAGGTAGGTTCGAGCGCGCATCCCCTCCCGCGGAACACCGCGACGCCGCACACCGCCGACACCGTGGAGGCGGCCAGGAACGTGAAGCCGATCGCTCGCAGTCGCGTGGCCGGCGGGGTCAGCGCGATCACGGCGAGCGCGACGACGATCAGCGGCGCCGCGAACCATGCGGTGGGTTCGATCGCGATCAGCGTCGCGAGCCCGACGCACACGAGCACGCCCGAGCGCCGAGCATGTCCCGCTGGCCGGGCCTTGCGATGACGCGCGATCACGTGGTGCACCGCGATCACGGTCGTCGCGTAGGCCAACGACCACGCCCCCCACATCAGGATCGCAGCGCCGATCGGCATCCCGCCTGCGACCGCGACCGGCGCACCGGCACCGCACAACGCGACCGCCGCCGCGAGCTCGCCACCGAAGGTATCCAGGGTGCGGCGCCGCGCCGCGACCACGAGCACGCCGATCGGTGGCGTGACCAGCAACGCCGCCCACAGCGCGGCGCGCGGACCGAAGCCGAGGCCGAGGCCTCCCGCGATCAGGGCCGAGGCGCCGAGGGCGCCAAGCCGCCAGCGGGCGCGCCGCGCCGCGAGCTCTTGCATGCGCGGACCACGATCACCGAGCAGCACGCGGAGTGGCTCGCTCGCGACGAACGCGAGCGCCGCCGCGAGCGCGAGCGCACCGGCCGCGGGGCCGGGATGGGTCGCGATCAGCGCCGTGACCAGCGGGATCAACAGTTGAATGTATGCACCATGCTCGCGCGGCCATAACGAGCGCGTGGCAACCGAGCGTTGGGTCATCGCCCCCCTCCCCTCGCAAGGCACGTGCCGAGCCCCTTCATCTCGATCAGCGCCCCACACGGAGCCGATGAGCCAGGTGATGGAGGTTGCTACGATCCATCCCGAGCCGGCGCGCCGCCTCGGCCCAGTTGCCGGCGGTCTCCTCGAGGGTCTGCGCGACCGCGGCGCGCTTGAGCTCCTCGACGGCGTCGCGCAACGACACCTGGCCGCGCGCGACCTTGCGCGCGAGCGGCTCGGGGAAGCTCTCGACCGAGCTCGGCGGCGCGACCGTCGGATCGAGATCGAAGGCGTCGATCTTGATCGGCTGGCCGGCGGCGGTGCGCATCTGGGCTCGCAAGATCGCACGCGCGATCGCGTGGTCGAGCTCGCGCACGTTGCCCGGCCACTGGCTCGCCTCGAGCGAGTCGGTCGCGGCCGCCGTGAGCACGACCTTCGGGAGCCCGAGCTGGACGCGGTAGCGATCGAGGAAGAACCCCGCGAGGATCGCGACGTCGCCAGGCCGCTCGCGCAGCGGCGGGACCCGGAGCGGGAACACGTCGAGCCGGTGATAGAGGTCGGCGCGAAACCGACCGCTGGCGACCTCGTTCGCGAGATCGCGATTGGTCGCGGTCACGATCCGCACGTTGACGGCGACCGGCTTGTCGGCGCCGACGCGTTGCACCTCGCCTTCCTGGAGGGCGCGGAGGAGCTTGGCCTGTGCGGCGAGCGGGAGCTCGCCGATCTCGTCGAGAAACAGCGTCCCGCCATCGGCGAGCTCGAACTTTCCCGCGCGGTTGGCAACCGCACCGGTGAAGGCGCCGCGGACATGGCCGAACAACTCGCTCTCGATCACCCCCTCGGGGAGCGCCGCGCAGTTGACCTGGATCAGCGGTGCCTCGCGCCGGCGCGATCCGTCGTGGATCGCGCGCGCGACCAGCTCCTTACCGACGCCGGTCTCGCCGAGGATCAGCACCGGGAACTCGGTCATCGCGACGGCGTCGATCTCCTGGCGCACCAGGTCGATCGCGGCGCTGACGCCGAGCATCTGCGCTCCCGCCGCGTTGCTCTGGGTGCGCATCAACTCCTGAACCACGAGCCCGCGGCGCTCGGCGACCGCCTCGACGGTCTCGATCAGCCGCGCCGTGTGGAGCGCGGCGCCCGCCAGCGCGCCGAGCGCAGCGAGGAACTCTTCGTCGAGCAGGTCGAAGGCATCGGTCGCGAGCGCATCGGCGGTCAGCACGCCGATCACGTGTCCCTCGGCGACGAGCGGACAGCCGAGGCAGTCGTGGACCGCTGCGAGCGCATGCGGATCGCCCTCGACCAGGCCGTCGAACGGATCGGGCAGCGTCGAGTCGGCGGGGAAGCGCACCGGCTTCGCGCTGCGCACCACCGCGCCGAGACGCGGATGATCCGCGGGCGCGAAGCGCATCCCGAGCACCTGCGGCGAGAGGCCGTGGACCGCGAGCGGGCACAGCTCTCCATCGCGAAGCGCGAGCAGCGCGGTCGCATCACATGGGATGGCGGAGCGCACGACCTCGAGCAGGCGCTGATAGCGGTCGGCCGCACGCAGGCCCTCCGTCAGATCGATCGCGATTCGCTGCAGCGCGGGCCAGGGGTCCACGAGTGATTCGTACAACGCGTTGTGATCATCACAACGTGGTTCGTTGTCGCGGCGACCCATACCTCGTAATTCCAATTAGTTGCTGCTGGTCGAGCCCATGCATCTCCGTGCGATATGCAGGCGTTGACCACCCCCATCGGCGAGCTCGCAGCCGCTCAGCCCTCTGCGACCCGCGTGTTCTTGCGGCACAAGCTCGACTTCTGCTGTGGTGGCCGCCGCTCGCTCCAGGAGGCGTGCGAACACGCGGGCCTCGACCCCGCGGAGATCTCCGCCGAGCTCGACCAGGAGTCCCGGCGCAGCGATGGCTCTCCCACCTGGGAACATCGCTCGCAAGCCGAGCTTGCCGATCACCTCGAGGGCCATTACCACGCGGGCCTGCGCCGCGATGTTCCACCGCTGATCGAGGCTGCTCGCAAGGTGGAGCGCGTGCACGTCAACAAACCGGGCGTGCCGACGGGCCTCGCCGACGTGCTGACGGAGTTCTTCGCCGAGATGCAGAGCCACATGAGCAAGGAGGAGAACATCCTGTTCCCGATGATCCGCCGCGGCGAGCAGGGCAATGCCGTCTACATGCCGGTGCGCGTGATGGAAGGCGAGCACGACTCGCACCGCGAGCAGCTCTTGAAGATCCGCGAGCTCACCGACGACCTCCGGCTGCCGGCGCATGCGTGCGCGACGTGGACCGCGCTCTACCACGGCCTCGAGGCCACCGAGGCGGAGCTGATGCACCACATCCACCTCGAGAACAACATCTTGTTCTCGCGCGCGACCCGCGGTGTGGGATGAGCCCCATCGTCACACGCCCGACCCTGCTCGACCACGCCGTGATGAACCTCCACGACTACGTGTGGGCGCGCTTGCCGTTCGTCGTGCCGATGGCGATCGCGGCCTCGCGCGCTCGCGGCGACGACGGCTCCCGCGAGCTCGCGCATCTCGTCCGCGGACTCCAACCGCTGCTCCTCGACCACCTCGGCCGCGAGGAGGCGATGCTGGTCGAGCGCTCCGCGGCGGCGGTTCGGCTTCGGCTTCGCGATGGGATCCACGCGGATCACCATGCCGTGAGCACCGTGATCGATCAGATCCGTGCGGTCACGGGCCGGGCGTACCGAGCGCGTGAGGGCGCGGGACCGGCCGAGCGCGCGCTGTATGTCGAGCTCGCCCGGCTCGACGAGCATGTTCGCGCACAGATCGCCATCGAGGAGCACCTCCTGACCTGGGATCAACGCGTGATCGGAGCAGGCGCGTGACGTCCCAACCCGCCGACCAGCTACTGCCGATCGAACGTGGGCTCGCCCACGAGGTCGTCGGGATCCGTGCGCTATGACGCCGGGCTATGGCACCGGTGACGCGTCGTACCGAGCCGCCGGCGAGAGCGCCGGGATCTACGAGCTCGTCCACCGGTTCTACGCGCACATGGAACAGCTCCCGGAGGCGCGAACGGTGCGCGCAATGCACGCACCCGATCTGACCGAGGTCCGCGACAAGCTCGCGGTCTTCCTCGTGGCGTGGCTGGGAGGCCCCAACGAGTATCGGCAACGGTTCGGCCCGATCTCGATCCCCGGGTTCCACGCACGGTTCGAGATCGACGCAGCGGCCCGCGATGCGTGGCTGCTGTGCATGGCGCGCGCGGTCGAGGAACAACCCTGGGTCGAACCCTTCAAGCACTACTTCATGCAGGCGATCGCCGTGCCGGCCGAGCGCGTCCGCGTCGCTTCGGTCATCCGCGGCGCGACTGGCGCGTGAGCAGGTGCTTGGCCATGCCGAAGGCGGTGAGCGCCCACGCGCCGAACGCCACATAGACGAACACGCGCGGGATCGAGACCAGGAAGGCCGCGTCGACGACGTGAGCTAGCCGGAACGTGCACACGGTGTACATGCCGAGCGGGAACACCGCGCCCCAGTACAGCGGATCGTAACGGAGGGGAAACCGGCGGACGCCGTGACGCCAGATCCCGAGGATCAACAGCATCGGGATCCACCAGGTCGCGGTCGCCCACCACATCCAGGTCAGGCCTCGCACGAACGGCAGGATCTGCTCGACCGCCGGCGAGTGCGGGGCGGCCGCGACGAGCATCGTCCCCGCGAGCGTGGAGATCGCCGCGGCTCCCATGTTGATCCAGTACGGCGGCGCGAGGTCCGAAGGGCTCATCGTGAAGAACGTGTAGCGATAGAAGATCAGCGAGATGATCCACAGGTACAGCATCCCGCCGCCGAGCCACATCGCGAGCGAGAACACCAGCACGTGGTCGGCGTGGGCGCCAAGTCCGGGCGCGACTTGCGCCCCCAGCACGCTGACCGACTGGGCCGCGACGACGCTGATCAACCAGCCACCGTTGATGCCGTCGGCGAGCGAAGGCTTCTCGGTCTTGACCGTGAGGATCGAGAACACGCCGTAGATCAAGACGGCCCACAACACGATGCCCGCGAACCACAACCCGAGCGCGGCGCTGAAGCTGCCGCCGACCACGAGGCATTGCGAACCCAGCACGCAGGTCGCGGCCACGATGGTAAAAAACCCGACGGCGCGCGCGTGGTGGAACAGGTCGGCGCGCACGCGCTCGCGGTGCAGGACGATCCGCGCGATCAACAGCGCCCACAGCAGGGGGTAGAAGCCGAGATCGAGCACGAACAGGGCGACGGCGATCGGGTGCAGGCCGAGCAGCTCGCACGCGAGCGACACGATGCCGGTCGCCATCACGAGCGCGAAGTACGCCGGGTGCATCGCGGCGAGGCCCCCGACGGGCTGCGTGGACTCGGTCATCGCCGCAGGAAGTAGCGAAGGAGGCCGACGTTGAGCGCGAAGCAGGCCACGCTCGCGGCCAGGGCCGGCCACACGACGCCGTCGTCATCCCCGAGCCACGCGTTCACCGTGGCGGTGAGCAACCACAACTGGAGCACGACCAAGACCAGGACGAAGCAGACCACCCCGTAGATCACGGTGAGGCGCTGCGCGCGGGTCAGCTGGCGGCGGGCCTTGTTGCTCATGTGGTGGTGGCCTTGACGCCCACGGCGTAGACGTCATCACCGGCGATCTCGAGCTCGATACGCGGTAGCGGTCGTGGCGGCGGGCCTGCGATGTTGCGGCCGGTCGCGAGGTCGAAGATGCCTTCGTGACAGGGACACCGCAGGATGCCCTGCTCGAGCTCCGGGATAACGGCGCACGACAGGTGCGTGCACTTCTGGCTGTACGCGAGCAGCGTGCCGTCGCGCATGCGGATCAACAGGCACGGATCGTTGTCACCCGGGTAGGTGAACATCGTCGCGCTCCCCGCGGCGAGCGCGGCCAACGACGCGATCCGGACCCGGCCCGGCTCGGGACGGTGGTTGCGCACCAGGCTCTTGGCCGCGATCCATGCCTGGCCGGCGACGAACGCCCCGCTGGTCAAGACCAGGAACTTCGCGAAGTCGCGCCGCGCGACGAAGTTGGCCTCGGCCGTATCGATCGCGAAGTCCTGACGCCAGCGTGGTTGGTCCTCCATCGGTCGTCCATCGGGCGCCACGGTCATGTCGTCGGGATCGCGGGGCGGTGCGAAGCCGCCCGGATCGCTCGGAGTGGTCTCGTCGGGCATCGCTACACCTCCACCTTGGCGAATGGATCGCGGGTATCGATCACGGGCAGCCGCAGGTTGCGATTGTGAGGGCGCTCCTCCATCGCAGCCGTGACGTCGACGTGCGTCGGCGCGGTGGGACCGCGCGGCACCATCGCGTTGACGCGGGTCGTGATGGTCTGATCGCCGAACTGGAACTGGTTGATCGCCTTGGACCGCGGTCGCAACGCGCGGATCTGATCGCGGGTTCCGAAGAACAAGGCCTGGCTCGGGCACACCGTCGCGCACATCGGCTTCTTCCCGACGGACGTGCGGTCGTAGCACATGTCGCACTTCATCATCACCGCGCGCTCGATGTAGAGCTCGGGCACGCCGAACGGACACGCGACGACGCAGTTGCCGCACCCGATGCAACGCGGCTTGGTCGCACTTTGAACGACGCCGTCGCTGGTGCGCTTGATCGCGTCGGCCGGACAGACCTCGGCGCAGGTCGGCTGCTCGCAGTGCATGCAGATGACCGGCACGGTCTGCACGGAGGTGGCGCGGTCCACGTACTCGAGATGGATCATCGAGTCGCCGCGATGGGTGTCGCACTCGGTGCACGCGACCACGCACGCCTGACAACCGATGCAGCGACTGGGGTCGACGAAGAACTCGTGGTCATGAGGTACGGGCATGGCGGCTCACTGCTGCGGTTCGTGGTCCGCCGCATAGGCGGGAGGAGCATCGGCGCGCCGCACCCGGCAGCCACACACCTTGTACTGGGGGATCTTGCTGATCGGATCTTGCGCGGCCACGGTCAGCCGGTTGGGACTCTTGTCGCCGGGCCAGTGATACGGAATGAACACGGTATCGGGGCGGATCGTCGTCACCACCGACGCGCGCACGGTGATCGCGCCCCGGCGCGTCTCGCACGTGGTCCAGTCGTCGTGCGAGATCCCGAGCTTGGCGGCGAGCCGGGTATGGAGCTCGATGCGCGGCTCGGGGTACTGCTTGACCAGCGGGCCGATCCTGCGGGTCTGAGTGCCCGACAGGAACTGGCTGACCACGCGCCCGGTCGTCAGGAAGATCGGATAGTCCTCGGTCACGTCATCGACGGCGGGCCGATATTCGCCGAGGTTGAACCGGGCCTTGCCATCGGCGAAGTAGAACGGTCCGGCGCCCTTGGCTACCGGGTTGTAGCTCCCAGGTTCGAACAAGCGTGGCGTGCCCGGATCGTCCGGCGTCGCGGCACCGGTCCGCGGATCGTGGCTATAGCACGGCCAGAACACACCCATCTGGCGCTCGAGCTTCTCGTACGTGACGCCCGAGTAGTCGGCGACGCCGCCCTTGCTGGCGACGCGGAGCTCCTCGAAGATCTCGCGGGGGCCCGCGAACTCGAAGCCGTGCGGGCGACCGAGTGCGCGGGCCAGATCCTGGATGATCTTCCAGTCGGCGCGCGCCTCGCCGGGACACTCGACGGCCTTGTTGATCTTGATGATCCGGCCCTCGACCTGGGTCACCGTCCCCTCGTCCTCCTCCTGCAAGCTACCGGGCAGGACGAGGTCGGCGTGGCGAGCAGTGTCGTTCAGGAAGAAATCGATCGCGACGAAGAACTCGAGCTTCTCGAGCGCGCGCGTGACGAACTGATTGTCGGGGAGCGACACCTTCGGGTTGAAGCAGATCGCGACGAGGCCCTTGATCTCGCCCGCGTCGATCTTGCGGAACATCTCGTAGGCATCGACACCCGGGCCCGGGAGATCGCGCTCCTCGACGTTCCAGACCGAGGCGATGTACTCGCGATGCTCCGGGACCGAGATGTCGCGGAGCCCCGGCAACTGGGTGCACTTCTGACCGTGCTCGCGTCCGCCCTGCCCGTTGGCCTGTCCGGTGATCGTGGCGTAGCCGCAGTGCGGCTTGCCGATCCGGCCCGATGCGAGGACGAGGTTGATCGCACCGAGCACGTTCTGCACGCCGTTCGAGTGGTGCTCGATCCCGCGGGCGTGGAGGAAGAAGCTCGACTTCGCGGCCCCCCATAGCTCCGCGGCCTCGCGCAGCGAGCGCTCGGGCACCCCGGTGACCTCGGAGGCGCGCGTGACCGGCCAGGTCTTGCAGTAGTCGGCGACCGCATCGAACCCGACGGTGTGCGTGTCGACGAACTCGCGATCGATCGAGCCCTGCTCGATCATCAAGCCGAGCACGCCCGCGAACAACGCGGCGTCACGACCCGGACGGACCGGGAGGTAGAGATCGCAGGTCCGCGCGATCGGCGTGATCCGCGGATCCTGAACGATCACCTTCGCGCCGCGCTCGCGCGCCTGCCAGATGTAGTTCGTCGTGATCGGCGCGCACTCCGCGACGTTCGATCCGGCGACCCAGATCACCTCGCTGCCGATCATGTCCTCCCACGGATTGGCGGCGCGATCGATGCCGAACGCCTTCATGTTCCCCGCGCCCGCGCTGACCATGCAGAGCCGACCGTTGTAGTCGATGAAGGGCGTCTTCAGGCAGACCCGCGCGAACTTGCCGAGCAGGTAGGTCTTCTCGGTCGACAGGCTCGCGCCGCTCAGCACGCCGACCGACGCGTTGCCGTGCTCCGTTTGCAGCCGGGAGATCTCGCGCGCTGCATAGGCGATCGCCTCCTCGTACGGCATCGCGCTGAAGCCACCCGACGCCGCGGGATCGCGGCGCACCGCGGTCACCAGACGATCCGGATGCGAGCCCTGCATGTAGCGCTTGACGCCCTTGGGACACAGCATGCCGCGGTTGAACGGGAACTCGTCCCATGGCTCGAAGCCGACCACCTCGTTGTCCCGGACCTTGAGCTGGATCCCACACTGCTGGCCGCAGAAGCAGCAGTGGGTCTTCACCAGCTTGTCCGGAGCGCCCGCGGTGCCGCCGCGCGTACTCGCGGACAGGTGCGGCCCGAACGCATGGATGATCGCGAGCTCGTCGACGGGAAGTTTCGCCATGACTCAGTCCTTCTCGCTCGCGGTCCACAGGCGACCTTGTGCGAGCCCGAACAGCGCACGCCGGCAGGCCGGGCAGATCTCCTGGTAGTGCGTGGCGCCTCCCGCGTGGGTCTCGTAGCGAAAGCCGAGCTCGCGTTCGACCGCGATCAGATCGCGGACCATCATCGCGGACGCGAATGGACGAGCGCAGCGCTTGCAGTGGGCCTGCTCGCTACGCGCTCCCTGGTCCTTGTAGAACCCGACGCCGAGTTGCGCGGGCCTCTGGAAGATGTGAAAGAACTTGCCGAACGGCAGCCACAGCAAGGTCACGATCACCGTCACCGCGTGCAGGATCGCGATGAAGTCGTAGCCATAGCCCCGGAGCCACGTGTAGCTGATCGTCAGCATCAGGCCGGTGATGCTGATCGCGCCGAGCAGGACGAGCGGCAGTACGTCCTCGCCGAACTGTTGCAAGGCCTGCGCGCCGCGATCGCGCATGCGCCGGCGAAACGCGAGCATCACGCCCGCCAGCACGAGGAACGAGGCCCAGACCAGCCCGTGAAACACCACGAAGGCCAGCACGGAGTGGACCGGGAAGTCGCCCGCCGCGAAGCCGAACACGTAGGTCCGGTACGTGTCGAGGTGCCCGGGGATGGTCTCGAAGTGGATCCAGCCCCACACCAGCGGGAACGTGATCGCGGCCGCGAGGATGCAGCCCCACATCAGCAACAAATGGGTGAGCCCGCGCATGAGGCCCCGGCGGAAGATGAAGCGATTCGCGGCGACCTCGGTCACGGCTCGGCGCGCGAACCGAACGACGCTGCTCGGAAAGGTCCGCGGATTGAGGAATGCACGCCAACCTTGTCGCCAGTACATCCGGGTCGGCGGCCGCTGCAGCCACATCGCGTAGCGATAGGTGATCCCGAACGTCGCGAACAAGGTCGCGAACGTATAGCCGACCAGCGCGGCGTCGAACTCCGCCAGGTTGCGAGACCCCACCACGATCGCGAGACCGAGCACGGCGGTGAAGATCACCGCCCACAGACTCGCTCGCACCACATAGGTCCTGGAAGAGGCCATCCTAAAACGCGCGGATGATAGCGCGTCTGCTCGGTTCGTCCGCACGATCGCGCCCGATTCGTTGGCGGCGCGTTGCCGCACGTTTGCGACGGTGCGCCTTGCAAACCGCGGTGCCGGATGTACGGATCGGCCATGATCAAGATCGTCGCTCTGGCCTCACTCGCCGTCGCCTTCGTGCTCGCGGCGTGTGGGCCTTCATCCGCCGAGCTCAAGACCGCTCGCGACACCACCTACAAGGCCGCGCCCGCCACGCTGTTCGCCGCGGCGAAGGCCGCGACCGAGGCGAAATACAAGATCCATATGGACGACGAGGGTGCACTCCGGCTCGAGACCCAGGGCCAGTGGTACACGCCGGAAGGACAGCTCGACACGACGACCGGTGAGAACATCGCGCGCCTGCAGGAAGACAGCATCAACCTGGCGTTCAGCGTCCAGCTCACCAAGACCGACGGCGACGCCTACAAGCTGGCCGTCACCTCGATCATCGGGCGCAAGCACGGGCTGACCTCGGTGCCGGACAAGGTCGATCCATCGGACCCGAGCGTCCCCGGTTGGGTCGCCGGCAAGACCGATGCCCTGCAGATCAGCATTCACGACCAGCTCAAGGCCTACGCGACGACGACGACGACGACGACGACGGCACCGCCGGCCGCACCGGCAGCGGCACCGGCACCGGCAGCGGCACCGGCACCGGCACCGGCACCCGGCCCCGCGCCCGAGCCGACGAGTGCGCCCGCAACGACGCCGTGAAATCAGCCAGTGGCGCGACCGCCACGTGGCAAGATGAACGAACGTGCAGACCAAGTACACCGTCCTCGATCGGCTCGGCGGCGGCGGTCAGGCCGAGGTGTTCCGCGGCATGGCGGAATCGATCCAGGGCTACAAGAAGGCCGTCGCGATCAAGCGCGTCCTGCCGCACCTGACGTCGAATCCGCAGTTCGTCGCGATGTTCCTCGACGAGGCCCGGCTCTCGTTATTCCTGCAGCACGCGAACGTCGTCCAGGTGTTCGATGTCGCGAAGGCGGAGGACGGCAGCTACTTCCTGGTCATGGAGTTCGTCGACGGCTGCGACCTCAAGCTGTGGATGGCGCGCCAGGCGAGGCTTCACCTCCGCGATATCGGCCTCGCGCTGTTCATCGTGATCGAGGCGTGCAAGGGCCTGCACTACGCACACGTGCTCGACCATCCCTACAGCGGCAAGCCGCTCGGGATCGTGCATCGCGACGTGTCGCCGCCGAACATCATGCTGTCGAAGAACGGCGAGGTGAAGGTCGTCGACTTCGGGCTCGCCAAGGCCGATAGCCAGCTCGAGAACACCGACGAGGGCGTGGTCAAGGGCAAGTTCAGCTACCTGTCTCCCGAGGCCGCGCGCGGCGAAGCGGTCGACGCCCGCACCGACGTGTTCGCGCTCGGCACGATCACGTGGGAGCTGCTGTCGGGCCGCCGGCTGTTTGTCGGCGACGATCCGTACGCGACGATCCAGCTGGTGCGCGAGGCGCGGGTGCCGTCGTTGCCTGCGCTCGATCCGAACATCCCGCCCGAGCTCGACGCGATCGTCCGCCAGGCGCTCGCTCGCGATCGCGAGGCTCGGTTCCAGACCGCGGCCGACTACGGCGACGCGCTCGCCGGATTCTTGTTCTCGCACGCGTTGAAGGCAAGCTCGCGCGATGTCGCGCGGGCGGTACGCGCGGCCAAGGCCGAGCGCGAGCGCGCCGCGAACCCCCGCGCCTCGTTGATCCACGCGCTCGTGGTGGACGAGCTCCACCGGATGACCTCGCTGATCGAGGACGAGCTCGTCGCCAAGCCGGTGGAGCTCACCAGCTCGAAGGATCTGATCGACACGAGTGACTGGACCAAGGACCTGATCGACGACTAACCGGCCGATCGCCCCTCGGGCAGCGTGAACCGAAACGTCGCCCCGGCGTCGACCACGGCTTCTGCCCAGATCCTCCCGTTGTGACGCTGGACGATCCGGCTCACCGTCGCCAGGCCGATGCCGGTCCCGGCGAACTCCTTATCGGTGTGCAGCCGCTGGAATGGTCCGAACAAGCCGGTCGCGTACTTCATGTCGAAGCCGGCGCCGTTGTCACGCACGAAGTAGACGCCATCGGCGACGCCGAACGTGATCGCGGCGACCGCGACCTTGGACGTGAACTTCCACGCGTTGCCGAGCAGGTTCTCGAGCACGATCTTCATCAACTTCGGATCGGCGGTCGCCAGGACCCCGGGTGAGACCGAGACCTCGGCGCGCCGCTCGGGCTCGTTGCGCGCCAGCTCGTTGACGATCGTCGTGGCGAGCGCGGAGAGGTCGACCGGCTCGCGCCGGAACTCGCCGCGCGTCACCTTGGACAGCGCGAACAGGTCGTCGATCAGCTCGGCCATGCGCTGCGCGCCCGCGGTGATCCGGCGGAGATGATCGTGACCCTCCGGCGGCAGCTCGGCGGCGCAGTCCTCGACGAGCGCGCGGCTGAAGGCGTCGATCGCGCGCAGCGGGCGGCGCAGGTCGTGCGAGACCGAGTAACCGAACGCCTCGAGCTCGCGGTTCGCGGCCTCCGTGGCGCGCAGCAGCTCGCGCATATCGTGCCGCGACTCGGCGACGCGTAGCGCGATCCCGATCGACGTACGCACGCGATCGACCAGCTCGCGCGCGCGCTCGGACGGTGCCGGCAGCGCCAGCTCGAGCTCGGCCATCACGCGCTCCCCATGCGGTAGCGTGACCTTCAAGGTCTCGCCGTCGCTCGGACCGGCCGTGCCGACCGACGCGAGCGTCCGCACCGTGCCGTGGTCGTCGGCGCCGCGGATCGTCCCCCCGGTCGCGCCGAGGTAGGTCACGAGATAGCTCAGCGCCTTGGCCGCGAGCACGTCGAGCTCGAGCTCGCCGGCGATCGCATCCGCGAGCTCCGCGACCCCGGTCGAGATCCAGTGCTGTTGCCCGACCTGCTCGCGATACTCGCGGAGCCGCGACGCCGTACGATTCGCCTCGGTCGCCAGATCGCCGATCTCGTCGGTCGAGGCGACCACGATCTCGTGATCGAACGTGCCGGCGGCGAGGCGCTCGACCCCCTCGGTGACGGCATAGATCGAACGGACGGTCGTACGAATGATCCGCCACGACAACAACGTCATCACGAGCAGCGCGCCGAACGCGACCGCGATGTCGATCCGCAGCGACGAGCGTTGCGAGGCACGGGCAGCCTCGAACGCGGCCGCGAGGCGCTCGCGGTTGGGCGCCGTCGCCGAATCGAGGTGCGACGCGAACGCGAACCGCGCGCGCTGCATCGTCGCGATCTGCGAGGACAGCTGGCCGGCGGGCGTGCCGCGCGCGAGCTCGACCGCGAGCTCGCGCGCCGGTCCGTAGTACAGCGCGAGCTCCACGGAGAGCGCGGCCGCGTCGCCCCCGTTGTCCGCGATCGTCGGGCCGCCCGCGCGCAGCCGGCTCGACAGCTCGCCGCGCAGCGCATCGGCATCGCGCACCTTGACCGGTTCGCCGGCATCCGCGGCATCCTCGAGGGTGCGCCAGATCTGCTCGAACGTGGTCTCGAGGTCGCGGTGGAGCTCGATCAGCGGCACGTAGCGGGTCTCGATCCCCGACAGGTTCGCCGCGCTGCGGTTGCCGAGGACCAGCGAGACGGCCGTGACGGTGACAAGCGCGATCGCCGCGAGCAGCACGAGCAGCCCGACCCGGTAGCGAAACGGGATCCGCCGTGCCACCTACGTGACCTCGACCACCTTGGTACGACCCGGAGCGGTTCCCGCGGGCAAGTAGCCGACGGCGCCGGCGTTCGCGGCGACGTACTCGATCATCTCGCGGAGCGAGTCCGCTTCGACCGGAGGCGTGCCCTTCCCCGAGAAGATCTGCTGGTCCCAGTAGCTGCGCAGCTGCGAGGGGGTCTTGCGCACGATCTCGCGCGTGAACACCTCGCGCACACCGAACCGATTCGATAGATCGATCGGGTGGATGGTCTCGCCATGGCTCCAGTCGGTCGCCTTCTTGAGGAACGCGTCGCGCAGGAAGTCGCGATCGACCTCGGTCACGGGGTTGTCGGGATGAACGATCACGATGAACCGCTCCTCGGCGGCGAACGCGGAGCGCGCGGCGACGAGCGCGACCGCCACGATCCAGCCGCGCCGGGTGAGCCCGTGCATCAGAACGTCACCGTGGTCTTCAACAGGAACAGCCCCCAGTAGCGCTCCGGCGTCGGATTCGTCGCGGGCTCGAGCTCCGCCGTGCCGTCGATGAAGTGTGCCTCGACCTTCCACAGCCACGCGGGGTTGACGTCGAACCGTAGCGTCGCCGCGAGGTCGCGCTGGAAGGCGTTGGATCGGATCGGGAACGCGGTCCGATCGTGACCGGCACGATCGTTCGCATCGACCTCGTAGACCGAGTAGTAGCCGCCGGTCTCGAACCGCGCGGACAGCCGGCGTGCGGCCAGCACGTAGAACCGCTCGTTGTCGCGGTCGAACGTGGGCAACAGGTCCGGTAGCGACGACGACTGATGCGTGAGCCACCGGCTGTACTCGGCGGCGAACGTCCAATCTCCGCACAGGTACTCCGCCGAACCGATCACGAGTGTGTTCGGCGCTTGCGAGATCACGAGCTTGCCGTCGAAGGTCGGCGGCGCGAGGCCGGCGGCAACGAGCGCCATGACCGTCGTGGCGTCGAGCGTGAGATCGAAGTCGATCGAGGCCCGGAGCAGCGTCGCGCCGATCCGCAGCCCGTCGACCGGTGGGTGCCAGAACACCTGCGCGCCGGTCACGTAGCGGGTCTCGGCCCGATCCAGCGAAGCACCGTCGAGCACGAGCGCGTTGCTCGGGATATCGAGCGTGCCGAGCCAGGCTTGATATTCGAGCGCGCCGGACGTACCGAACCGGTGCTCGCCGTAGATCGAGAACCCGGTCTGCGCGAGGAGTGCGCTGCGGTCCTGTAACGGGTAGACCGACTGCGGCAGCAAGATCGACAGCCGCGACGCGTCGATGTCGGCATACTCGTTGTAGAGCCCGAACGGCATCTTGATGATGCCGGCGCGCAGGCCGAGCCACGGCCGCCAGCGGTAATCGAGGTACGCCCAGTCGATGCGCGGCGGCAGATCGCGAAATCGCCCCGTATCGCGGCCGTAGAGCTGGATGCCGACCCGCAACCGATCGGCGACCTCGCTCGAGACGTTCAGGCCGGCCTCGAAGAAGTGCAGGTCGCCCTGCGACGACATGCCGATGTAGTCGTTCGCGGTCGAGACGAAGCCGCCCTCGCTCGCGAAGCCGTGGATCTGGAGCACCGGAAGGCGGGCCGCGATTCCCGACGGCTCGGGCGACGTCTCGGGCAGAGGCGGCCCGGGCGGAGGCGGTTCGGGTGTGGCAGGCGGGGCGCTGGGCGTGGCCGGGGCCGCGGGTGCGGCGGGCGCCGACGGCGTCAGCGGTGCCGGCTCTGGCTGCGGCTGCGCCATCGCCACGCTCGTGACGATCGACGCACAAATCCCTGCACGAATCGAGATCCCCCTCACCTACGCGGTCATCGTATCACGACGCGCCGCGGCGAATCGGCGTCTACGCGACCCGATAGATCAACGTGATCGCGAGGCAGTGGAACTCGGCATCCGATGACTGCGTCACGATCTTGTCGATGATCTCGTACGTGGCGTGAGCCCGGATCCACTCCGTGATCACTTCGCCGAGCACTTCGCGATCACGAGCCTTGGTCGCAGAAAATACCTTCACGCCAAGATCTCCAACTGCCATTTGCGCACTGTGGCACAGTCGCGTGCCCAAGGGAGGGTTTCGGGCGCATGTAGGCGTAATTCCCCGGTCGAATTTGAACCGGACAAACGGCTACACGCGCGAAGCCAGCCGAGCGGGCGACCACTTGTTTCATGCTAGATAGGCGGCATGGAAGTCGAGCAACACCAGCGCGCAGCACACCGGATCCTCGAGGGCATCGAAGAGGGCAAGCTGAGCGCGGCGGATTCTCAAGCGATCGTCGAGGATGCCGACCCGGCGCTCGTCTACTTGCTGTTCACCTGGCTGCGCAAGCGCTACAAGGACCACCCCAACGCGGACGCCGTGATCGGCCGGCTGGTCGAGGTCAGCAATCGCGGCTCGATCTCGAAACAGATGAACGAGGGCAAAGACGACCCGGTCTCGCGCTGGTTCGAAGAGGGCTACTCGTACAAGGACTACGAAGCAAAAGAGTTCATCGAGCTCGTGGTCGACAAGCTCGAGAGCTGACTCCGGCTCGCACGCCTCGAGCTCCCGCGAGGCCCGCGACCGGGGCCACCACCTCACGTTCGTCACCGATGCGATGGCCGATCGCAGCCTCGAGGTCCACACCCACACGGTCGAGCGCGTGATGAAGAGGATCGGCGAGACCGGCACGACCGCCGACGTGCTCGGCAGCTCGCTACTCGGTGAGCACGCTCGACGTGAACGTGTCGGCCGCCGCCTTGATCGCGTGCGACTTGAACGTCGCACCGCTCTTGGTCGCGCTGATCGTGACCATGCCTGGGGCCAGGTTCGTGAAGAACGCAGCACCGTCGGTGTTCGTCGAGGTCGTCCCCGTCGGAGTGCCGTTCGAATCGCTGTACTTGTACACGCCGGCCGGCGTGCTGGACACCTTCGCGCCCGCCACGGCCATCGCGTTCGCGTCGAGGATCCCGACGACGACGAAGCCCATGCCGGCTTGCTGTCCGCTGATGAACTGAAGCCCCGCGTAGTTGGCGGTCGTGATCAGGTTCGAGTCCGCGTCCGGCGTGTCTTGCTGGAACGGAGCCGCTGGGAACACGGCGGCCGGCGCGTAGCCGGAGATCGTCGCCTCGAGATAGGCGTCGACGACGTGCCCGCTGGTCGTGACGGTCATCGAGTACTTGCCCTGCGCATCGCTGGTCGCGGTCGCGATCATCGAATCGTCACTGACCCTCAACAACGCGATGGCGACGCCCGGTAGTGGGACCGGGGGCCCGCTCGCCTTGTTGTCGAGCGCGGTGCCGCCGATCGTGATCATCGCCGGAACATTCGGTGGCGCGTCCTGGAAGACGCGCGCATCCGCGGGCTTGTTGCCGCCGTCCTCGCCACCGTTACCAGAACTACCGCAGGCCGCGAAGAGGAGCACGATCGCGAGGGTTCGCATGGCCACTAGCCAACCACTTTTCGGCCGGCACTCCGACGACAATCTCCTTACAACGAGCGAACGTGTTTGTTACCTGATGCAACAACCCGCACGCGATGCGCAGCCTGGTGCACACGCGCGAGCAGCGCCTGCTGCAGGCGCGCCGTCGACCGTGCAGGTTGCGGACTGATCTCGAGACCGGAGACCGCAGCTCCGATCTGTGAATCGGTCTCGACCTCGAACAAGAGGTACGCACCGGCGGGGGTGACGTTCCAGCTCGGATCGTAGTTGGCCGCGTCACTCGCGAAGGCCAGCGAGGTCGCGCCGGCCTTCGTCAACCACGCCTGGGTCGCGGTCACGCGTTGCACGGTGAAGTTGGTGTTCGTGAACGCATCCGCTTCGAGCACCACGGTCGACACGTCAGGCAGCGTTCCCCACTGCGCCGTGATCGGGACCGCCGTCCCGAACGTGACGCCGGACAACACCGGCGGCAGCGTGAACGCGGTGGTCGTGTTGTCGTACGCCCACACGCTGCGGAACGTCCCGGCCGCCATGTTCGTCACTTTGGCATCGAGCTCGGTGAAGTCGTGCTGGCCGAGCAGCGCGGCCGGTGCGAGCACGACGCTGGTGTCGGTGGTCTGCGACAACTGGGCGTAGTCGTTGTCGGTAAACAGCAGTGACTCGCTCTGCACCGTCTCGCCGGTCGCGAGGCCGGTGAGCGAGAGGGTCGCGTTGGTGTAGGCCGTCCCGTTCGCACCGACGTCGACGGCTGGTAGGGCGACCGCGGCGTCGACCGCGATGTCGCGCGTGATCTGCATCTTGGTCGCATCGAACGCGACGAGGTCATGGGGGCCCATCGCGACCGCGAGCGAGAAGCTCCACGGCGAGGTGGTACCGGACTTGGTGACGCCCCCGAACATGACCTTGCCGGCCTGCTGCATCTGGCCGGTCACCGCGAGGGTCGCCGGTGGGGTCGTCGTGCCGCCCGACTGACAGAACATGAACTGGTGCGCGCCGTCTCCAAAGGTCGCGTCGAGCTGCTCGGAGTCCTCGTTGCCCGCGACGCCGGTCGAGCTGCACGCGAGCACGACCTGATACGCGTCGGTGACGTGGAGCTCGTAGGCTTGACCGGCGAGCACCGGCACGATCCACGGCCCGCTGCCATCGCGATACTCGATCAGATCGGGATCGCCGGACACCTGCAGATCGACGACGTTCGGGCCACCCTGCTGCGGGGGTGCGTCGACGTGCGAGGAGCCCGAGCCCATCCCCGGCGCGTCGACGTCGACCGTCGTCATGTGGTGCGCGTCATTGCTGCACGCCGCGAGGACGAGGACACCGACGACGACAACCACGAGCCGAGCGAGGCGATCCATGTGCGGACTATGCATGAAGTCCGTTGGCAAGCGGTGGCAACGTGGTCGTGCTACGCCCTGGAGGGATGTCACTGGCGCTGTTCGGCACGGTTTTCGGGATCATCTTCATCGCGGAGCTCCCCGACAAGACGGCGCTCGCGGCGGTCGTGCTGGCGACGCGCCACAAGGCCGTGCCGGTGTTCCTCGGCGCGTCGCTTGCGCTATCCGTACAAAGCGCGGTCGCGGTGCTCGCCGGGTCGTTGTTCGCCCGGCTCGATCCGCGCTACGTCCACATCGGCGCGGGCGCCGTGTTCATCGTGTTCGCGGTGATGATGTGGTTCCGCAAGGATGACGAAAAGGATGCCGAAGCGAAACCGCCAGCCGGGTTCTGGCGCGCGCTCGCGACCACGTTCGGCGTGATCTTCATCGCCGAGTGGGGAGACCTGACGCAGCTCGGCACCGCCGCGCTCGAGGCCCGCTACCACGCATGGGTCACGGTCCTGCTCGCGTCGATGGCTGCCCTGTGGTGCGTCGCGGCACTCGCCGTGTTCGTCGGCAATCGCGCCGGCCGCCTGCTCGATCCGCAGGTCACCCAGAAGGTCGCCGCGGGGATCTTCTTGATCGTGGGCGTCGTGCTCGTCGTCAACGCGATCTAGGTCAACGCGATCTAGGTCAGCCGATCGCGATGATCGGACGGCGCGCGAGGGGCTGGCTCGCGTAGGCATCGGTCGCGCGGCGCGCGCGGGCCGGAGTCACGCGTGGCTCGGCGATGGTCGCGTGGACGACGAGCGCCACTGGCTCGACGAGCTCGACGAACTCGGCATCGATAGCCTCGTCGAGCGCCACCGCATCCGCGTCGCTGCTGGCTTCGACGAACAACGGAATCTTGCGCGTACCTCGGGCCAGCGCACTGGCTTTGAGGACGAGCGAGCGATCCATGGACCTACTGTGGCACACACCGGGCGCCATTTCAGCATCACTTTTTTCACCCGCCGGACCCGCCGGACCCGCTGGTCGCGTCACGATTAACGCCGCTTCAAGTTCGGATGAGCGAGGCCGGGCTTGTCTTCTAGCTCGTGCATTTCGGCCGGATCGAAGTCTTGTGTTCGGGCGTTGCGAGCGACCTCGGCCAGGAGCGCCATGGTCAACGGATCCTGGACCGTGGTCGCACGGCCCTCGAGGGGCGCCCGCCGCGCCTCCAGCTCGTCTGCCTCCACCGACTCCCTCGCAAGCCGTTCGAGCTCTGCCGGCTCGAAGGTGCGGGTGTTGCGGTCGTTACGGTTCCCACCCATGGAGATAGCCTAACCCGCCCCTACCCCATCCGGATCGAAAAAAACCAGTGGGGATCGTTACAACAGGTACAGCGTAGAATTTCAGTTCTGGCGCTCGGAGCTGCGAGCCGATCCGGGCATTCGCCGACCAGGGCATTGACCCTAACGGTGATCGCGCACGTCGACGCCACCCTCGCCGTCGCGATGATCGCGATCGTGGTCGTGGTCGCGGTCTCGGTCGCGGTCGTGGTCGTGGTCGTGGTCGTGGTAGCCGCGATCGACCATGCAGTGATGGCCGTCCCAGCGCTCACCGCGGGCACAGTTACGATGCTGTTCGACCAGGCATCCGGTCATCAGGCTCAAGGTCGCGCACGCGATGAGCAGCTTCATTGCAACAGTGTTGCACGGCCTCGCCTGCGACGGCGCGTACCCGGCACCGCCTTACACACTTCACAACTAGTCGAGCCCGCCTCCGAGCACGCGATACAGCGCGACGCGGTTACCGAGCGCCGCGAGCTGCGTCGCGACCAGCGAGTTCTTCGCGGCGTAGAGAGCGCGCTCCGAAACCAGGGTGGTCAGGAACGTATCGACGCCGGCTTGATAACGCGCTTGCGACAACGCGAGTGCCTTGGTCGCGGCCTCGACGAGGGCGGCCTGAGCATCCAGCGCTTCGTCGATCGTCGCGCGCGTCGCGAGCGCGTCGGCGACCTCGCGAAACGCGGTCTGGATCGCGAGCTCGTACGCAGCGACGAAGCTCTGCTCCTGCGCCTCGGTATACGCGAGGTTCGCCCGATTGGCGCCGCCGCGAAACAGCGGCAACGCGAGCGCGGGGGCGAGCGTGAACACCGCGGCCGGCCCCGTGAACAACGAGGCGAGCGCGACGCTGGCGAGGCCTCCGCTCGCGGTCAGCGTCAGCGACGGAAAGAACTGTGCGCGCGCCGCGCCGATGTTCGCGTTCGCCGCCATCAGATCGTGCTCGGCCGCGACGACATCGGGGCGCTCGAGCAACACCTCGGAGCCGAGCCCGACCGGGACCTCGGCGAACCAGTCGAGCTGCGCGGGCAGCGCCACGGGCAACAGCGCGTCGTCGAGCGGACCGCCGGCGAGGAGCTCGAGCGCGTTGCGGTCCTGCGCGATCGCCGCGGTCAGGATCGCGACATCCGCGCGGGCCTGCTGGAACACCGTCGAGGCCTGCCAGTAGTCGCCGGCGTTCGAGGTGCCGCCGACGACGAGCTGCTTCGTGAGATCCATCGCCTGTCGCGAGGTCGCCATCGTGTCCTTGGCGATCACGAGCCGGCTGCGATCCGCCGCGAGCGTGACCCAGGCGGTCGCGGTCTCGGCGATCAGGCTGATCCGGGTCGCCTTGGCCTGCTCGATCGAGGACAGGTACTGTTGCAGCTTCGCATCGGACAGGCTCTTGAGCCGGCCGAACAGATCGATCTCCCAGCTCGCGAGCCCGACCGACGCGCCGTACGACGTGAACCGCGCGGTCGCGTTGTCGGGGCTGCCGACCAACGCGCGCGTCGACGTCACGTTCGCGACGGCATCGACCGACGGCAACATCTGCGCGCGCTGCACGCGGTAGAGCTGGCGGGCCGACTCGATGTCGAGCGCCGTGCGGCGCAGCGTGCGGTTCTGGGCGACGACGCGCGCGAGCACCTCGCGCAACTTCGGCGCCTTGACGAACTGCGCGAGCGTGAGGTGCGAGCCGCTGCCCTGCCCGCCCGGTAGCTGATTCGGGATCGGCGCCGCCGGCCGCTGGTAGCTCGGCGCCAGCGAGTAACACCCCGCGAGCGCGACGGCCAACACCGCGCGCTTCACGACAGCGTCCGCTTTCCGGTGACCACCTTGCGTACGATCACGAAGAACACCGGGACCAGGAAGATCGCGAGCAACGTGCCGGTCACCGTGCCGCCGACGATCCCCGAACCGATCGACACGCGGCCGTTCGCGCCGGCGCCGGTCGACAAAGCGAGCGGCAGCACGCCGGCGACGAACGCGAGCGACGTCATGATGATCGGCCGCAAGCGCAGCCGCGCGCCGGTGACGGCCGCGTCGATCGCGCTCGCGCCGCGGTGGTAGGCGTCCTCGGCGAACTCGACGATCAAGATCGCGTTCTTCGAGGCCAGGCCGATCGTCGTCAACAGCGCGACCCGGAAGTAGACGTCGTTCTCGAGGCCGCGGAACCGGGCGGCGAGCACCGCGCCGATCACGCCGAGCGGGAGCACGAGCAGCACCGAGAACGGCACCGACCAGCTCTCGTACAGCGCCGCGAGGCAGAGGAAGATCACGAGGATCGAGATCGCATAGAGCGAGGTCGTCTGGCCGCTCGCGACCTGCTCCTGATAGGACAGGCCGCTCCACGCATGCGTCGTGCCGGGGATTTTTTCCGCGACCTTCGCGATCTCGTCCATCGCCGTGCCCGAGCTCACGCCGGGCTTGCCCATGCCCTGGATGTCGTAGGCCGCGAGGCCGTTGTAGCGCGACAGCGACTCCGCGCCGAAGAACCAGTGCGTCCTGGTGAACGCCGAGAACGGAGTCATCGCGCCCGAGGTGCCGCGCACGTACCAAGCGCCGAGATCCTCGGGCTTGGAGCGGAACTCGCCCTCGCCCTGGACGAACACGCGCTTGACGCGGCCGCGGTCGATGAAGTCACCGAGGTACGCGCCGCCCCACGCGGCGGTCAGCGTGTTCGTGATGTCATCGGGGCGCAGGCCCAGCGCGACGGCCTTGGCCTGATCGATATCGATCTTGAGCTGCGGGGTCTCCGGAAGGTCGCCGCGCCGCACCGCCATCAGCAGCGGATCGGCGTTCGCCATGCCGACGAGCTGATCGCGTGCCTTGGCGAGCGCCGCTCGATCGGTGCCCGGCGTCGCCTGGAGCTCGAAGTCGAAGCCCTGGGATTGGCCGAGGCCCTGGATCGCCGGCGGTGTGAGCGCGAAGATCGACGCGTCGCGCACCGCCGACAGCGCGCCGGTGGCGCGGTTCGTGATCGCCCGGGCCTCGTTGGCCTTGCCCCGGCGCTGCGACCAGTCCTTGAGGTCGATGAACGCCATGCCGGTGTTCTGCCCCGAGCCGATGAACGAGAACCCGGCGACCGTGAACAGCGCCTCGACGTTCTTGGCTTCGACGCCGAGGAAGTAGTGCTCGACGGTCTTCGAGACCGCGAGCGTGCGCGGTAACGTGGCGCCCGCGGGCAGCGTCCAGATCACCATGGCCTTGCCTTGATCCTCCTCCGGCAAGAAGCCGATCGGCAGCCGGACCAAGCACACGTAGAGCAGCGCGCAGATGCCGGCGTACGGCACGAGCCACTTGACGGGGCCGCGCAGCATCCACGCGATCACGCCGCGGTAGCCGTGGGTCATCCGCTCGAACCCTCGGTTGAACAACCCGAACGCGCCGCGACGAGGGCCGGAGTGCTTGCGCAACAGCGAGGCACACAGCGCCGGCGTCACGGTCAACGCGACGAACACCGACAACAGCATCGACACCGCGATCGTCACCGAGAACTGGCGATAGATCACGCCGGTCGATCCGCTGAAGAACGCCATCGGCAGGAACACCGCCGACAACACCGTCGCGATCCCGATCAAGGCGCCGGTGATCTCCTTCATCGAGCGGATCGTCGCGTCGATCGGCGACAGATCCTCGCGGTCCATCAAGCGCTCGACGTTTTCGACGACGACGATCGCGTCGTCGACGAGCAGGCCGATCGAGAGCACCATCCCGAACATGGTCAGCGTGTTGATCGAATAGCCCAGGACACGCAGCACGCTGAACGTGCCGAGCAACACGACCGGCACCGCGACCACCGGGATCAACGTCGCGCGCCAGCTCTGCAGGAACACGAACATCACGAGCACGACCAGCACGATCGCCTCGATCAACGTCTTGACGACCTCCTCGATCGACAGCTGGATGAACTTCGTCGAGTCGAACGGGTACGCCGCCGACCACCCCTGCGGCATCGAGCTCTCGAGCGAGTGCACCGCAGCCTTGACGCGTCCGGCGACCGCGAGCGCGTTCGCGTTCGGCGCGAGCAGCACCGCGAGGCCCGAGGCAGGGTGGCCGTTGAAGCGGGTCGCGAAGTCGTAGGCCTCGGTACCGAGCTCGACGCGCGCGACATCCGAGAGGTGGACGATCGCACCGTCGAGGCTGTTCTTGACGATGATCTGCTTGAACTCGTCGGCCGTGCGCAGCTTGCTCTGCGCGGTCACGGTCGCGTTGAGTTGCTGATCCGCCGGCGCCGGCTGCGCGCCGATCTTTCCGGCCGAGACCTGGATGTTCTGCGCGGCGACCGCGGCCTCGATATCCGAGGGCATCAGGCCGAACGCGAACAGCTTCTGCGGATCGAGCCAGATCCGCATCGCGTACGCGCCACCGAAGATCTGGATCGCGCCGACGCCGTCGATGCGCGCGATCGGATCCTGCAACGTCGAGACCAGGTAGTCCGCGATGTCGAACCCGCTCGCTCGGTCGGTCTTGTCAAAGATGCCGACGATCATCAGGAAGTTCGACTGCGCCTTCGTGACGACGATGCCCTGCTGCTGCACCGCGGTCGGCAACCGTGGGATCGCCTGCTGGACCTTGTTCTGGACCTGGACCTGCGCGACGTCGGGGTTCGTGGCCTGCGAGAACGTGACCGTGATGTTCGCGCCGCCCGACGACGTCGACGTGCTCGAGAAGTACAAGATGCCGTCGATGCCGGTGAGCGTCTGCTCGAGCACCTGGGTGACGCTGTTCTCGACGGTGTCGGCCGACGCGCCGACGTACGACGCCGAGATGTTCACGCTCGGCGGCGCGACATCGGGGAACTGCGCGACGGGGAGCGCCATGATCGACGCCACGCCCGCGAGCATGATGACGATCGAGATCACCCACGCGAAGACGGGACGGTGCGCGAAGAACCTGGCGAGCATGATCTAGTGTTTCGCGGTAGGTAGAGGGGCGGCAGCCGAGCCCGCCGGCGTCTCGGATTTTTCGGTGGCGTGCACGGGCATGCCCGGGCCGATCTTGTTGGTCCCCTCGACGATCAGCCTGTCGCCGGCCTTGAGCCCGCTCTCGACCAGCCAGCGATCGCCGACCACGCGGTCCGTGACGAGCGTGCGGAGCTCGACCTTGCCGTCGGCGCCGACGACCATCGCGGTCGCGTTGCCCTTCGCGTCGTGCGTGACGCCCTGCTGTGGCGCGAGGATCGCGTCCTGGGCGACGGCCTGGTTCAACTGCGCGCGGACGAACATGCCGGGCAACAAGGTCTCGTCGGGGTTCGGGAACTTCGCACGCAGCGTCACGGCGCCGGTCGCTTCGTCGACCGCGACCTCGGCGAACTCGAGCGTGCCGGCTTCCTTGTAGGTCGTGCCATCGCCGAGGATCAGCTTGACCGTCGTCGATCCTGCCGACAGCGTGCCTTCGCCGAGCGCCGCGCGCAGCCGAAGGCGCGCCTCGTTCGACTCCGTGAGATCGACGTAGATCGGATCGAGCGAACGGATCGTCGCGAGTGAGGTCGGCTGGTTCGCGGTGACCAGGGCGCCGGCCGTGATCGACGACTTGCCGATCCGGCCGCTGATCGGCGCCTTGATCGCGGTGTAGTCCAGGTTGATGCGCGCGAGGTCGAGCGCCGCCTGCTTCTGTGCGACGCTCGCGATCGCCGCGGAGTGCGCGAGCCGCGCGTCGTCGGCCTCCTGCTTCGACACGCCCTCGATCTTGACGAGGCCGGCGAACCGGTCATCGCGGATCTTCGCGGACTCGAGCATCGCCTTGGCGTTCGCGAGATCGGCCTGGGCGCCGGCGAAGGCCGCGCGATACTGCGCCGGGTCGATCTGGTAGAGCACCTGCCCCGCCTTGACGTGCGCGCCCTCTTCGAACGTGCGCGCCTTGACGATGCCGGTGATCTGCGGGCGCACCTCCGACTCGAGCGAGGCCGCCGTACGGCCGGGGAGCTCGGTCTGGAGCGCGACCTTCTCGGTCTTCAGCGTCACGACCGTGACCTCGGGCGGTGGTCGCTGACCTCCGGGACCTCCGCCGCCTTCTTGAGCGCTCTTGCTGCAGGCCGCGAGCACGGCCAGGGAAATCCACATCGCGCGCATCGCGGGCTCTAGGTAGCACCTTCTGCACGCCGCGAACATCGGATCCGACGTGGTACGCGAGGGTCGCAGCCGTCGCAGGTGGTCGCAGCCGCTCGGGATTCTGCGCTATGGTCCACGCATGCAGCTCTTGCTCGACGGCCACCTCACGGCGGCCGAAAACATGCGGCGAGACGAGCTGCTCCACGCCGCGGTAGTGCCGATCGTGCGGCTGTACGGCTGGCGCCCCGAGGCGATCAGCCTGGGCAACTCCCAATCCGAGGCCGACATCGATCTCGAGGTCGTGCGCGAGTACGGCCTCGAGGTCGTCAAGCGCGGTACGGGCGGCGGCGGCATCCTCCATAACGCGACCGAGGTGACCTACGCGGTCGTGCTGCCGATCGATCATCCCGGCCTCGACACGACCATCACCGCGAGCTTCGGCTTGATGTCGCGTGGCGTCGTGCACGCGCTGCGCAGCCTCGGCTTGCCGGCGGAGCTCGAGAGCATGCCGGATCGCACGCGCGATGCGCTGTGTTACGTGCGCGTCCAGGGCACGAACGTGATGGTGCGCGGCCGCAAGATCTCCGGCGGAGCGCAGCGGCGCACGAAGTGGGGCGTGCTGCAGCACGGCACCGTGATCGTCGATCGCGATGAAGCCCGGCTCGCGCGCGTGTTCCGCGCCGATCCGAGCGCGATCGAGGCGAAGGTCACGAGCCTCGCGATCGAGGGCCTCGCGCCGGCGCGCAGCGACCTGCTCGCCGCGCTCGTCGCCGGCTTCACCGAAACGTTCGGGCCGCTCGAGCGCACGACCTGGGACGCCCTCGCCCTTTGAGCCCGCGGCGGCGTCCGTGAGCGCGGTCGCGAAGCGCTTCGATAAGTACGGATGTCGCGCTAATCCCCACGAAATCGCACCTTTTTCGCCGGCGGCCTGTGGCAGAATTCGAGGCGAGGGGCTGGAGCTTCGGTGAGCCACACTCCCAACGCAGATGACGACATGCTGATCGAGGTGGTGCCGGCGCCGGCCCAACCTCCGCGCCGGCGCGCGCGCACGCCGAATCCTGTGGACGATGTCATCCACTCCGGGGAGATCGAGCTGCCGCGCTCGCACATCATCCGGTCGACCACGAGCGTGGCCGGCACGGAGCGTGAAGAGGATCGCACCGAGCCTACGATCCATCGTCCTCTGTTCCCCACCCCGACCCCGGTGCGCAGGTTCGGGCGGCTCGCGTTCCTGGTCGCTGCGATCGCGCCGGCGATCGCCGCGATCGTGTTGCGGATGAGCCAACCAGTGGCGCCGCCGGCCACCGCGGCCAGGTCTGTCGAGGCCGAGGCGCTCGCGCAGCTCGTCGCGACCACGCTCGACGGAGACGCGCGCGCCGCGCAGGTCCGGGCCGATGCGATCGCGTCGTCGACGATGTTGCGCGCCGCGATCCAGACCGACGCCGCGACGATCGCGGACATGTTCAAGGACCAGGACGTCGCGGTCACGCTCGGCAAGGGAGAGCGGCTCGAGATCTTCCAGGCCCGCGACGGCACCGAGGCGTCGCTGTTCCGGTATCCGGCGAACGGCGCCGCGATCACCCCCGTCGCACCGGGGATGGCACGCCTCGAGCTCGACGGCCACACGGTCATGGTCGTGGTCACCACGCCGGTCGCGAAGCAAGGCGTCACGCTCGGAGCGATCGCGCTCGCCACCCCGATCGATCTGTCGCGTGCGCACGGGACCAGCTACGAGCGCCTCGGGGGCGTCGCGCTCGCCGGCTTCGCCACCCCGATCCCGCTCGGCGGCGCCGCCGCGGCCGCGAACGGCACGAGGATCAGCGCCCCGATCGTCACGACGACCGCCAAGGGCCCGGCGTTATCGATCACGGCGACGCTCGCTGCGGCAGCAGTGACGTCCAACGGGCGGCTCGTGATGGACGCGTGCTACGTGTGCGCGATCCTCGCGACGCTGTTCCTGCTCCTGTACGTGGGCAGCGTGATCCTCAAGCGATGACGCTCAAGGTCGGTGACTCCGTCGAAGGGCGGTACAAGATCCTCAAGGAGCTCGATCAGGGCGGGATGGGCAGCGTGTTTCTTGCGGAGCACCAGCTGATCAAGCGCCGCGTCGCGCTCAAGCTGTTGCGCGCCGACCTCGCCGAGGACGCGGACGTACTCGAGCGCTTCATGAACGAGGCGCGCGCGGCCGGCACGCTCGGTCATCCGAATATCGTCGAGTCGACGGATATGGGGTTCACGCGCGAGGGCGTGCCCTACATCGTGTTCGAGTTTCTCGAGGGCTCGCTACTCACCGACGAGATCTACCGGGTACGCGGGCTGCCGCCGCGGCGGGTGTTCCGGATCGCGCGCCAGATCGCGTCCGCGCTGCACGCCGCACACGAGGCAGGGATCGTCCACCGCGACCTCAAGAGCGACAACGTGTTCCTCACCGATCGCGATGAAGCGAACGATCACGTCAAGGTGCTCGACTTCGGGATCTCGCGCTTCCTCGATGCCGAGGACTCCCCACGCGACCGCGCGATGGTGGTCGGGACACCGCAGTTCATGGCGCCGGAGCAGATCACGAACCCCGCGTCGGTCGATCGCCGCACCGACATCTACGCGCTCGGCGTGATCATCTACGAGATGCTCGCCGCGGCACGCCCGTTCGAGAACGACGACGATCCCGACGCACTGTTCGAGCAGATCGTCTCGGAGGCGCCACCGCCCTTCGACCTCTCGGATATCCCGCCGGGCTTCGAGACCATGCTGGTCGAGCGCTTCCTCGCGAAGAACCCGGACAACAGGTTCAAAACGATGGCGGACGTCGAGGCTGCACTCTCGGCGTTCGCGGGCGTCGTACGTCCGGTCGGCCGCGATAGCCAGCCGATGCCCTATGCCGTGCCGATCGGTGACGTCGAGGACACCGCGCCTGCACCCGACCATGGCGACCAAGGATCGACACCCGCGCTCGGGCCGGCACTTGCACCTGGGGCGGCACCCGGAAAGGTGGTCGTGCTAGCGCGACCGGCGCCCCGTCGCGTGAGCCTCGCGTGGTTGGTCGCCGCGCTCGTGGCGGCGGCCGCCGGCATTGTGTTGCTGGTCGCCGACCCGAAGAAGGCGGCCGGTCCGGATCCGAACCTCGCGCTCGTCAAGGGCGACGCCGACAAGCTCGCGTACGCGATCGAGTCCGCGACCCACGCGGCGCAGCTCCGGGTCGATGGCCTCGCGCAGACCCCGATGCTGCGCGCCGGCGTCGAGACCGATGTCGCGACGGTCAACGACATGTTCAAGAACGAGTTCTCGCTCAAGCTCGACCCGGGCGAGACCTTCGAGCTGTTACAGAAGCGCGATGGCGAGCTCGCGGCGATGCTGCGGGTGCCGAAGACCGCCGCGCTCGCGGTGCGCTCCGACCACCAGCCGCGCCTCCACGTGACGCCCCACGGGCTCGAGGTCGTGGTGTCGACCCCCGTGAGCTCGCAGCGCGGGAACGATGCTGGGGCCGTGGCGATCTCTGCCAAGATCGACCTGGCACCGGTGATCGCCCAGCTCCAGCACCACGTCCGGGCCGCGGAGCTTCGCGGCCTCGAGGCGCCGCTCGTGCTGGTGCCGCCTCAGGGTGGGTCTGGATCCGGTTCCTCGACGGAGATCCCGGTCGCGATCCCGAAGCATCTGGCTGCGGTCGCGGCCCTCGTGGTCACCCTCCCCCCCCCCATGGCACGGGCTCCGACCCTCGCCTGGGCCCGGTGGGGGTGCTGGGCCCTCGCCGGAATCCTTGGCATTCTGTACTTCGTGAACTTGCTCCGCGCCCGCCGAACGGCTTAGCTCGGGGCCATGAAATCTCGTGGATTGCTCGTGGTCGCGCTGCTTGCAGCGTGCGGTGGTTCTTCCAAGAAAACGGCGCCGACAGGGCCGGATACGACCGTAGCGCCACCTCCGGGAGGCGGCGAGGCCGCGAAGGGCGAGCCACCACCGGCACCACCGGCGGCGAAGTCGCTCTACGACCGCCTCGGCGGTCAGCCGGCGATCACCGCCGTCGTCGCCGAGTTCGTCGCCAACACGACGACCGATCCGCGCATCATGGACCGGTTCTTCAACGTCGACGCCGAGAACCTCAAGGCCAAGCTCGTCGAGTTCGTGTGTGTCGCGGCCGGTGGCCCGTGCAAGTACACCGGCAAGTCGATGGAAGACACCCATGCCGGCATGGACCTCGTCGACGATGACTTCAACGCGCTCGTCGAAGACCTCGTCAAGGCGATGGACAAGTTCAAGGTCCCCGACAAAGAGAAGGGGGAAGTGCTCGGCGCGCTCGGCCCGCTCAAGCCGACGATGGTCGTGACGGCCGACAAGCTCCACCCGATCGACGCCGCGAAGCTCGCGAAGGTCACCAAGCTGGCGGCCACCGTCAAGGATCCCGAAGCCAAGCGCCTCCTCGAGGTCGCCGTGATCGCCGGCAAGCGCGGCCAGCTGTCGTACGCAGAGCAGCTCTACACCCGCGCCGAGATGAAGGACGCCAAGGCCGTCGGTTCGGTCGCCACGGTGTTCCGCGCCGGTGCGCCGACCCGGATCACGACCGCGCTGACCAAGATCCCCGACGCGGGCGCGCAGCCCAAGGTCGTCGGCGGCTCCGAGTCCGACGAGCCGAGCAAGAAGGCGCTCGCGGGCTCGCTCAAGGGCACGATGACCGTCGATGGCAAGGCGCCGGATGGCTTCGGCGTGATCATGATGTGGCCCAAGAGCGGCAAGTACGCGAAGCGCACACCGAAGAAGCGGATCATCGAGCAGCGCGACAAGCAGTTCGCGCCTCACGTGACGGCCGTACCCGTCGGCTCGACGGTGTCGTTCCCGAACTACGACTCGATCTTCCACAACGTGTTCTCGCTGTCGAAGCCCAAGTCGTTCGACCTCGGGATGTTCAAGAATGGCGAGAGCCGCTCGATCAAGGTCGACAAGCCCGGCATCATCCGCCTCGGCTGCAACCTCCACGCATCGATGTCGGGATACTTGATCGTCGTCGACGCGCCGGCGTACGTCGCGACCGAGCCGGACGGCAGCTTCTCGTTCAAGAGCCTCGCCCCCGGCAAGTACCGCGTGGAGGCCTGGAACGAGCGCAGTGGTGAGCCGCTCGAGACCGAGGTCGACATCAAGGCCGGCGCCAACGACACCAAGCTCGATCTCAAGTCGGGCGGCCAGGCAGTCAGCCCCGACAAGTTCGGCGGCACGCGCGAGGTCAAGAAGTAGCCAGAGCGGTCCATCCGGAACGGCGAAGGGCACCCCGCGGGGTGCCCTTTGTTCGTTGCGGCCGCTGCGGCGTTACGGACTTACAGCGTCTCGAGGAACGCGACCAGGTCCGAGTGCTGCTGCGCGGTCAGGTTCATGTCGAAGCGGGTGTCGTAGAAGTCGATCACCGCGTCGAGATCGGCCGCCATACCGTTGTGGAAGTACGGCGCGCGCGCCGCGAGACCGCGGAGGATCGGGCCCTTGAAGCGGCCGACGTGGGCCCACTTGCCGCTGATCATCGCGCGGCCCGGGTCGGTGACCTGCTTGATCTCGCCGGTGGTCTTGTTGCGCAGCGTATAGAGCGGCATGTCCGCGGTGCGGTTCGACGCATCGGCGATGCCGATGTCGAGCGGCGCGACGACCGAGTGGTCGCCGACGTTCGGCGAGTCGTGGCAGGTGCCGCACGTCCCCTGCAAGGTCGGCGGGGCGCCGAAGCCGGGCTCGTCGTTGAGACCACCGACGCCGGTGATCGTGATCGGGAACGTATTGAACAACGCCTGGCCACGCGCCACCGCACGGCGGTTCGCCGCGGTGGTGCGGTTACCGCTGGTCGTGGTCGTCCACGCATCGTAGAGGTCGAACACGTTCGACGTGAACGGAGCACCCCGCGTGCCGCTACCGAGCGGCGCGCCGACCGAGCGGCAACCCGTGCCATCGGGATCGGCGCAGTCCCCGAAGTTGTCGTTGATGCCGATGTGGAACGGCTCGGTCACCAGCGCGTGCGGGCCACCATTGGCGCCGTTCGCGGCGAGGTTGCCCGCACCGTTGTCGTAGACCTGCGCGAAGAAGTTGCTCGCCTCGAAGTTCAGGATCGCCTCACGGTTGGCCTCGCTGAGCCCGGTGATGCCTTGCGCGTGGCCGAGCGTCGCGTCGTTCGCCTGGTTCTCGAGGTCCGAGGGGATCGAGGCCCCGGCGACCGTCTCGCGACCGTCCCACATCACGGTGCTGAGGAAGCCATCGTTACCGGCAGGCAGCGGGCGCCGGAACAACGACAGCTCGCTCGCGCTGGCGAAGTGGTACGGGTCGTCCACCGCGACGAGCTCGAACTCGGCGTTCGCCGGGATCGGCAAGCCGATCCGGATCAAACCCTTGGTGAGCAGCATCGAGTACGCCTTCTTGCGAGCGGCGAACGTCGACACGTCCGCGTTCGGCGAGGTCGATCCATCGACGGTGCGAAAGATCGCGCCGAGGCCGGCGCCGTCGTCGAGCTTGCCACCCTGCGTGAGCGCGAAGATCTCCTGGATCTGCGACGGCGTCGTGCTCCAGCCCGCGGTCGGCAAGTGACACGACACGCAGCGCCGGCCGTTGGTGCCGAAGTCACCGAAGAACGGGTTCGCGAAGTCGATGCCCCCCTGCGTGTTGAACGTCGTCGCCCACCCCGACCGATTCGGGATGGGCACGTTGTTCGGGAACATCTGGTTTTGATGGCCGGTGATCGCCTCCACCGAGGACCCCGTCATGTCCACACTGTCGTCCTGGTCCACACACGCCGCGGCAAGCGACAATGCCGCAACTCCACCAAGTGCCATCAACTTCATGGCGGCGGTCAGTGCACGGTCAGGTCCAACCTATTCGTAGTGCTTTAACGCTCGATATATCTGAACAATGGTCGATGATGAGAACGGGGACCTGTTCCGAATCGCATCCAGCCCCGGCTAAGTGTCGGTGTTTCCTGGATCCAGAAACTGCCTGTTGTATGCTTTTCCATCCACGGGAATAGATGGATCGCGAAACCCTGACCGTCGCTGTATGTGGGACGAGCGCCCCGAATCTCGAACACCTGGCCGAGATCGTCGCCAAGGCTGGACGTTGGGGGGTCGTACCGATCCACTGGCCCAATGTAGTCGCATGGGAGGCGGCGCGTGGGGCGCACCTCTATGTCGTCGATAGCGGTGCCCTGTGCGACGAGCTCGTCGAGAACTTGCGGAAGCGCGCGGCGAGCGTGCCGCTGGTCGCGATCGGCGCCGAACCGATCGCCCAGATCTCGCCGGATGTCTGGCTGCCGAGCGCACCGCCCGCGACGCTGCTCGGCTCGTTGCTCGGTCACTTGCTCGAGGGTCGCCAGGAGGACATCACCGCACCGATCCCGTCGTGGCGTCGCAAGAGCGACATGATCATCGGCAACAGCGCGCAGCTGCGCCAGCTGCGCGGTCAACTCGATCAACTCGCGGCGGCCCAGACGCCCGTGCTGATCACCGGCGAGAGCGGCGTCGGCAAGGAGCTGGTCGCGCGCTCCCTCCACTTCTGCGGACCGCGGGCGAAGGACCAGTTCGTCGCGATCAACTGCGCGGCGATCCCCGAGAGCCTGTTCGAGTCCGAGCTGTTCGGCTACATGCGCGGCGCGTTCACCGGCGCGATCAACGCCAAGCCCGGCGCCTTCGAACTCGCCCACAACGGCACGCTGTTCCTCGACGAGATCGGAGAGCTGCCGCTGGCGCTCCAGGCCAAGCTGCTGCGCGTGCTCGAGACCAGCGAGGTCCAACGCATCGGCGCCACCGAGCCCAAGCAGATCAACCTGCGCTTGGTCACGGCGACGAACCGCGAGCTCGAGAAGGAGATCGAGGCCGGCAGGTTCCGCGAGGACCTCTACTACCGGATCCACGTCTATCCCGTCCACGTGCCCCCGCTACGCGAGCGCGCCGAGGATATCGCACCGATCGTCGCCCACCAGCTGTCGACGATCGCGCGCCGCGAGAACCGTCCCGCCCTGCGCCTGACCGCGGCGGCGCTCGAGAAGCTCGTCGGTTATCCCTGGCCGGGCAACGTCCGCGAGCTGGTCAACTTGCTCGAGCGCGCGATCCTGCTCGCCCCCGACAACACGCTCGACGCCGAGCACATCGCGTTCGCGAGCGCGACTCCAGCCGAGCCGGCCGCGATGCCGATCGCCTATCGCGAAGCGAAGACCAAGTTCGAGCTCGAGTACTTTTCGCAGCTGCTCCGGATGGCGAACGGCAACATCTCGCTCGCCGCCAAGCTCGGTCAGAAGACGCGCAAAGAGATCTACGACGCGCTCAAGCGGCTCGAGCTCGATCCCGGCACGTATCGCAACGAGGGCTAGGTAGGTAGCTAGGGCTCGGTCCGCGCGAGCTCCGCGATCGCGGCCTTGATGGACTCGACCTGCGGAACGCTCGCCATCTCGAGGTGATCGGCGAGCCCGATGCCGGGGATCGCGGCGCCCGCGAGTAGCTTGGGCGGCGCGTGGAGCTCGTAGAACAGCTCCTCGATGATGCGCCGGATCAGGTGCTCGCCGAAGTTCGTGATCTCGGTGTCCTCGTTGACACACAGGACCTTCGCGGTCTTCCTCACGCTCGCTTCGATCGCGGGCCAATCGAAGGGATGCAGGGAACGCAGGTCGATCACCTCGGTGTCGATGCCCTCGGCCGCGAGCTGCTCGGCCGCGGCCAGGCACATCGGCACGTTGCGACCATACGAGATCACGGTGACGTGCGAGCCGGTCCGCGCGACGGTCGCCTCGCCGATCGGAATGTAGAGCTCCTCGAGCTCGGGCCAGCTGGGCTGCCACGCGCTGCGATCGCCGAGCGGGGCGTCGATCATCTGCGCGAGCCGCTTGTCATCGCCGGGCTCGCCCGGGACATCCTCGCCCGGCCTGCTCTTGACGCGGAGCAGCGCCTTGGGCATCAGGAACATCACCGGGTTCGGATCGCGGATCGCCGAGAGCAACAGGCCGTACGCGTCGCGCGGCGTCGAGGGCATCACGATCTTCCAGCCGGGGATGCGCGTCGCCTGCGCATCGAACGAGTGCGAGTGGTAGAGGCTGCCGCGGATCCCGGCGCCGACCGGCGTCATCAGCACGAGCGGTACGTTCCAGTCGCCACCGCTCGCCCAGCACGTGTTCCCGGCGATCTTGAGCAGGTCGATCGTGTTGAACGCGTAGTCGCAGAACTGGATCTCGGCCACCGGTTTTTGCCCCGCGAGGGCGAGCCCGATCGCCGTGCCGACGATGCCGCGCTCGTCGAGTGGCGTGTTCCACGCGGTCTTGAGGCCCTGGCTGCCCGTGAACACGCCCCCGAGCGGTGGGCCGACGTCCTCGCCGAAAATATCGGTGACGCCGAGCCGCGATTCGCCGACGTGCAGCGCCATCCGGATCGCCTGGATCATCGTCGACATCTAGCGCTCCCCGCCGACGAGGTTGTGGTCCGCGAACACGTGCTCCCAGATCGAGTCGGGCGACGGCGCCGGTTCGTCGCGGATCTGCATCGAGGCGTCGAGCAACTCCGCCGTGATCGCGGCGCGGCGCTTCGCGATGTCGTCCTTGCCGATCAGCTTGCGCGCCTCGAGCGTGGCCTCGAACTTCTCGAGGCAATCGACCTCGCCTTTGACCAGGTTCGCGCCGCTCGCCGACGAGTGGCCGCGCAGGCGCGACACCATCGCCTCGAGCAGGAGCGGCTTCTTCTCGGTGCGCACGTAGTGCAGCGCGCGCTGGAGCGCGGCATAGCTCGCCTCGGGGTCGTTGCCATCGACCACGGCGGTCTGCATGCCGAACGCCTTGCCGCGATCCGCGATCTGTTCGTAGCCGTGCTGGCCCTGAAACGCGGTCGAGATCCCGTAGCGGTTGTTCGTGACGATCATGAGGAGCGGCAGCTCGTTGCCCTTGCGCGAGCTCCACACCAGCGCGGTCGCGAAGTCGCCCTCGGCGGTGCCGGCGTCGCCGCCCTGCACGATCGTGATGCCCTTCGCGCCGGATCCCTTGCGCTGCGCGCGCGCGGTGCCGATCGCGATCGAGAACTGGACCTCGATCGGCGAGGTCACCGGCACGATGTTCCACTCCCGCTTCGAGTAATGACCGGCGAAGTTGCGGCCCTTCGAGTACGGATCGGTCGCGACGTTGCGCATCTGCCGCAACGAGTCGATCGGGTCGGCCCCCATCGCGAGCAACGTGGCGCTCGAGCGATAGTGCAAGTGCAGGTAGTCGTGATCGACGCCGGCGCCCTTGTCCGCGAGCAGGCCGAGCGGGACGTTGAACGCCTCCTCGCCCGGACCACCGATCCAGAAGTAGCCGTCGCCCTGTTTGTACATGCTGATCAGGCGCTCCTCGAGGATGCGCGCGCGCAGCATCAGGTCGTAGATCTGGAGACACGACTCGGCCGAGAGGTGCCCCGAGGGTGGTGCGACGGATAGGTTGGGGGACGCAGAGCTCATGGAACGCCGTGTCTTACCGTGGAATCCGGGCGGGCTGCCACTCGAGTTGGCTAGGACTCGAGCTTCGCGATCATGGCGTTGACGGCGTCGATCGCGGCCGCACTGTCCTTGTCGAGGGTCTTACCGCTACACATCTTCTCGGTCCACACGACCTTGCCCTTCACGGCGTATTCGGTCGCGGTCTGCGCCACCGCCATGCAATGCACGTGCGCCGTCGTGACCTTCCAGCGCGCCTTGGCCAGCGCGGTTCGGACCTGCTTGACGTCCGCCGGCGCGACACAGCCGCGGCGCTCGTTGCCGGTCTTGCCCGCCTTGTCGAGGTCGTGGGCGAGCCAGCCGTCGGCATCGAAGACCTTGGTGACGTGGCCGGCCGGCTCGGAGCCGAGCTGCACGACCTTGACCTCGACGACGGTGGCGCCCTCGAACCCACACGGCATCTTCTTCATCGGTGCTCCGCCCGCCGGCCCCGCGGATGCGGTCGAGGCAAGCAGCACCAGCGCGAGTGCGAGCTTCATGGGGCGATGATAGCGCGTCACGGCTCGATGACGACCGGGTCGCGTCCGCGTCCGCGCGCCTCGGCGGCGTACAAGCCCAACACGGCGAGCGCGAGCGACATCAACACGGGACCGAGGATCAGGCCCTGCAGGCCGAACGCCTCGACGCCGCCGAACAACGACGCGAACGTGATCAGCGCTGACATCTTGGTCTCGCCTTGGACCAGGCGCGGCCGGATCACGTAGTCGCAGATCGCGACGACGAACACGAGCGACAGCGCGAGCTCGAGCGCGGCATGTCCGGGCATATCGACCAGGACCAGGCCGATCGTCACCGGCACGATCACGAGCAGCGTGCCGACGGCCGGGACGAACGACGCGATCGCGGTCGCCGCTCCGAAAAACAGTGGCTCGGGGACGCCCCCGAGCCAGTACGCGATCGTCGCGAACACGCCCTGCGCGATGCCGGTGCCGATCGCGCCGAGGAGCGTCGTGCGGCCGACGGTCCGGAACTCGTCGAACAGCGCGCGCGTGTAGACGGGGCGGAGCGGGAACGTCTCCTGCGCGCGCCGCGACATCGCGTCCCAGTTGCGCAGCACGTAGGACATCGCGAGCATCCCGAAGAACAGCGCGAGGAGCGCACTGCCGGTCGTCGACGCGATGGTCGCGGCGATGTCGGCCGTGCGGTCGGCGATCTCGGAGACCAGCCCGCGAGCACGCTGCTCGAGCGCGTGTTGCGAGATACCGAGCCGAGCGGTGAACCGGCCAACCGCGACGAGCGCGCGATCGCCCGCGGCCCCCGGGTTGAACGCGTCGATCAGCATCCGCGCGAGCGTCGTGCCCTTCGCCACGAACAGCCAGCCCAGCCCGCCGATCGTGGCCACGAGCCCGAGGCTGGCCGCGGCGACCGTCGCGGTCGCGGCCCACCGGACGCCGAGCCACACGCGCAGCCGGTCGTGCGAGTGCTCGACCATGAACGCGAGGAACGTGCCGAGCAGGATGCCGATGCCGATCGGGAGCAACAGCCAGAACACGACCCCCACCGCCAGCAGCGACGCCCAGCGCAGCGCGGCGCGCTCCTCGCGATCGCGATCGGCGTGTTGAACCGCGGGGTTAGGCGGTAGCGCGGGCAGTTCGGGCACGCTGCATCCTGATCCAGGACACCATGTGCGGGCCATTTTCTGGCGGCAACGGTTTCGGGCCGCGCCGGGTCTGACGAACGTGCGGTTACTCGCCGTCGTCCTGCTCGGAGGAGCCATCGCACACGCCGACGGCATCCACGCCACACTCGGCGCCCAGCCCGATGGTCCGCTGCTCGAGAGCGATCCGGCGCTGCGCTTCGATCCAGTCGAGGGCCTCGCGGTGATCACCGCCGAGGTCCACGCGAACCACTTCGCGCTCGGCCCGCGGGCGCGGGTCAGCGTCGAGGGGCGGGTGTGGTCCGACGGCCTGCCGGATCAAGCCTCGGACCTCGGTCACGCGGGCTGGACCGCGGCCGGCCGCTACGACGTCGAGCTCGCGTGGGGGATCCACCTCGAGGTCGACGCGTCGCTGATGAAGCTCGCGCCGGCGATGAACGGCATGTTCGGCAACGGCACCGTCGCCAGTTTCGGCGCGGCACTGACACGTTACTTGCGGTGGGGACACGGGCGCGTCGCGTGGATCTCGCTCGGCGTCGAGCACACCGAGCTCGTCGGCGACCATGCCGCCGACCTCCCGCACGGGACGACGGTGGGGTTGCGGGTCGGAACGACGTTCTAGCCAACGTAGCGCAACCGCGCCGGGCAACGCTTCGACCGCGCGGAGCTCGACGAAGAACGTGTCTGGCTGCAATGGCGCCCGAACGCTCCCGAGCGCTTGCGCCCGCCGCTGCCTCGCATCGGCCTGCTCCTCGCCGGTGCAAGTCACCCACCAGCCTCGCATGAACGTCGGAGTTCTTCGCGCCGGGCATGGCACGAGGCGTGCTGGAGCTACCTACATGCTGGACAGTCAAACTGCAGAGAGCCTCATCAAACCGCACATGGCCGTGGTGTGCTCGGAGAATGGACAGTTCGCGACCGTCGATCACCTCGAGGGTCGCGACGAGATCAAGCTGACCCGGGACAAGAACGGCCAGCATCATTACATTCCGCTGGCGTGGGTCAGCTCGGTCGACGACAAGGTCCACGTCGATCGGCCGGGCGACCAGGCGATGAAGGAGTGGAAGACCACGCCGCGCGGCGCGACGCAGCGCGGGTGACGGCGGTCAGCGGCGGCGGCGGCGGCGGCGGACCACCAGGAGCGTGCCGAGGATGAGCAGCCCCGGCGAGGTACCGTTGCCGCCCGTCATCGCGCAACCCGCGCAGCCGTGCGCGTGCGAGGCCGTGCCCGTGGACTCGATCGGTGCGCGCTGGGAGGTCGAGTCCTGCGACTCGGGCGTATCCAAACCCTGCATCACGGGTCTCGATTCGTCGACATCGCGCGCCGCCACGCGCGTGGCCCCACCCGAGATCGCCGCGACATCCGGGTGGTTCTTCATGATCCGCTCCTTGTCCTGGCGCGCCTGCACGAGCGTGTCGTGGATCTGGCCGAGCTCGGACTCCGGAACCGCGAGGAACGCGGTGTAGGGCGTGACGAAGTTGTACGCGAGCGCGAGCTCGAGCACCTCGTCCTTCAACTCGCTCTTGGATCCATCGAGGGCGATCTCCTCGAGGAGGTGATCGATGCGCGACTGCGCCCACAGCGGTGCGGTCCAGCGCGCGTTGGCCTTGCCGACCACGACCGTGCGCGTGAACTCGACCGGCTTGCCGGCGAGCTTGCCGGTGATCCGGAACTTCACGGTGCCGGCGCCGCGCAGCCTGCCCGACACGAGCAGCTCGTCCTCGGCGAACAAGTCGGGCAGCGTGCGCGGGTACATCCGCGTCGCGTTCGCACCATCGACCGTGACCGCGACGCCGACGAGCAACGGCTTGGCGATGTTGGTCGCGAGCCGGCGGACCTCGGGCTCGATCGCCCTCGCGTTCTCGATGAACACGAAGCGGCCACGGCGCTCGGCGGCGAGCCGAGACAGCAGCGGCTTGTTGACATCGCTGCCGAGCCCGAGCGTGAACAGCCGCACGTTGCCGGTCTTGACCGCATCGGCCTGCGCCGCATCGGACTGACCATCGGTCAGGAACACGACGACCTCCGGGTTCTCCGAGCCCGGCATCTGATCGGCGACCGCGGTCTGGAGCGCGAGCGCGATATCGGTGCCGCCGGTCGGGTGCAGGCGCTCGATGAACGAGGCCGCCGCGGCGCGGTTGTCCGGGGTCAGCGGCTGGGGCGACTTGAACAGCGGATCGACCTCGTCGGAGAACGAGATCACGTTGAGGCGATCCTTCGCGCCGAGCATGTCGACCATGGCGAGCGCCGCGCGCTTGGCGTGCTCCATCTTGTCATCGGTCAGCATGCTGCCCGAGTGATCGATCACGATCGTCATGTCCTTCGCGGTGACCGTGGACTCCGGCAGCTTCGGCGCCGCGAGCGCGAGCGCGAACCAACCTTCATCAGGTCCCTGCCCCGCTTGCACGTACGCGTCCGGCGTCCACGCCGGCTCGTCGACCTCCCAGTCGAGCACGAGCTCCCCCGGTGCGGCGGCGCCGTCGGCGCGTACGCGCACGCCGTTCGCGATGGCCTCGAAGTGCAGCTCGTGCGTCGACGACCGGACGTTCTTTACCGGCCCGTGAAGCTCGATGACGATCTCGGCATCACGGCTCGTGATCGGCGCGTGATAGTGCACGGTCTGAGCGTGGCGCTCGAGCCACTTGGTCCAGCGCACCTCGACGCGCTTGGCCTCGTTGGCCTCGATCGGAAACACCTTGAACGAGAACTGGCCCTCGCCGCTCTCCTCGAGCAGCCCCGGATCGCGCCTGCGCGCGACCACCGAGTCGTAGACCCGGTGCGCGGTCTGCTTCTCGAACACCTCGCCGACGATCTTGTGCTCGCCGTTCCAGTAGGCGAACCCGTCGACGTGACTCCCGGTCCCTGGGCGCAACTGGTACGTGCCTTCGATCGGACCACCGGAGCGGTTGAGGTAGGTCTGGTGCATCGTGGTCGTGGCGTATTCGCCGTCGACGATGATGTCGAGCCGCTCCTCGTGGATCGGCAACGGCCGGCCGTCGGTCGCGAGCATCAACGCTTCGACCCGATCGGTCGCGAGCTGCTGGGGTTGAGCCATGGCGGTGGCGGCGAGCGCCATGGCGCCCACCCCCACGCACCAACCGAGTTGGCGCGACGAGGTCATGCCCCACCCAAACGCATCATCCCAAGCAACGATCCAACCCCGGTGTCGATTTCTCGCGACCAGCACCGACCGCCACAACGACGGCCGAGGTGGAGACGCGACCTGCATCGGTGTTACCAGGGGGGCAGATGTTGCCCCGCAGGGTCGCCTGGTCGGTCGTCGCGGTCGCGACGCTGACGATGACCGTCAGCTACATCGATCGCCAGACGTTCGCGGTGCTCGCGCCGAAGGTGACCGAGGCCCTCGGGATCTCGGAGACCGGCTACGGCTGGCTCGCCTCGGCGTTCTCGATCGCGTACCTCGTCGCGACCCCGCTCGCCGGCTGGTGGATCGACCGCGTCGGCGCACGCCGCGGGCTGGTGGGCTCGGTCCTGGTCTGGTCGGGCATCGCGGCGCTACACGCGCTGGTCCCGAGCTTCGCGGTGCTGTTCGCGCTGCGCATCGCGCTCGGCTTCGCGGAGGGGCCGAGCTTTCCGGGCGCCGCGCAGACCGTGCAACGCGTGTTGCCGCCCGAAGAGCGGTCGCGTGGGTTCGGCCTGTTGTTCACCGGATCGTCGATCGGCGCCATGCTGGTGCCTCCGATCGCGGCGCGGATGTACGCGGCGTTCGGCTGGCGGGTCACGTTCCTGGGGACGGCGATCGCCGGCCTCGTGTGGGTCCCGATGTGGATCGCCCTCGCGCGTCGCCGCGATGTCAGGGCCCAGCTCGAGCCGCCACGTGTGCAGGCCATCCGGCCACGGCTCGTGGAGTTGCTCCGCGAGCCGGCGATCGTCCGCGGCATGCTCGCGGTGTTCGCCGCCGCCCCGGTACTCGGGTTCATCGCCGCGTGGGGCGCGAAGTACCTGGTGTGGACCTATGGGATCGCGCAGCAGCACGTCGGCGACTACCTGTGGCTGCCCCCGTTGTGTCTGGACGCCGGTGCGATCGTGTTCGGCGACCTCGCGTCGCGCCTGCGCCGGCCCGCGGGCAGCTCTCCGATCGGGTTGTACTTCGGTGCGCTGATCCTGACGAGCGCGATCGCGTTCGTGCCCTTTGCGATGACGCCGTGGAAAGCGCTGGCGCTTTTCGGTGTCGCGTCGGCCGGCGGAGGCGCGATGTACACGCTATGTACGTCCGACATGCTGTCGAGGCTCGCGCCCGAAATCGTGTCGTTCGCCGGTGGCATGCTCGCCGGGGCGCAGTCCCTCGCGCTGATCATCGCGAACCCGTTGATCGGGCGCATGGTCGATCAGCGGGACAGCTACGACGCCGTGACCTTCGCGCTCGCGCTGTGCGCTGTCCCCGGCTCGCTAATCTGGATCGCCTGGCGCCCCCGGAGCAGCGCCCGCCTGGGTGCACGCGTATAATGCCGCGGGTGAACGATCCGGCTCCCCCAGGAGAGCCTCCGGAAAAACCGAGCGAGCCCGGCCCCAATCCGTTTGCCTACGCCACCGCCGCCGTGTTGCGGCCGATGCGAAACCTGGTCGGCTTCATCACGCCGGCCGATCAACCGCTCGAGCTCCAGATCGCCGGTCGTACGCTGTTTCACGCCGCGCTCGTCGGGCTGGGCGCCGGCCTCATGGGCTGCGCGTTCTTCGCCGGCGCCGAGATGATTCAGAGCCTGCTGCTCGAACAACTCGCCGGCTACGAGCCGCTCCGCGCCACCGGCGGCCCCGATTTCGGTGGTCACGTCGCGGCGCACTCGCGGCTGTGGTTGCTCGCGCTGATCCCCGCGGTCGGCGCGCTGATCGGTGGCTTCATCACCCGCTACGCACCGGAGTGCCGCGGCGGCGGCGGCGACGCCACGATCGAGGCGTTTCACCACGCCGACGGCGTGATGCGCCGGCGGGTGTTGTGGGTCAAGTCGTTGGCGTCGGTCGCGGTGCTGGGCTCGGGCGGGTCCGGCGGCCGCGAAGGCCCGACGATGCAGATCGGGGCGAGCCTCGGCTCGCTGGTCGGCCGCTACTTGCGCGTCTCCGTGCGCGAACGCCGGGTGTTGATGGTCGCAGGCGTCGCGGCCGGAATCTCCGCCGTGTTCCGCGCGCCGCTCGGCGCCGCGTTGATCGCGATCGAGATGCTGTACCGCGACGACTTCGAATCCGAGGCCTTGATCCCGAGCGTGCTCGCGTCGGTGATCGCGTACTCGGTCTCGATCTCGGTGTTCGGCGAGGCGACGCTGTTCGGCCACCTGCCCGTGTACGCGTTCAAGCCGGACCAGATCCCGCTCTACATCGGCCTCGCGATCGTGGTGTCCGCGGCGGCGTCGTTGTTCGTGGGGACGCTGCGCCTCGGTCACCAGCTCTCGAAGCGGCTCCCGATGGCCGAATGGCTGCGACCGGCGGTCGGTGGGCTCTCGCTCGGCGTGTTCGTCGTGTTGTTCCTCCACTTCGTGGGCCCGACGATCGGCCGCGGCGATCAAGGCCTCGGCATCCTCGGCGGCGGCTACGGCGCCGCACAGGCCGCGATCACCGGCGCGGACTGGCTGCCGATCGGGTGGCGCGGCGTCGAGATCCTGGTGCTGCTCGCGCTCGTCAAGATCATCGCGACCAGCCTCACGATCGGCTCGGGCGGCAGCGCCGGAGACTTCGCGCCCGCCCTCGCGGTCGGCGGCCTGCTCGGTGGGGCGTTCGGCATCGCGGCACAGCTGGTGTTGAACGACCCGACGATCAACCCGGGCGCGTTCGCGCTCGTCGGCATGGGCACGTTCTACGGTGGTATCGCGAACACGCCGCTCGCAGCGCTCGTGCTCGTGTGCGAGATCGCCGGGAGCTACGAGCTCCTCGTGCCGCTCATGCTCGCCGAGGGCGTCGCGTTCCTCGCGCTGCGCAAGGTCTCGCTGTACCCCGCGCAGGTGCCGACGCTGCGCGACTCCCCGGCGCATCGCCGCGATCACGATCCGCTCAGCAAGCTGCGCTGCAGCGACGTGTTGCGCCGCGATCGCGCGTTCCTCAAGTTCGCGCCGAGCACCAGGCTGCCCGAGCTGACCGAGCGGATCTCGGCGGCCGCCGATCAGGACGTGTTTCCGATCGTCGACGCGGGTGGCGTCTTGCGCGGCATCATCGCGGCCGAGGCGCTGCGCGTGATCGCCTCGAATCCCGAGCTCCACCAGCTCGCGGTCGCCGCGGACTTGATGATGCCGGCGGTCTCGGTCGCGCTCGACGCGGACCTGCGCGCGGCGGCGCAACTGATGGTCTCGCGCGACCTGCGCTCGCTACCGGTGGTCGATGCAGGCGGCGCGATCGTCGGCCTGATCGACGAACACGATATTACGACCGCGACGACAGCGTGATATCGACCCGGCGATCGGTCGCCCAGCTGCTCGCGTCGGTCCCGGTCGCGTCGAGCGCCCCACGCGTGGTCTCGCCGAGCTGACCGTCCGACACGCCGAGGTGCTGGAGGTAGGTCCGGACCGATCCTGCGCGGCGGGTGCCGAGGCCGAGATTGTACTCCTCCGTGCCGCGCGGATCGGCGCGGCCCGTCAGCTCCAGCTTCTCCCCCTTGAGCGGCCCGCTGGTCACGCATGTCGCGATCTGCTGGAGCACGTCGCGGTCGTTCGCCTCGAGCTCTGACGTGTCGAAGCCGAACTTCGGGGCGTCCTGGGTGTTGCCGAGCTTGAGCGAGCATTGCTTCGCGAGGCTATCGCCGACCGCGACGTTGGTGCTCGCCGGCTGTGGGGCGGGCGCGGGCTGCGCAGCGGGCGTTTCCGCCACAGGCGCGGGCTGGTGGACGGCCTTGGGGTGGCTGCAACCGGCCGCAACCACGAACAGAACGAATGAAAGTGCCTTCATGACCGGGAAGACGTGCAGGCGGCAGACCTGTTCACTACGATCGTTGAACAATTACCATCCGGGACCGTCATCGTCCTCGGGGGCTCCTCATGTCGTCTATCGCCGATACCCAGATCGCAGACCAGCTCGAGCGCATCATCCGGCGCGTCAAGCAATCGATGAACTATCGGGGCTCGTACTCGACGCGAGACATCCTGGGGTCGCTCGTCGCGCGGTGGGTGCACAGCGGCGAATGGGAGCGCTTGAAAGAGTTGCCTGCCGAGCAGCGCAAGCTCGGCGAGAGCGTGCGGCGGTTCATCCTCGATCGCTTCGACCAGTTGCGCCGGCGCGGTCACCGCGAGGAGCTCGACCGCGACCAGATCGCGATCCCGGACGAGCAAACCCTTGGAGAGCTCGTCGAGCTCGCCGAGCTTCGGCAGTGGGTGATCGCGCGGATCGCGGAGCTCGAACGCGAGGTCGTCGATCCGCGCGTGCGCATCCCGCTGCAACGTCCCTCGCACGTCGGGAAGGTCCTCGCGTTGTATCTCGCCGGCAAGACCCAGCGAGAGATCGCGACCGAGCTCGGCATGTCGCTCGGCGTGGTCAACAAGCGCATCGTCGAAGGCACGAACTACCTCGTCCTGATCCAGAGTATCGAGGCCGGGCTGGCATGAAAGAGCTCGCGGACGTGCTCGCGCAGATCGCGGCGCGCCCCGAGGCGAGTTGGCCCGAGCTGGTCGCACAGAACTTCCCGGGCGATGCCGCGCTCCGTGCGCAGGTGCTGATCTGGTTGCGCGCGAACCGCGAGGGCGTCGACGACGACGAGGTCACGCCCACGCTCGCGGGCGACCGCTACCGGCTCGGCGTGTTGCTCGACGTCGGCGCCACCGCCTCGGTATGGCAGGCGCACGATGCGAAGCTCAACCGCAACGTCGCGGTCAAGGTGTTCCGCGGCGAGCGCTCGCCGGTGCTCGACGAGATCTTGACCGAGGCGCGCGCGGCGGCCGAGATCGCGAGCGATCACGTGGTGCGCGTGCTCGATGTCCACGATCAGGATACCGGCGGCGGCGGCGCGCCGTACATCGTGATGGAGCTGGTCGGCGAGTGGGAGCCGCGCAAGGGTCTGCTCGCGCCCGGCAGCTCGGCCGCGACGCTGCGCCCGCGCGGGCTCGCCGAGGCGGTCCACTGGGTGCGCGACGTCGCGCGCGGGGTGAACGATGCGCACCTGCGCAACGTGTTCCACCGCGATCTCAAGCCGCACAACGTGCTGATCACCCCGTTCTCGCGGCGCGCGCGGGTCGCGGACTTCGGGCTCGCGATCCGCGAGGCGCAGGAGCCTGGCGCACTCGAGATCGCGGGGACGCCGGGCTACATCGCGCCCGAACAGGCCGCCGGGCTGTCACCGACGCTCGATCCGCACGACCCGGACGATCGCGCGGTGCTCGTCGCGCTGGACGTGTGGGGCCTCGGCGCGCTCGCGTTCGATCTGGTCGCGGGCCGCCCGCCGTGGGAAGCGGACGAAGGCCTCGAGGCCTGGGAGCGCGCGGCGACCGCCGATCGTTCGCCCGAGCTGCCGCGCGAGCTCCCGCGCCGGCTGCGCACGATCCTCGACAAGGCGCTCGCGCTCGATCCGGCACGGCGCTACGCGACGGCCGGAGAGCTCGCCGACGACCTCGACGCGTTCCTCGCGCGCCGGCCGACCAGCCACGACACGTCGGGGCGTGCGCGGCTCGCGCTGTGGACGCGCCGCAACCCGCAACTCTCGATCACCGTCGGGCTCGCCGCCGTGCTCGCCGCGCTCAGCATCGTGGCGTACGTCAACGTGGTCGAGGTCAAGAACCAGCGCAACGCGCTCGTCGCGGAGGCCAACCGCGCGCGCGTCGAGAACGCGCAGCTCGCGGCGCACGCGCAACTCACCCGCGAGAACCTGGCTGCGACCGAGGCCGAGCTCGCGACCAAGGCCAAAGAGCTCGAGGGACTCCGCACGCGCCTGGTCGATGCCGACAAGGAGTACGAGGCGATCGTCGCCGCGAAGGAACGCGCGCTGCGTGACGCCGACGCCGCGACCAAGCAGCTCGCAGACCAACTCGGCTCCGCGCGCGCCGAGCGTGACGAAGCTCGCGTCGCGCGCCAGCTCTACGAGGGCTTCTGGACCCGCGCGCGCAAGGAGGGTGAGGATGCCGCGCAAGATCGTGACGCGGCGCAGCTCGATCGCGATCAGGCTCACAAGGAGCGCGACACCGCGCTGCACGATCGCGAAGCGGCGATCGCACAGCGCGATGCCGCCGAGCAAGAGCGCGACAAGGCGCTCGCCGATCGCGATCACGCCGAGTCGGTGCGCCGCCGCGTCGAGGCCGACCTCGCGCGCGTGACCACCGAGCTCGCCGCGATGCGCCCGCATCCACTGCACGATCAAGCGAAAGTCCAGGCCCAGGCCAAGCTCGCCACCAAGGGCGGAGCCGTGCTCCCGCCACCCTCGAAGCCGGCCCCCCGAGCGACCTCGTCGCCCGCACCGGCGTCGTCGGTCAAGCCGAGCTCCCCGCCTCCGCCTCAGACGCCGCCCGGCAAGCCGGCCGCGCCACTACCGACGAAGCCGCCGACCAAGACGACGGACTCGGCCGCGCCACCGCATCAGGTTCCGGCCAAGGCCGCGAACGATTCGGCGACGCCGGACTCCGCCGAAACGGCGCCCTGACCGGCGCGCCACCTCCGTAGATCCCTCAGCGCGAGCCTGCCGCCGGGACCCCGGGAACCGCCGCCGCCACGCTCGGTGCCATGCGACGCTGCTGGATCGCCATCGTGACCTCGGCCTTCTTCGCGAGCGCGGCGCGGATCCGCTCGATCCGGTGCGGAGGGTGGTGGAAGAAGTTGCGGTCGAGCGCCGGATCGTCGGCGTACGCGCGGCGGATCTCCGCGGGATCCCAGCTCCGCGGGAACGCCAGGTACTCGAGCGGTGGCTCGCGCAGCCACCACGACGTGAAGCCGTGGCGCTCGTGTTCGCGTTCGTAGAGCTTGGTCGCCGGATACGGCACGACCACGCCGCGCGCGTTGAAGCCGCCCGCGAGCGGGGCCGCGCGATCCATGAAGTCGATCGTGGCGTCGAGCTCCGCGTCGGTCTCGTCGGGCCAGCCGAACATCAGATTCACGACAGCGTGGATGCCGAGCTCGTGCGCCCAGCCGAGCACGTCGAGCACCCGGTCGACGGTGACGCCCTTGCCTATCCGGACCAGCATCCCGGGGTCCGCGCTCTCCATGCCGAGGTCGATGCCGCTGCAGCCCGCGCGCTGCATGTCGGCCAGGACCTCGCGATCGAGGTGGGCCGGATGAGCGGTGCACGTCCAGTACGATCGCGTGCCGATCCCCGCGATCGCCTCGCACAGCTCGCGCACGCGGCGCTTGCCGACCGCGAACGAGTCGTCGAAGAACGAGAACGCCGGCAGCGCGAAGCGATCGCGCAGGTGCGCGACCTCGGCGGCGACCGAGCTCGCACTGCGGTAGCGAAACCGCCGGCCGGTGACGTCGTTCGAGCAGAACGTGCACGCGGCCGGGCAGCCGCGGCTCGACAACAGGCCGGCCGGCGGCAGCGTCGTGGTCGCGCCATACCAGGCCGGATCGAACAGATCGAGCGCGGCGAGCGGGGGCGCGAGCCGATCGAGGTCGGTGTTGAACGGCCGGTCCGGGTTGTGGCGGATCAGGCCGTGGTCGTGCCACGACAGGCCCGCGATCGTCGCGAGCTCGCGCCGGCCCGCCTCGCCGACCGGCGACACGGTGTGGTCGACCGCGCCGGCGAGCTCGCACAGCGCGTCCTCGCCCTCGCCGCGGATCACGTAGCGAAAGCCGTGCGCGAGCACCTCGCCTGCGCGGATCGTCGCGTGCGGACCTCCGGCGACCAGCACGTGGTCGGCGAGCTCGGCCGCGAGCGCGTAGGCCGGCTGGACGTGCAAGGTCTTGAGGTGAAGTCCGACCAGCTCCGGCGCGAACCGCGCGATCGCGGCGCGAATGCCGGCGGTGTCGTGCGGCGCGAACGGCGCGCTCGCGTCGAGCAACCCGACCTCGTGGCCGCCCTCGCGCAACGCCGACGCGAGGTGGCAAAACGACAACAGCGGCGTGCGCACCGGCTCGGGCGACGGCGGGTTGATCAAGAACACGCGCGTCACGAGGCGCCAGTATCGCCGATCTGCTCGGGCGCCAGCGTGAAACCTTCACCGCGCTCACCGTCGCACAGCGCCGCGACCGCGCCCGGGATGGCGGCGATGCCGCCGAGGAACAGCTCGTAGCCCGCGTGGCCGCGCGCGCGGATCGCGGCCGCGATCGCGGGTGGCAGCCAGTACCGCGGTGCCACCGGATCGTGGTCGCCCCGCGGCGCCGTCGCGATCTGGGCGGCGATCGCATCGACGTGGATCGGCCCGGCCGGCACGCGCGACCGCGTCCGGAACGAGCTCCCGCCGGATGGCGATGCAGGATCGCCGACCAGCTCGGTCGCGAGGCACATCGCGCGCAGCGCGTCCGCGACGATCCGGCGATCGAACGCCGGGTCATCGGGGACCCCGCGTTCGAGCGCGAGCGCGACCCACGGGTCCGGATCGAACGTATCCGCCAGGAAGTGCAGCGTGCGTCGCGCGCGCCAATCGGTCCACGCGGCGCGCACGAGCTCCTCGACCACGGCGGGGCCGAGCGCGGCCTCCCACGGCAATTCGCCGCTCTGCGCGCGCACGATCGCGGCGACCCCGAACGCGCGTGCGAACGCCTGGCCGACCTGCGCGAGCCACGGCGCGGCGTAGATCGCATCGTCGTACCCCGCGGCCGGATACGCGAACTCCGGCCACACGTAGACCGCGAGCCAGCCCGCGATGCATTCGTCGAGATGCGGCGGCAGCGCGTCGCGCTCGCGACCGAAATGACAGAGCTCGTGGAGCACCGGTGCGGTGAGGTAGCGATCGATCACGCCATCGCGATCGAGGCCGAGCTCGAGGCCGCGCCGCTCGAAGCACGCGAGGTCCGCGGGCGCACCGTAGAGCAGCGGCATCGCACCGCCGAAGTGGGTGCGCTCGTACAGCCGCGCGAGCGACGGTGCATCGCCGAACAGCGCGCGCGGCGTCGCGAACCCGAGCACGCCGTTCGCGACGCCGTGATCGTGGAGCACCGCGAACAACCGCTCGATCGCGGCGCGCATCCGCGGCAGGCGGTGCCACGCGAGAGGATGATGGAGCAGCGGAGCACCGCCGTTCGCGAGCTGGGCGGCGCGCTGGCGCGGCATCTCGAGCGCGTAGTGCATGCGGATCGCCTCGGCGAGCTCGGGCTCGGCGGCCATCGCGTGGCTCGCGAACGCGCGGAGCTGCGCCGGCGCGTCGGCCGGCAGCTTCGCCGCGAGCTCGGCCGCGTCGAGGCCGGTGACCTCGCCGAAAATCGCGGCGACCCCGCGGGGCTTGTGTGCGACCAGGACGATCGCGTCCGGCGAGCTGGCGAGCCGATGCTCCTCGATCGCGGTGAGCCCGGCCTCGACCAGCCAGCCGCGGACCTCCGAGCTCCGGTAAACATCGCCGCCACCGGTGAAGATCGCCATGTTGAGCGCGAACAGCAGGCTCGCGAGCGGACCGCCGCGGTCCTCGTCGATCCGGAGCTCCTTGACCACGACGCGGCCGCCCGGGACGACGAGCCGCGCGGCGCGCGCGAGGTACTTCGCGCAGAACACCGGCGCATGCAGGTGCAACACGTTCGCGAGCAGCGCGACGTCGTAGACCTCCCGGCCCTGCACCGTCGAGATCTCGTCGCCGAGCATCGTGGCGCGCTCGCCGAACCGCGCGAGGTACGCCTTCGCGAGCGGCACGACATCCCAGAAGTCGATCGCGGTCGCGCGTGCGTCGCCGAACCGATCGAGATAGGCCGCGGTATAGGTGCCCGCGCCGCAGCCGAGGTCGACGAGGGTCGCGCCGGCCAGCAGCGGCGCGAGCTCGGCAGCCGCGTCCTTGCCCGCGACCGTCAGGTAGTGGTGATAGCGGCGCTCGACCTCACCGCCCTCGACGGCGAGCGCCTGGTCGCTGCGAAACACGTCGACCATGGCGCCCCAGCCCGCGCGCGCGACCTCGGGCTTCGCAGGCGGTGCGGCCGCGCTCACCGCCTCGCCATCGCGCCGCAACGCCCCGAGCGCGACGAGCACGTCGAGCAGCGCGCGCAGCCGGCGCCGGCCCTTGCCGATCGCGTTGGCATCGGCGATCTGATCGAGCGTGCGGGCGCGGCCGTCGAACAGCGCGAGCTCGTAGCCCGCCGCGATCGCCGCGTCGCGCAGCGCCGCGCCAGCCTCCGTCACCGAGTAGCCGAAGACGTCCACTTAGTTCAGGTAGATCATCTTGCCCGCGACGCGGACCTCGCCCTTGGCATCGATCTCGAGGCTGTCCTCGCTCTCGATCGTCACCTCGGCCGCCTTGATCGCGACCTTCTTCGCTGCGAGCTCGATCTCCTGGTCGGCCTTGAGCTCGAGCCGCACGCTCTCCATGCGGAGCACCGGTCCTGCTTCGGTGAGCTCGATCCGGACCTCGACCTGCCCCGACTCGCTGCGAATCTCGACGAGCTGGTTCGCGCCAGCCTCGCCCACCACGAGCTTGCGCCCGTCGCGCAAGTAGACCTCGCGCGCTTCTTCTTCGGTCTCGGTCGGCTCCTCGGTCAGGAGCTTCTCCTTCGGGGAGCCCGCCATAGATCAAGGCTAACATATCGGCCATCACCGGTATGGACATCCTCGTTTGCCCAGGTTGCCGCACGCGTACCACCGAGCGGCTCGACGTGCGTACATTAGACCGCCACGGCGACGTGCTCGCGTGCGCTTGCGGGCGGCGTTACCCGATCGTCGACGGTGTCCCGATCGTGATGGCGGACCCGACGGGCTACCTCGCGAACGAGATGACGACGGTCGTCGAGCGCGATCTCGATCCAGAGGTCGCCGCGCTGCTGGTCGAGCACGGCGACGATGACGCGCCGTACGCCCGGCTGCTCGAGCACGTCTCGATCTACATGGACAACCAGTGGGGCGACCGCGCGGCCCCGCCGCCCGACGGCCCGGGCGCGGGCCACGCCGAGGCGATCCTCGCCAAGCTCGCGGAGCGCACGCCTCACCGCGTCGAGCTCGCGGTCGAGCTCGGGTGCAGCGTCGGCCGCATGGTCGCCGAGCTCGCGCGAGGCGCCGAACACGCCGTCGGGCTGGACCTCCAGTTCGGCGCCGTCCGCCGCGCCCGCCGGTTGCTCGCCGGCGATGACGTCGCCTACGGCCGGCGCACGATCGGCCGCCGCTACGCGGCTGCGACCGCCCGGGGCCTCGCGACCGCGAACGTCACCCTGATCTGCGGCGACGCGCTCGACCCACCGCTGATCCCGGCGGTCTATCAGCGGGTCGTCGCGCTCAACCTGCTCGATTCGGTGCGCCAGCCGCGCCAATTGCTCTCGGTCATGGACGCGCTGTGTGCGCCGGGCGGCGAGCTGATCCTGAGCTCGCCGTACTCGTGGCAGAGCTCGTACGTCGACGAGGACCAGCGGTTTGGCGGGGACGCCCCCGCCGCGGCCGTGCTCGACCTGCTCCGCCACGGGCACGGCCTGGAATCGCGCTACGTGATCGAGGACGTCGCCGAGCTGCCGTGGACCCTCCGGCGCGATGCCCGGAGCGCCGCAACCTATTGCATCCACTACATCCGTGCCCGCAAAGGGAACGTGGACGGGCCGAGATCCGTATAATCGGACCGAGCAGGTATGCCCGCGCCGCAAGCCTCCATGATGAGCCAGTTGGCTCGCCTGAAGTTCACGTCCTTCGCCCTGAAGGTCCCCACGAACTGGCGAGACCCGCAGGGCGATCCCGATGCCAAGCACTACAGCGACGCGTTCTCGGTCAGCGAGAAGGTCACCATGCCCGGCGCCCCGCCGCTGTTCCAGCCGGCGAGCGCGAACAAGTACCACACCGACTCGCAGAAGATGCACGTCGCGAAGATCGGCAAGTTCATCGACGACACGACCTCCGCGATCTGCAGCGCGTGGTCGCAGTGGCAGACCACGACCACGATGGTCGGCGTGGTGATCAACGCGGTGACCGCGGTCGGCGGGCAGCTGGTCGGGCCGCCGCTCACACCGCTGATCCTCGCCTCCGCGCCCAAGAGCACGCCCGCCCAGCTCAAGTACTCCACCGTGATCGCGCAGGTGATCGGGACCGCGTGGCTGTCGTTCACCGCGACCGTGAAGATTCCAGGCTTGCCGTGGTATCCGGCCTACGCCGCGGTGCCGTCGCCGATCGCGCCACCCGTGCCGAACACTCCGGTGCCGTTCGCGATGCTGACCCAGGTGCCGACCTCGATCTCGTCGGCGATCATGAAGCAGCAGATGGTCGCGCAGCTCGGTGACCCGCAGGCGCCGTTTCACAAGGAGCTGTTCGAGGCGATCACCGATGCGTTCGAGAAGTCGTACAACCTGTGGAAATTATCGACGATGGTCACCCAGGTGATGCCGACGCTCGCGCCGGTACCGACGTTCGCGCCACCCTACGTGCCGGTCGGCCCCGTCGTCGGCGGCGTCGCAGCGATGTTGCCCGGAGGTTTGACCTGATGCCACCGCAAGGAAGACTCGGCGATAAATCCAACGTGCCCGTCGACGCGCACGGCTGCCCGGCGTGCCCCCACCCGGGCATCGGCCCCGCGATCAAGGGCTCGCCCAACGTGCTCGTCAACAGCCGCCCCGCGGTGCGGGTCAGCGACAACGGGATCCACGCCGCGTGCTGCGGCCCGAACACGTGGGTCGCGAAGCAAGGCAGCGGCACGGTGTTCATCAACAACCTCGCGGCGCATCGCGTCGGCGATGCCGACCAGCACTGCGGCGGGATGGGCATGTTGATCGAGGGATCGAACAACGTGATGGTCGGCGGCTAACGAGTTGCTCGGCTACCCGCGCTAGCGCAGATTAACGCCGTGGTTCGTGTCGTTGTCGTCGCCGTCGCGCTCGTGTCGTGGGCCGGTCTCGTGCACGCCGATCCACAACCGGCTTCCCCGCCCGCACCGCCGTCCGCAGACGTCGAGGCGGTCGATGACGCGGGGTTGTACCTGCTGCCGCACCCCGATGCGGCGTGGTGGCTGTCGGCCCAGGCCAACTCGATCTTGCAGGTCCAACCGGGCTTTCACTCGCCGTACGCCGGGGAGCACAGCTTCTTGCCCGGCGACCATCACGCGATCTCGTTCGTCGTCACCGCGTACGCCGGCTACGAGCTCACGCCGAACACCGGCGTGGTGGTCGCGGGCGAATCCGCCGGTGGCACCGGCCTGTCCCAGGCGCTCGGGATCGGCGGGTTCACGAACCTCGATGTCGTCCGCAACCCGGCGCTCGGCGCCGCGCCCTACATCGGCCGCGCGTTCATCGAGCAGGTGATCCCGCTCTCGGATCACCGGGTGAAGACCGATCGCAACCCGCTCCGCATCCTGCGTACGCTGCCCGATCATCGCCTCGAGATCCGCGCCGGTAAGTTCTCGACGGTCGACGTGTTCGACCCCAACGCGGGCGCCACCGATAGCCACCTCCAGTTCATGAACTGGGCGATCGACAACAACGCCGCGTACGACTACGCCGCCGATACCCGGGGCTACTCGCTCGGGGCGACGATCGAATACGACGCCCCGCTGTGGGCGCTGCGGTTCGGCGAGATGCTGATGCCGAAGGTCGCGAACGGGCCGGACTACGACTACGACATCGCGAACGCGCGCGGCGAGAACCTCGAGCTCGAGGTCCACGACTGCGTCGCCGGCCACCGCGGCCTCGTGCGGCTGCTCGGGTTCGCGAACCACGCGAACATGGGACGCTACGGCGATGCGATCGCGGCGTTCCGTGCCCTCGAGGACACCACGCCCGACATCACCAGGTACCGCGTCGCGGGCCGCATCAAGTACGGGTTCGGCGTCAACGCCGAGCAGGAGGTCGTCGCCGGCCTCAACGTGTTCGGCCGGCTCGGCTGGAACGAGGGGCGCTACGAGTCGTTCGCGTACACCGAGGTCGATAACACGCTCGAGCTCGGCTCCGACCTGCGCGGCGGCCGCTGGCACCGCCCCGGTGACAAGCTCGGCGTCGCGTTCGTCTCGAACGGGTTGTCGAAGGATCACGAGACCTACCTCGAGCTCGGCGGCGAGGGGTTCTTGCTCGGCGACGGCAAGCTGCACTACGGCCGCGAGACCATCGTCGAGGCGTACTACACCGCGCGCGCGTACCGCGGCATCTTCCCGGCGCTCGACGTCCAGCTCGTCGACAACCCCGGGTTTAACACCGACCGTGGCCCCGTGATCGTCGGCTCGGTGCGGCTCCACGTCGAGATCTGATACAAAGCGCCGTGAGCGACCACTCCGCGGTGCCGAGCGGCAGGCTCGTCGACAAGCAGCTCGTGATCATCGGCGGTGGTCCGGCCGGGCTGTCGACCGCGCTGCACCTGCAGGCGATCGCGCCGCGGCTCGCGGAACAGGCGATCGTGCTCGAGGCCGAGCCCTACCCTCGCGACAAGATCTGCGCGGGTGGACTCGGCATGCGCGGGCTCGCGGCGCTCGACAAGCTCGGCATCGCGCTCGACGTGCCGATGGTCCCGATCGACGCGGTGGGCGTGCGGCTCGCGAGCGAGACGATCGTGACGCGCGTGGAGCGCTGCGGGGTCGTCGTCCGCCGCTTCGAGCTCGATCACGCACTCGCGCGAGCCGCCGTCGCGCGCGGGATCGAGGTCCACGACGCCACACCGGTGATGGCGATCGAGCTCCGCGACGATGGCGTCCACGTCACGACCGCGACGACCACCTATCGCGCGAAGGCGATCGTCGGCGCCGACGGCGTCGGCGGGATCGTCCGGCGTGCCGCCGGGTTCGCGCGCCACGAGCTGCGCGCCCAGGTCTGCGAGCTCGACACCGAGGCCACGCCGCACGATCTGCCCCGCGACACCGTCGTGTTCGACTTCGCGATGCGCGACCTCGCGGGCTACGCCTGGGACTTCCCGACGCTCGTCGCCGGCGCGCCGCTGGTGTGCCGCGGCGCGTACGCGATCCACACCCTCGCGCGCGATGCGCCGCGCGCGCGGCTCGCCGCGTATCTCGCCGCACGCGGGCTCGAGCTCGGCCGCTATCGCCTCAAGCAGTACGCCGAGCGCGGCTTCGACCCCGGCGCGCCGATCGCCCGGCCACGCGTGCTGCTCGTGGGCGAAGCCGCCGGCATCGATATCGCGACCGGAGAAGGCATCGCACAGGCGATCGAGTACGGCGCGACCGCGGCGCCTTATCTCGCGCGCGCGTTCGAGCGCGACGACTTCGGGTTCGCGAGCTGGCGGCGCTACGTCGCGCGCCATCACGTCGGCTGGCAGCTGCGGATCCGCCACCTGTGTTACCGGGCGTTCTACGGCGAGCACCGCGACGCCGTCGAGCGCATCATGCCGGCGCTGACCGCGCTGCTGCGCGTCGGGGTCGAGGACTTCGCCGGCCTGCCGGTCTCGAAGCTCGCGCTCGCGCACGGCCTCGGCCAGTTGCTCGCCGCCTATATCCACGAGCGCGCGCGCGACTAGCGGCGGCGGCGGCGGACGACGAACGCGAGGCCGACCAGCCCGAGCCCCGCGAGGCCGGAGCCGGAGCTGGAGCCGGCCGCGTTGCAGCCGCCGGTCACCGCGTTGTCATCGGTGCTCTCGCTCGTACCGCTCGAGGCACCACCACCGTCGACGCCGGTGCCGGTGCCGGTGCCATTACCACTCCCGGTGCCCATCCCGGTCCCCGAGCCCGTTCCGGTGCCGTTGCCGCCGGTCGAGCCGGTGACGAACAGGCTCGCGTTCGGCGTGCCGTAGCCGGTCGGTCCATCCCAGCCAACGCCGGCGTGGCACAGGATCGCGTTCGTACAGGTGCCGTTGGTGCCGCTCGTGACGTCGTAGAGCTTCGCGGCGTTGTCCTTCACGAACGAGCCGCTGGTCTGCGTGCCGTTGCCGGTCGCCGCGAAGATCGCCGCGACCAGCGGCGAGCTCGCGCTCGTGCCGCCGACGACGGTCCAGCCGCCGTTGGGAGAGTTGTAGACCGCGACGCCGGTCTGCGGATCGCCGACCGCGGCGAGGTCCGTCGTCGCCTTGAACGTGCAGCCGCTGTTGGTCTGATATCCGGGCTTGGTGATCGACAGCGAGCACGCGCTGCCGCCGCTGGTCCACGCGGTCTCGGTCCAGCCGCGCGCGCTCGCATCCTTGACCAGGTGCGTGCCGCCCACCGCGATCGTGTACGCCGAGGTCGCCGGGTAATCGGGGCCCTGGCCGCCATCGTTGTAGCCGTTGTCGCCCGCCGACACGAACACCGCGATATTCGGATGGTTGAAATACGTCTCCTCGGCGGCCAGCGACTGGCCCGCTTGCTCGGGGCCACCCCAGCTGTTGCTGATCACCGTGGCGCCCAGCGACGCCGCGGCGTTCTGCGCGATCTCGAGGCCATTACCTTGATCGTCGGTCGCCTGGACGACGAGGATCTTGCAACTTGGGCACGCCGCGCTCGCCATGTCGACGTCGAGCGCGGTCTCGATGGTCCAGTCATCGTTCGCGGGCGGCGCGCCGGGCAGCGTGGCGCCGCCGGTCTGGTTGACGATCTTCAGGCAACCGTTCGCGATCGTGCACGCCGGCAAGCCGTACTGCGTGCGATACGCGGCGAGATCCGACTCGAGCGCCGGATAGCCATACGCATCGACGATCGCGACGATCGGGGTGCCGGTGATCGTCATCGGGATCTTGTACGCGGCCTGGAGGTCGGCCGGGCCGAAGCCTTGAGGGACCGCGTTCGCCTGCACGAAGCCTTCAGCGGTCGCGTACGCGTGCGCGAAGCAGCGCTTGCCGGCGCCGTTGCAGACGCTGCCGGTCTGGATCTGGTGCTCGAACGGTTGATCCAGCGACATCTGCGCGCGCAACGTGAGGTCCTGCGCGGCCTGGCCGGTGACCTCGCCGCCGGGATCCGCGACACATCCTGAGGGAAGGAGCCCCACACACAGCCCCAGAACGGCGGTGATCGGCCCAGCGAAGTCCGCGAACGCACGATCGAAACGGCTTGGGGTACGCATGTGATGAGGCGGTTACTCAAGATGTGCGCCAACGAGCTACACGGTGCGTGGCGATCCTTGTGCAAATTCGTGCACGATGGTCGCGCTCGCCATGCCCCGTGAACCGAAGCAAGTCATCGTCATGCGCAAGGACCTCGGCATGAGGAAGGGCAAGATGATCGCCCAGGGCGCCCACGCGGCGATGGCGGTGTTGCTCGAGGGGGCGCGGGCGAGCGAGACCGAGATCGTGATCCCGCTCGATCCGGCCACGCATCAGTGGTTGGTCAGCGGACGGTTCACCAAGGTGTGCGTCGGCGTCGACTCCGAGGCGGCCCTCGACGAGATCGTCGCACGAGCCCGGGCGGCGAAGCTGCCATGCGCGGTGATCGTCGATGCCGGCAAGACCGAGTTCCACGGGGTCGCGACCAAGACGTGCTGCGCGGTCGGTCCGGCGTGGAGCGACGAGGTCGACGCGATCACCGGCGCGCTGACGCTCCTGTAACGCGCGCCGTTAGTGCTGATTCGCGAGCCAGGCCGCCGCGGCCGCGCGGACCTGCGCGGCCGGCGCACCGACGTCGATCGCCACGGGATCGCCCGTGATCCGCTGGAGCGCGCGCTGCGCGAAGTAGCGCACGAGCGGGTACTCGTGGGCGAGCGCCGGGACGATCGCCGCGATCGCGCCGCGCTCGCGGGCCTCGCCGAACGTCGCGATCGCGACCGCTTGCTCGTGCGGCTTGCCCATCGCGAGCGTCGCCCGCATCGTGTTGACCGAAAGATCGTCGCCGTACAGTTGCTTCAGCGCCTCGCGATCATAGTGCTTGCCATACCAGCGCTCCATCGTCGTCACGAGCGCGTCGACCGACTTGTCGGCGTGGCACAGCGCGCACTCGAGCGGGCGATCTTTCTCGACCCGACGCGGATCGGTCGGCGAGCCGATCCGGTGGTACCGGTTCAGCACGTAGTCCAGGCCCATGTTCTTCTTCGCCATGTGGCACGAGATGCAGCCCACGCTCTGGTGGTGGCTGTGCTTCGCGGCCGCCTCGGCGCTCGCGAACGCGGGATGACACGACGTACACAGGTGGTCGCCGGCGTGGGTCGCGAGCGCCGCGAGCTTCGCGGGTGGATCGACGGTGTGCGGATCGTGGCACGTGGTGCACGCCATCTGCGACGCGCAGCCGCCGAGCTGGTAGTCGCGGCCTTCGCCGGAGCTGATCGAGCTACCACCCGGGTTCTTCGTGCGCAGCCCGCCCTCCCACGTGAACGGATAGTGCGAGAACAGCACGGTGTGGCACTTCGCGCAGGTGTGGTTGATCCATTGCGCGCGCGTGCCGGTCTCGCCCCGCGGCGGCGACACCGCGAACAGCGGCGTGAGCTGCTCGAAGCTCGGCTTCACGGTCGGATCCTGGGCGTGGGCCCGCGAGCCGTTGTGGCAAGCCTCGCAGCCGATCCCGAGCTCGACCAGGTGCGCGCCATCGAGCTTGTGCTCCATCGCGCTCGCCGCCGCGGGCAGCTTCACGCCCACGCCGCCCTCGACCGGTGGAGCGCCGAGGAACGCGATCTCCGCGTCGAGCGCCTTGTCGAGTCCGGACGGATCCCGCGTCGACGCGGGCCACCGCTTGTTCGCCGGCAGGATGCGATCCGCGAGCTTGCCCTGGTAGGGCGGCAGCGCCGGACCGTAGAGCTCGTCGTACAACATCGTCGCCGCCGGCAGCGTGTTGTGACAGCCGATGCACTCCTGCGACCACACGCCCTGCCACGACATCCGCGGCCGCTCCTTCACCATCACCGAGTAGCCCTTGTAGCGCCACGTCCGGGTCGCGAACACGTAGGTCGCCGGCAACACCCGTTCGGTAGGATCGCCGGCCTCGACCCCGACGAAGTCCTCGCGGTAACGGCCGCCGATCACCTTCGTGACGTGAAACGTGTGATCGCCCTTCGGCGACCTCACCGTGATCACGCGGGTCGCGCCGTCCATCGTCATCGTGCACGTGTCGTCGCCGACGTGCAGCACCGCGCCGGCGAACGGCGCACGGATCTGCGCGCCGATCTCCGGAATCGTGGCGTCGCGCGTCATGTTGCGCATCGGCGAGGCCGCCCACGTCTTGTAGAGGTCGGCGTGGCAGTCCGCGCACGCGGACGAGCCGGCGTAATCCGCGCGCAACACGTTGCTCGTGATCGATCCGGTCGGCAGCGGCGACGTCGCCACCACCGGCGCGCCGCTCCCGCCGCACGCCCCGATCGCGATCACCACGACGCAGCACCAGGGCCTCACGTCTCACGCATAGCACCACTTCACGGTCGCTGGGCCATCACCACGAGGAACTGCTCGATCCGGGCGCGCTGTGTGGCATCGATCCCCGATCGCTGCTCCATCTCGCCGACCTGACGCGGCCAGTCGCCGGCGGCACGTTGCCCCGGTCGCTACACCCGATCAGCAGCACGAGCCACGCGCGCTTCATCGCCCGAACCTCAGATCGAGATCGAGCCCTTGCGGAAGTCGGTCCTGCGCAGGTGGATGTTGATGCACACCGGCCGGCCGCTCTTCGCGATCGTCTTGGCCTCCGCGAGCGTCGCGTCGATGCGTGCCGGGTCGGTGAGCACGAGCCCGACGCCGCCATAGCCCTCGGCGACCTTGTGGTAATCGGTACGCCGGAGATCGGTGCCGAGCGAGGTCCCGAGCACCTCGACCTGCTCGCGCGCGATCTGCATCCACGAGGCGTCGTTGCCGATCAACGCGATCGGTGCGAGCCCGTGGCGCACGTAGGTATCGAACTCGGCGAGCGTGTATGCGGACGAGCCGTCGCCCCAGATCAGCCAGACCTCGCGGCCCGGCTTGACCAGCGCGGCGCCGAGCGCGAAGCCGCCGCCGACGCCGAGGGTCCCGAACACGCCCGGATCGAGCCACGACAGCGGCGCGCGCGGCCGCACGATGTAGCTCGCGGTCGCGACGAAGTCACCGCCGTCGACGACCAGCACCGCATCGTCGGCCATGGCCTCTTCGAGGCGCAGGAAGAAGTGCAGCGGATCGACGAGCTCGCCCTGCGGTGCAGCCTTGTGCCGGATCTCGGCATCGCGCTTGGCCTCGCGCTGGTGCAGCGTCTCGAACCACGCCTTGTAGTCGCCGCCCACCCCGGCGCCGGCGCGCTCGGCGAGCGCGACCAGGAACTCGCCGGCGTGCATCTCGATCGCGATGTCGGGGCGGCGGTTCTTGCGAAGCTCGTGGCTCGACAGGTTCGCGCTGATCAACGTCGCGTGCTTGTTGATGCCGCGGCCGTAGCCGAGCCGGAAATCGAAGGGAAACCCGCACACGATCACGACGTCGGCTTCCTTGAGCGCGGCGCCGCGGTTGTGGCGCAGCTGGAGGTCGTGGGTCCGGCCGAGCAGGCCGCGCGCCATGCCGCCGAGGTAGACCGGCGCACCGAGCGAGCCGATCGCGCGGGCCAGCCGCCCCGGATCTTTGACGCCGACGAGCGCCTGGCTGCCGATCACGATCACCGGCTGCTTCGCGCCGCGCAGCGCGTCGGCCGCCTTGTCGAGCGAATGACCGCCGCGCAGCGCGGGGAGTCGGAGCGGCAGGTCGAGCGCCGGCAAGGTGGGCGCGTGGAACTGCCGGTACAGGTGGCCCTTGATGTAGAGCTCGAGCGCCTTGGCCCCGATGCCCTTGGCCTTGCCGAGGCCGGCCTCCTTCTCGTACCACATGCGGACGATCGCCTCGGGGTAGAGCACGTCGACCGGGACCTCGACGAACACCGGCCCCGGCACGCCCTCGGTGGCGATCGCGAGCGCGCGCTCGACCGTCGGCGCGAGCGCCGGCACGGTCTTGACGGTCACCGCCCACTTCACGACCGGCTTCATCATCGCCATCTGGTCGATGTCCTGGAGCGCGCCGCGGCCCTTGAGCAACGTCGCGGTCGCGCCGCCGAACAACACGAGGGGCGTCTGCGCCATCTGCGCGTTCTTGATCGCGGTGATCGTGTTCGTGACCCCCGGTCCAGCGGTCACCGCCGCGACGCCACACACGCCGGTCATGCGGGCGACCGCGTCGGCCGCGAACACCGCGTTGCCTTCATCGCGGACGTCGACGACCCGGATCCCGCGCGCGTCGCAGCCGGTCAGGATCGGCGAGATGTGACCGCCGCACAGCGTGAACAGGTGCGTGACGCCGTGACGCGCGAGGACGTCGGCGATCAGGTCGCCGCCATGTTGAGCCATGGCGGGTACTGTCGCCCGACGTGCTACCGTAGTGAAGGGGCGCTGGGTGTCGAACCTCGTTCTGTACTCGATTCCGGCCTTCATCGTCTTGATGGCGCTGGAGATCCTCTACACGCGCCGGCACCTGTCGCCGAGACTGCTCGGCTACGAGCTCGCCGATACCCGCACGAGCCTGCTGCTCGGCATCTTCAACGTCGCCATCAGCGGCGTCACGAAGCTCGCGTCGATCCCGCTGTTCGCGGTGTTCTACGACCATCGCCTCGCGAACCTCGGCCAGCCCGACCAGCTGTGGTCGTGGCTGATCCTGCTGTTCGCCGAGGACAACTGCTACTACTGGTTTCACCGCGCGCATCACGAGGTCCGGTGCTTGTGGGCGGCGCACGTCGTCCACCACTCGAGCGAGCGGTTCAACCTCTCGACCGCGCTGCGCCAGCCGCTGCTGACGCCGATCACCGGTCCGCTGTTCTGGGTGCCGCTCGCGGTCGTCGGCTATCCGCCGGCGATGATCCTGACGGCGCAGGCGTGGTCGCTGCTCTATCAATTCTGGATCCACACCGAGACCATCGACCGGCTCGGCCCGCTCGAATGGGTCATGAACACGCCGTCGCATCACCGCGTCCACCACGGCGCGAACGTCGAGTACCTCGACCGCAACCACGCCGGGATCTTCATCCTCTGGGATCGGCTGTTCGGCACGTTCGAGCGCGAGGATGCGCGCGTGGTGTATGGCCTCACCAAGAACCTCCACACGTTCCACCTTGCGAAGGTGGGCTTTCACGACGTCGCCGCCATGGCCCGGGATGTTGTCCGCGCCCCCACCCTCCGCGCGAAGCTCGGCTACATCTTCGCAGCACCCGGGTGGAGTCATGATGGGTCGTCGCTGACCGCGTCCCAGCTCCGCGCGCTGGTCCAGATCGACCGGCCGCTCGACTGACTCCAGCGCCGAGCCGGTTCTAATCTGGATCCGGATCGGGTGCTCGGACCTAGCCACGCCGCTTGCCGGACTTGGTTCGAAATCTAGGTGATCCAACTATTTGATGCTGCGCAACTTGGACTCGTGTTTTCAGGATGTTACATGACGGGGACGGTTGACCTCACTTGGGGTGCCTCCCCTCATGCGCAATGTGGGTACACCTCGGCAGGTTTTTAGACTTTTCAGCCAGTTAGGGTCTAATCTTGCGATGATCCCTGGCGGCACACCCGTTGCTCTATGCTGGGACCGATGCTCGGTGGTCTCACGCCTATGAAAGCCAACATGCGGACGCTGAAGTCGCGTCGCGCCATGCTGGACACGCTCATGCGCCACCTGGACATGGTTCGCCTCTCGGTGGGCCTGACGGCGCTGGTGCTCGTGGGCTGTACCGGCCTCATCAACGGCCCGGAGACGGGTGGGAGTGGAAACCTCACCCCGGAGCAACAAGTCGCCGCCTCCAAGTTCAAGACCGACGCCTACCCGATCTTCAACACGATCTGCTCGGCGTGCCACGCGGGGACCGACCCCGCCACCGAGTTCCTCAAGGCGACCTCGGTCGACGGGATGCGTCAGGCGCTGCTCGCGTTCGATCCGCAGGTCGTCAACCTCGATGCTCCCGAGTCGAGCCGCGTGTTGACCAAGGGAGCCCATGAAGGCCCCGCGCTCGACGCGACCCAGTCGGCCGGGATCCTCGGCTGGCTCCAGGCCGAGAAGGATGCCGCCTCGACGACCTCGACGACCGTCGAGATCACGACCGACGAGATCATCCCGGCGCTGTGTACGGGCGGGGTTGCCGGTGATGTGGCCGGCTGCACGACCGGTGACCCCACTCACTGCTGTCCGGTCAACCAGGTCGGCCTCGACAAGCTCGGGCTGATCGGCGCGGAGATCGACTTCGTAGCGCAGCCGCTGTCGAGCGACCTCTACGTCTCGGACCTCTACCTCAAGGCCTCGACCGACGGCGCCTACCTCGAGCATCCGCTGTTCGTGTCGTGGCCCGACAAGGGCGACCCGATCCCCGATTCGATCGACCGTTTCTTCGCGGTGAAGATGAACCTCGCGATGGCGACGACCCCCGCGGTGTGCCCGGGACCGAGCTGCGATCACATCGGCGCGGGCGCCGCGGCGTTCATCGGCTTCGCGCCGGCGAACAAGCTCTCGATCACGTTCAAGGTGCTCGAGGCCTACCACCCCGACGCGACGCCGCCCCCGGCGCCGACCGGCTGCGGGACGATGGGCTTCGCGTCGTTCCTCACCAACGTCAAGCCGAACATCCAGCCGTGCGCGACGATGTGCCACGCCGGATCGAACCCGGGCGCGAAGAACGCGATGGACCTCTCGGGCCTGGCCTCGACCACCGACAACAACACGTGCTTGCAGGTCCGCTCGCACGTCAACTTCCAGACCGTCGCGGCGAGCGGCATCTTGCTCGCGCCACAACCGGGGAGCGCGGACACCGCGCACCCGTTCAAGCTCAGCACTGCGTCGACACCGACGATTGCAAACTTTCAATCCCAGCTCAACGCCTGGATCGCGGTCGAGACGAACGGAAACTAAAGGAGCCCCATGCAGAGGATCTCAGTACTACTTTTCGCTGCCGCGCTTGCGGCTCCCGCATGCAGCACCGGTGACGGAGGTGGTGGAGGCGACGACGTCTCCGCGACCTGCGGTAACGCGGTCTGCGACTCCGGTGAGACTGAAACGTCGTGCCCTGCAGACTGCTCGCAGACTGGCGATCAGTGGGACCAACAGCTCAACAACCGCACGGTTGATTACAACTCCGCGCTGCGGATCGCGTCGCTTCGCCTGACCGGCAAGCTGCCGACCATGGCCGACATCAACTCGGTCGCGAACGCAGCGGACGACGCCGCGAAGAAGACCGTCTACAACGGGCTCGTCAAGGCGATGCTCGAGACGCCCGAGTTCAAGACCCAGATCTTCGCGTTCTGGAAGGACACCTTCAAGCAGGGCGACTCGGCGCTGCTCGATACGGCGCCCGCGTTCGCCGCGATGTTGACGGTGAACAACGGCTCGTACATGGACCTGTTCACCGCGAGCTCGGGCAACTGTCCGACGTTCGACGGCACGACGTTCACCCCGGGTGAATGTGCGAACGGCGGCCCGGTCGCCGGCGTCTTGACGAACCCCGGCGTGATGTCGCAGTTCATCTCGAACTTCGCGTTCCGCCGGACCCGCTGGGTGCAAGAGACGTTCGTCTGCACCGCGTTCCCGGCCGAGACCGCGACCGCGCCGGTCGATGTCGGCGGCGGCGCGCCCTACACCGGCGTGTGGCCGTTCGCTTCGATCGCTGGCACCGACAACGGTGGTCGCGTCGACTTCCATGACGTGTCGGCCACGATCTGCGCCAACTGCCACTCGACGATCAACCACATCGCTCCGCTGTTCGCGTACTACGACGCGAACGGTATGTACCAGTCGGCCATCGCGGTGCCGACGCCGCTCGACGGCGCGCCGCTCGCGAAGATGAGCGACTACCTGCCCCCGGGTGAGACCACGGCGTGGCGTTACCAGGTGCCGGCCGCGGACATCCCGGCGCTCGGCGCCGCGATGAAGAACGACCCGCAGGTCGAAGCGTGCGGCGTCGCCCGGATCTGGAACTGGGCGCTCGGCAAGACGGACATCGTCGACACCCTGCAACAGGTTCCGACGGATACGATCAAAGACCAGATCGCGGCGTTCCATGCGTCGGGCTGGACCCTCAAAGACCTCGTCCTCGCCGTGTACACGAGCGATGACTTCGTGAAGTTCTAAGAAAGGAGGACAGCACCATGAAGCGCTTCGCATATCCCCTCGCGATTCTGGCCTCGTCGGTCCTGGCCTCGGCCTGTACAGACGACCTACCGCCCTCGGATCCCCTGCCGCCCGGCTCGACTCAAGGTGGAGAGAACAACACGTTCGATCACCCTGGTGACAGCATCTCCCCGTGGGAGCTGCTCGATCGGTTGACCAAGGAAGGTCCTCCTTCGTTCACCTCCCACATGCACTCGTGTCCGAAGGTCAAGTACGCGACGCTCGGCAACATCCTCACGGGTGTGGGCATCAACGCCGCGAACACCACCGCGGTCTCCGCGGGTGACCTCTACACCAACGGCGCCAACGCGCTCGGTGCAGCGAACTACCCGAACCGCATCCGCGAGAACGTGGCGATCTCCACCTCCGGTGCGTCTCGCGAGTTCGACATCTTCGCGGCCGGCGCGCCCGAAGTGCTGGCGGCCTTCACCGCCGGCACGATCGCTCGCTGCCCCGGAGTCCAGCTGTTCGATGCCTCGAACGCCTGCCAGCCCGAAGGCATCACCTGCCTCACCGGAGTCCCGGCGACCGCCGAGCACGTGCAGTTCTGCAACCTAACCGTAACCAGCGCTTCGGATGTTGCGACGGGCCAAAAGCTCGCCGTCGCCGCCATCCTGGCCGCCGCCTACACCTGCGAGTAGAGGAGACCCACCATGGCGAAATCCCCATTTGCTAAGCGTGATGAAGAGCGCGAGGTTACCCGTCGCGCACTCATCAAATGGACCGTAGCCGCGGGTGCTGCTCTCGGTGTTTCTCGAGGCAAGATCATCGAGATCCTCGAGAAGACCGCCGGTAAAGAGACGGCGTTCCAGGCCTCGGAGAACCCGAGCACCCGCTCGGTCCACATCGTCCCCGGCAACGGTGGCGCTTCGTGGTTCACCCTGTTGTTCCCGGTGCCCGCGATCGCCTCGGCGAACGATCCGAACCTCAGCTATCACAAGCCCGGCATGGGCTCGATGATGGCGGGCACGGACCGCCCGTACTTCGTCGGTCCCGACACGCCGTTCGCGACGTTGTCGCCGGCGCAGCAGATGACCGGCTTCGTGTGTGGTCGCTCGCAGGCGCACACCAACGATCCGCAGACCACCATCGCGCAGCTCAACAACAACAACATCTTCGCGTTCGCGACGGCGTTGCAGTCGAGCACTCCGGCGGTCGTCCCCGTCGTCGCGATCAACGGCCTCACGATCGGGACCGCCCCCGGTGGCGCGCAAGCGACCGCCGTCGGCGATGCCACGCAGATCGTGAACCTGTTCAACTCGGCGGCCTCCCGCGCCGGTGGCCTGCTCTCGAAGTCGCAGGACGCGACCACGTACGCGGTGCAGTACTCCGCGTTCGCCCAGCTCAACCGCGCCTCGGGACGCTCGACTCAGAAGATCAGCTACAACACGGCGGTCGGCGCGGCCGGCCTGCTCGGCACCAACCTGGCCGCGAAGCTCGCGATCCAGACCGCCGATCTGACGCGCTACGGCGTCAGCTCCGGGACGCAGAACAACATCAAGGCGATCGCGAACGCTCTGATCGTCGCGGTCAAGTCGTTCAAGATGGGCCTGTGCAGCTCGATCGTGCTGCCCGCGATGAACGACGACCCGCACGGCGCCTTCGCCGACGGCCGCATCAACACCGTGCCGGCCCAGCTCAAGGGCATCCTCGACGCGTTCATGACCGACCTCAGGTCGACCACGGATGACGTCACGAACAAGGTGCTCGCCGACGACACCGTGATCACCATCGGTGGTGACACCCCGAAGGATTGCACCAGCCACGCGGGTGGTAACTGGGGCGACGGCACGCCGGGTGGCTCCAACTTCCTGTGGTGCTACTCCGCGGGCCACTTGAAGACGGGCTGGTTCGGCAGCATCGCGCCGAACGGCACGGTCACGGGCTACGACGCCGCCGCGGCGAACGCCACGTATAACTCGACCGACACCGCCAAGTACGCGCTCGCCTCCGTGGCGTACGCGATCGCCAAGGGCGACGAGCGCGCGATCTCGCCGTTCGCGAACGGTGTGGCCATCTCCGGCATCTTCGGCGTGCCGAAGCAGCTGTAATCGACCGATCCGTTCGCACTCGGGCGCTGCTCCCAAGCGGCGCCCGTTGGTTTTTTCGGCTAGGCTTGGCCAGCATGCGCGCGCTCCTCGTCCTCGGGTTGCTGCTCGGCATGGCGTGCGGCAAGAAGCAGCTCGACGGCGACTCGAGCGGGGTCGGTAGTGGTAGCGCTAAGGCCGGCGCCAGCGACGACGATCAGCGCGAGCAGCAGCGCTTCGACGCCGAGCGCCGGCCCGACAAGATCGTCGAGGCGCTCGCGATCGGGCCCGGTTCCCGCGTCGCCGACATCGGCGCCGGCTCGGGCCTGCTGACCGTGCATCTGGCCCGCGCGGTCGCTCCGAACGGCCGGGTGATCGCCACGGATATCGACGGGGCCGTGCTCGATCTGCTCGCCGCACGGATCAAGGCCGCCGGGCTGTCGCAGGTCGTCGAGCGGCGCGTGGTCGGCGCCGACCGGCCCGAGCTCGAGGAGGGTGCGTACGACGCGATCCTGCTCGCCGAGGTCGACCACTTCTTTCCGGATCCTGCCGCCTGGTTGCGCGAGGCCGCCAAGGCGTTGAAGCCCGGCGGCCGGATCGTGATCTCCAACCGCGTCTACCATCGGGCCCAGGCGATGGCGGCCGCCAAGAAGGCCGGCCTGGTGCTAAAGTCCGAGTCGAACCCCGTCGCGACTCACTACATCGCGGTGTTCGTCGTCGGTAAACCATGAAGCGCGTCGTCCCTCTGGTCCTGTTCGCCGCGTGCGGCCCTCCGGCCAACTCGAATCCGCCGGTGTTGTGGCTCGCGCCCGATCAGAACGAGACCCACGTGAAGCTCGTCGCCGACGAGCCCGAACCCTATTGAGCGCCAGGCGTGGGGACCGGTGGTTCCCAACAAGCTTCGTTCTCGCTGCTCGCCGGCATTCCCGCCGGGACGTATCACTTCGTCCTCGACGCCGTGATCATCACGCCGGTCGATCTGCAGTTCGATCTCGTGCACCGGCGTGCCGGGACCGACACGACGCTCGTGACCTGGATGGAGCACTACGTGCCGATCGGCGGCGGCAACTTCGACGCCCAGCCGTTCGAGTACGACGAGCCCGCGCCGGCCGTCGACTTCGCGGCCGGGGACCAGCTGGTGTTCCGCTACACCGGGACCAACGCCACGACCGCGCAGTCATACGTCCCGAACGGGGACGGCACCTTGTCGAAGGGCCGGATCCCGAACATCACGCTGCCGAAGTGATCACTCGTGGAAGTCGAGATCGACGCCGAAGGTCTCCTTCAGCGTCGACAGCCCGATCGACGCGAGGATCAGCGTACCGGCACCGACCACGATCGCGGAGCCGACCGGCGCGAGGCCGGGCTTGAGCGCCTTGTAACTGATCGTGAGCAGCGGCACCGCACCGCGCACGAAGTTCGGCACCGTCGTGGTCACGGTCGCGCGCAGGTTCGTGCCGAATAGCTCGGCGGCGGTCGTCACGAACACCGCCCAGTACCCACTCGCCGCGCCACCGAACATGCAGATCGCATAGAGCACGGCCCGCGACGTGCCGCCGACCGTGAAGTACAGCACCAGCGCGAGCGCGGTCAGCCCGAGGAACACCCCGAGCGCCTTCTTGCGCGACCTCAGATACTGGCTGAGCAGCCCGCAGCCGAGCCCGCCGATCGTGCAGCCGGCGTAGCAGAAGAACAGCGCGGTCGCCGGGTTCGGTGCGGGATCGAGGCCGAGCCCGCGCGGGCCACCGATCTCGTTCGCGAAGAAGAACGCGATGCCGATCACGTACCAGATCGGGAGCCCGACCAGGATGATCGCGAGGTAGCGGCTCAGCCGACGGCGGTTCGTGAACAGCGCGAAGAAGTTGCCGCGCTCGACGTCCCGCTTCGCGACGGTCGCGTGGAACATGCCGGACTCGACCACGCCGATGCGGAGCACGAGCAGCGCGATGCCGAGGCCGCCGCCGATGTAGTACGCGGCGCGCCAGGTCGGGTGCGGCACGCTCGGAAACGCCCCGCCGATCAGGCCAGCCGCGATGCCACCCGAGACGCCGATCGCGGCGACCAGCGTCGTGCCGAGCCCGCGGCGCTCGGAGCCCATCAACTCGGACACCAGCGTGATGCCGGCACCGAGCTCGCCGGCGAGTCCGATGCCGGCGACGAGCCGCCACACCGCATAGCCATCGACCGTGTGGACCATGCCGTTCGCGATGTTCGCGATCGAGTACAGCGTGATCGAGCCGAACATCACGCTGAGCCGCCCGCGCTTGTCGCCGAGCATGCCCCACAAGATGCCTCCGACGAGCATGCCGCCCATCTGCATGTTCGCGAGGTAGATGCCGTTGTTGCCGAGGAGATCGACGCAGCCCGCGCTCTTCGGATCCAGGCCGGTGCACACACCGAGGTCGACCAGGCTGGGCACGCGCACCATGCCGAACAGGATCAGATCGTAGATGTCGACGAAGTAGCCCAGCGCCGCGACGATCACCGCGAACATGGCGACCTTGCGAGTCGCCGGACCAACCGAGACCACGGCGCGACTATACGCGTATATTGGAGTCATGAAGCACCGGGCCGCGGTGGTCGTGATGGCGCTGCTCGCGTTCGGCGCGTTCGCCGCGCCGGCCGCGCACGCAGGCGAGCAGCGCGCGTGGGTCAAGCAAGTACCGGACGCCGCGACGTGGAAGGCCTACTCGAAGACCGTCGGCAGCGACGAGCTCGGCAAGTGCATCATCGACGTCAAGACCGGCGACATCTACTACTTCGACGTCAACCTGTTCAACATCCACGCCGACTTCGTGCTCGGCGTGCTGCTCAAGCAGCCGTGGACCCGCGACAACATCATCGAATACAACAAGAACTACGAGCGGGTGAAGCCGAAGTTCATCCTGTGCTACCTCACGCACCACCTCAAGATCGACAAGTGGAGCTTCTCGTTCTGGGAAGGCGACAAGATCGGGCCGGACGACGTGATGCGCGTGAAGGCCAAGCTCGACGCGACGTTCTGGCAGAAGCACCTGCCGTTCCGGCCCGACTCGCCGATGCAGGCGAAGGTCGCGCAAGAAGTCAAAGCCAAGGGCCTCGCGATCATCACGAACGACGAGGTCTACAAGGCCGCCGAGTTCCAGGCGTTCCACAAGGGCCGGACGATCGGCAAGCTGCACGTCGTACCACCGGGCACGCCGTACGAGTCGCTGAACTACGGCCGCTCCGACATCGTGCTGCTGCAGGAGAGCTATCCGGACATCACCCCGGTCGCCGGGATCCTCGCGACGCAGTTCTCGACCCCGCTGTCCCACGTCAACCTGCGTGCCGGTGCGTGGGGGATCCCGAACGCCGGCGACAAGAAGGCGTTCGCGAAGTACGGCAAGTACGACGGCAAGATTGTCTACTTCGAGGTCACCGATACCGGGATGACGCTGCGGCCGGCGACGCCCGAGGAGATCCAGGAGCTCGAGGGCCGGCTCGCGAGCGCGAAGCATGTCGACCTGCCCCACGCGGATCTCACGAACCGGCGGCTCGCGATGTTGAGCGAGATGCGTGCGAAGGATGTCATCGCGTACGGCACCAAGGCCGCAAACCTCGGCGAGATCGTGAGCGCGAAGCTCGAGGGCGTGCGCGTCCCGATGGGCTTCGGCGTGCCGTTCTACTACTACGACCAGCACATGAAGCAGCACCACCTCGACGCGAAGCTCGACGTGGTGCTCGGCGACCCCAGGTTCAAGACCGACGCGACGTGGCGCAAGCACGCGCTCGAGGGGCTGCGCAAGGCGATCATCGACGCACCGATCGATCAGGCAACGCTCGACATGATCTACAAGCGCGTGCGGCTCAAGCTCGGCGGCAAGGGCGTGTTCGTGCGCAGCTCGACCAATAGCGAGGACCTGCCCGGCTTCAACGGCGCGGGGCTCTACGATACCCAGCCGAACATCGTCGGCAAGCAGGCGCTCGGCGAGGCGCTCAAGCAGGACTGGGCGTCGCTATGGAACCTGCGAGCCGTCGACGAGCGCGAGGCGTTCGGCATCGATCACCACCAGGTCTACTTCGGCGTGCTCGTCCAGGTCGGCGTCAACGCGACCGCAGCCGGCGTGCTGGTGACGAAGAACTTGTGGGATACGAGCGACGAGCACGGCTTCACGATCAACGCGAAGTACGGGCTCGGCATGCGCGTCGTCGAGGGACAGAAGGTACCCGAGCAGATCATCTTCGACCCGACGAACGACGGCACGAAGATCATCTCTCGCAGTGATGACCCCGTGATGTTGCGGTTCGACGCCCATGGCGGGATCAAGGAGCTGCCGGTACCAGCCGGCGCCGGCGTGATCCTCGACGAAGTCCGCGCGAAGAGGTTATGCACGATGGTGCAGCAGTTCGTGCCCTTGTTTCCGGCCGGCAGTCCCCTCGATGTCGAGTGGGTGCTCGAAGGTGAGGACGTGTGGATCGTGCAAGCCCGGCCGTACGTGGGGCAGTGATGAAGGCCCCCGTGTTCGCGTGTGCGCTCGCGATCCTCGCGGCGTGCGAGTTCCAACCGGCACCGCCACCTGCCCCGCCGCCACCGGCGCATGTTCCGGCCGATGCCGCCGCGGTCGCCGCGGTCGCGGCGGTCGCCACGGTCGCCGCGGTGAGTGATGCAGGAGCTCCGCAGCCTCGCGCCGACGCGACCCTGATCGCGGTCACCGACGACTGCGTGCGCACCAGCACGCACATCGCCGAGGTCCTGATCTCGAGCGCGGCGGATCAGGCGCTCAAGGCGAGCTACGAGGCCGCGCGCGATCGGATCGTCCGCGCGACCGCCGAGGTGTGCACGACCCAGGCGTGGTCGGGCCCCGAACAACGCTGCTTCGTGCAGGCCAAGGTCGAGGCCGACCTTCGTGCGTGCGAGAAGAAGTTCCCGCCGCCGCTCGTACAGCCAAAGCACCAGGTAGTTCCAGCGCTCTAGCTACAGCCTGCTCGATAGCGGCGAGCTGTAGCCGGCATCCTCGGCGCGGCGGGCGCGCTCCCCGAGCGCACGGCACACCGCCGACGCGAGTCCGGGCACGTCGTCGACCAGCTCCTCGAAGTCAACGCGCTCGAGCCGGATCAGCCGCGCCGCGTGCTTGACGACGAGATCGAACGAGGCCGCCAGCGGCGCGACGCACGCGAGCTCGTCGACGACCTCGGCCTTGCCGATCGCGCGATCGCCGAGCGTGAGCTCGCCGTCGTCGACGACGATCAGCGCGTCGAGCGGATCGCCGGCGCCGACGACGACCTCGCCGGGCTTCGCGGTGACCCAGCGCGCACGCTCGGCGACGTCCGCGAGCTGGCGAGTCGTCAGCGCCGCGAGCAGCGGGACGCGGCCGAGGGCGATCAAGGTTTCGACGCGGCTGGGCATGTCGTTGGCTCCTTCTTCGAGCTGGTCGGGTTCGTCGAGACGGCGTAGCAGCTCCGCGGGGTCGGCCGCGAGGGACTCCGTGCGCGCGGCCTCGCCGATCGTGTCGCGGTGCGCGCTGCGGCCGGCGCGATCGAGCGCGTGCAAGACGAGCGCGCGGGCGAGCCGGTCTGGACCGGCGAGCTCTCCGCGCACGACCGCGTCGCGCGCGGGGAGCGCGACGCCTGCGCGGACCAGCGCGGCCGCGCGATCGGACGGTGCGAGCTCGTCGACCGCCTCGACGAGCCGGCCGACCAATGCGCGCGGCAGCGCGGCCTCGATCACCGCGAGCGTGCGTGCGCGCTCGAGCGCGCCGCGCGCGTGGCGCCACGCGACCGCCGCCATCGCGATCGGCTGCGACCGGCGCCGCGCGGCGACCAGGAGCAAGACGGTGTGCGCGATCTCGCGTAGGCGCTCGTCGAGCCGCTGCGCGAGCCGCTCGTCGCCGGGTTCGCGCAGCACCGCGACGGCCGCCGCGGTCTGCTCGAGCGCGTCGAGCTCGGCATCGACGAGGCGATCGAGCGCGGCGGGTGTCACGGGCAGTGCGGCGAGCAACGCGGCCGCACGATCTCGCGCGCGGCGACGTCCCCACGCCGCGGTCGCGATCAACTCGCCGGCGGCGATCGATCCCAGCCGCGCGAGCGTGTCCTCGGCGGCCGTGCGCACGTCGTCATCGGGCTCGCCGAGCGCGCGCGACAGCCGGCGCAGGTCATCGGCCTCCGGGCTCGTGGCGACGCTGATCGCGCCGAGCAGCCGCAACGCCGCGGCGACCTCCGCGGCGGCGTTCGCGGTGGTGGCCGCATCACCGCGCGGCGGCCGGTGCAGCGACACCAACGCCGTGTCGGGCGCCGGCTGGCTCGCGCCGCGATCGATCCGCTCGCGCGCGAGCTCGGCGAGATCGCTACGCAACAGCGCCACCTCGCTCGTGAGCCGAGCGCGCGCGGCCACGCCGGTGAGCACCACGAGGCCGTGCGCGCGAGCTCGGGCGTCACCGCGGTCACGCCGGATCGCGCGGATCAGGTAGCGCGCGGCCTCGAGCATGCGGTCGCCCTCACGGATCCGGACGCACTCCGCGATCAGCTCGTCGACGACCCCCGGGACGTGCACATCGCGGAGCGCCTCGGCGAGCACCGGCAGCGTCGCGTCGCCGGCGAGCCGGAGCGCGGCGACCTCGGCGGCGAGCGCGACGTCCGGATCCGCGTGGTCGCGCCACGGTTCGATCGCCGCGCTGGGCACACCACCTGCGAGGCCGAGCGCGCGCACCGCGAGCGCTCGCACCCGGGGAGGCGCCGCCAGCGCGGCCTCGAGCAACGCCGGACCGTAGCCCTGTGCGGGCACGTCGAGGATCCCGAGCAACGCGCGCCACACCGCCGGGCTCGAGCATCGCGCCGCGACCGCGACCAACGGACCGCGCGCATCGATCCGGCCCTGCACATGCAAGCGTGCGAGCACGTCCGCCGCGCGCTCCGGCCGTTCGCCCGCGAGCTCCTCGACGAGCGTCGCCAGCGCACGAGCGTCGACCGCCTCGAGCGCGCCATCGTCATCGTCGACGCGCACGCCCGCGACGTGCTCGATCGCGAGCCCGGGGAGCTCGCGCGCGATCCGCCGCGCCGCGATCCCCCAAGCGACCGCGACGATCGCCGCGCTCGCATAGAACGCGGTCGGGACCCCGGCGAGGACCGCCGCGATCACGCCGCCGACGACCGCGCCCGCGCGCTTCGCCGTGCCATCGAGAAAGCCGGCGACACGGCCGCGCACCGGCGTCGGCAGCAGGGTCTGTGCGAGCTTCTCCGCAGGCGTCTCGATCGAGGCGTCCATCACGCGCGCCGAGACCTGGATCGTGATCGCGAGCGCGAGGATCGGGGCGATCACGAGCCCGCCCGCCGCCGCGACCGCGACCAGCGGCGCGAGCAACAAGGCTCGGCCCGTCCCGACCCGGGCGAGCAGGCGGGGCGCGACCACGATCTGGAGCACGAGCGTGAGCCCCTGCCCGGCCCCCCGCACGATCCCGAAGACGCTCGCGAGCTCGCTCGCCGAGCCGCCACGCTGCGCGACCGCGAAGCCGAGCGCGGTGTACGCGAGCGAGCCGAACACGCCCGCGATCGCGACGACGATCGCGAGGTGGCGCGCGAGCGGGTAGCGCCCGACGGCACGCGCGCCATCGGTCCACGACCGCACGACCAGGGTGCGCAGCTTCGCCGGCGCCGCCGTGACCCGCCGGCTCGCCGGCAGCCGCGCCGCACCGAGCCCGGCGAGCGCGAGCGCCACCGCCGCGCCGAGCAACACGCCCCGCGGCCCGGCGACCGATGCGAGCGGGATCACGATCAGCGCGCCGATCGCGGCGCCGGCACCACCGGCCGCGGCGAGCAACGGCACCAGGCGCTGCGACCGGCGCGCGTC
>JBDTEH010000108.1:0-4283 GCA_039922635.1 Kofleriaceae bacterium | reverse complement strand
ACCGCGCGCGCCATCAGCTCGGCCATGCTCGCGCGCCGCTGGAGCGCCTGATCGATCGCCGCGCTCATCTCGGCCGCGCTCGCGTAGCGATGCTGCGGCTGCTTCGCGAGCGCCTTGGCCACGACCTCCTCGAGCTCGGCGACGTGAAGTCCGGGCGCGGCCTCCGCGAGCGTCGGCGGCGCCGCGTTGAGGTGCATGCGCACGACCGAGAGCGGATCGTCCGCGAGGAACGGCTTCTTGCCGGTGACGAGCTCGAACAGCATCACGCCGACCGCGTAGAGATCGGTGCGGCCGTCGATCGCGCCACCCTTGATCTGCTCGGGCGCCATGTAGTTCGGCGTGCCGACCACGATGCCGGTGGTCAGCTTGGTCGAATCGATCGCCGGGCGCGCGAGCCCGAAGTCGAGGATCTGGATCTGCTCGCCGAGCCCGGTGTGCTCGGTCAGCATGATGTTCGCGGGCTTGATGTCGCGGTGCACGATGCCGAGCTCGTGCGCGTGCGCGAGCCCCGAGAGCACCTGCTTGACGAGCTCCGCCGCGCGCCCGGGCTCGAGCCGCCCGGCCTTCGCGAGCACGTCGAGCAGCGAGGTCCCGCGCACGAGCTCCATCACGAGGTACGGCTTGCCATCGTGGAGCCCGAAATCGATCACCGACACGCAGTGCGGGTGCTCGAGCCGCGCCATCAGCTTCGCCTCGCGCTCGAACCGGCCGCGCGACGCGAGCTCGTCGGGCAACGCGTCGTGCATGATCTTGATCGCGACCGCGCGCCCGAGCTTGAGCCGCTCGCCGCGATACACCGCGCCCATCGCCCCCTCCGCGATCGGCTCGATGACCTGATAGCGGTCGTCGAGCACGGCTCCGCTGAGATCGGGTCCCGACACCCGCCCAGGATAGCATCCGCGTGCGGATGTGATACCGAAGCGCATGCGCAGCTCGTTGCCGCTCGCGTCGTGTCTCGCGTGGACGGTCCTCGCCGGCTGCCCGCGCTCGCCCCAGCCCGGCGACACCCGCGGCTCGGCGAGCGCCGGCTCCGCCGCGGCGCGCATCATCTCGCTGTCGCCCTCGGCGACCGAGGTCGTCGCCGCGCTCGGCGCCGCCGGCGAGCTCGTCGGTGTGGACGATTACTCCGATTACCCCGCCTCGGTGAAGGCGTTGCCCAAGGTCGGCAGCTTCCTCGCCCCGAACCTCGAGGCGATCGTGCGCCTGCGCCCGTCGATCGTCGTGCTCGACGACATCCACGCGCAGACCGCCGGCGCGCTCCACGATGCGCACGTCGCGACCGTCGAGTGCCCGATGCACGCCGTGGCGGACGTCGAGATCTGCCTGCACCAGGTCGGCGCCGTGCTCGGCCGCGGCCACGAGGCCGACGCCGCGATCGCCGCGATCGACCGCGCGATCGACGACGCGCGCGCGCACCGGCCCGCGCATCACCCGAAGGTCCTGCTCGTGATCGATCGCGAGACCGGCGGCATCGGCGGCGTCGTCGCGGCCGGCCCCGGCACGTTCAACGACGAGCTGCTCGCGGTGGTCGGCGGCGATAACGTGCTCGCCGGCGCCGGCACCAAGTATCCGAAGATCGGCCCCGAGGAGGTGCTGCGCGCGCAACCGGACGTCATCCTCGATCTGTCGTATGCCGGCAAGGACAGCCTCGCGGCGTGGAACCGCGTGAAGGTGCCCGCGGTCGCGACCCACCACGTCATCTCCTTGTTCGGCGGCGTCCTCGCCCACCCGACGCCCCGGATCGGCGAGGCGCTCGGGGTGCTGGCCCACGCGATCGAGTGAATGTTCGGGGATGAAGTCGGTCGCGTACCGCGTTTCCGCCGGCGTTGCTCCTTGGTAAGACCATGGGGTGTGGGTGGAGCTGACCTCGGTCGATGTCGCGCTGGGGGACACCCCCATCGTCCGCGGCGTGACCGTGGCGGTCGATGCCGGCGATCTCGTCGTCGTGGTCGGGCCCAACGGCGCCGGCAAGACCACGCTGGTCCGCGCGATCGCCGGGCTGCTCGAGGTCAGCGCCGGCTCGGTGCGCTGCTTCGGCCTCGACCCGAACGCACCGGATCGCCGCACGCTCGCGAAGCAGCTCGCGTACCTGCCCCAGCACTACGACCTCGCGTTCCCGTTCGTGGTCGAGGAGGTCGTGCTGCTCGGCCGCTACGCGCGCCAGCGCGGGCTCGGGCTCGCCTCGAGCGAGGACCTCGCCGCCGCCGAGCGCGCGATGGCCGCGACCGACGTCACCGCGCTGCGCGCGCGCCGGTTCGACGAGCTGTCCGGCGGCGAGGCCCGCCGCGTGATCCTCGCGCAGGCGCTGTGTCAGGGCGCGCGCTGCCTGGTCCTCGACGAGCCGACCGCCGGGCTCGATCCGGCCCACGCGCGCGCGGTGTTCGAGCTGCTCCGCACGCACGCCGACGCCGGCGCCGCGGCGATCGTCGTCACCCACGATCTCGATCTCGCGCTGCGCTACGGCCGCACGATGTGGTTGGTCGCCGGCGGGCGGCTGTCCGCGCGCGGTACGCCCGCCGACGTGCTCGCCTCGGCGGCGACCCGGGCCGCGTTCGACCTCGAGATCCATGTCGGCACGCTGCCCTCGGGCCGGCCGTTCGCGGTGCCGGCGTGAGCCCGCGCGGCGCGTTCGTCAGCGGCGCCGGCAAGCGGCTGACCGGAGCGCGGCTCGTCGCGATCCTCGCGATCGCCGCGATCGCGACCGCGGCGATCGCGATGGTCGCGCCGATGGTCGGCATCGTCGAGGTCCACGGTAGCTGGCACCTCGAGCTGCTCGGCCGCACCCTGGTCACCCCCGGCACACTCGATCACGACGTGTTCGCGATCCGGCTGCCGCGCGTGCTCGCCTCGCTGCTCGTCGGCGCGGCGCTCGCGGGCGCGGGCTGTGCGCTGCAGGCGCTGCTCCGCAACCCGCTCGCCGATCCGTTCACGCTCGGGATCTCGTCCGGCAGCTCGCTCGGCGCGGTGCTCGCGATCCGGCTCGGCGCGGAGCAGGCGTTCGGGTTCGGCGCGATCGGCGTCGCCGCGCTCGCCGGCGCGTTCGTCACCATGCTCGTGATCTGGAAGCTCGCCCAGGTCGGCCGCCACCTGCCGCCGGCGACGCTGATCCTCGCGGGCGTCGCGATCGCGATGTTCTGCTCGTCGGCGTCGCTGCTGGTCCAGTACACGAGCGACTTCACCGACGTCGAGCACATCCTCGAGTGGATGATGGGTGGCCTCGATATCGTCCGGCTCGGCTGGGTCCAGGATGCGACCCTGCCGATCCTCGCCGGCCTGGCCGTGCTGGTGCTCTACAGTAAGGAGATGAACGCGCTCGCCGCCGGAGAAGAAGTCGCGGCCTCGCTCGGCGTGCGGGTCGCGCGGACGCAGGTCGTGCTGTTCGTCGTGTCGTCGCTGCTGGTCGGCAGCTCGATCGCGGTCGCCGGGCCGATCGGCTTTGTCGGGCTCGTCGTACCGCACGCGCTGCGCGCGATCATCGGGCCGGATCACCGCGCGCTGCTGCCGGCGTCGATCTTCGGCGGCGCGATCGTGCTCACGATCTGCGACACGCTCGCGCGCACGGTGATCCCGTGGCACCACCTGCCCACCGGCGCGGTCACCGCGGTGCTCGGCGTGCCGATCTTCTTCACGCTGCTGATCGCGAACAAGCACAAGGCGAGCCTGTGGGGGCGGGCCTGATGTCCGCCGTCCTGCGCCACGTCGTGGAGTCGATCGGTGCGGCCTCGGGTGCCCACGCCGAGGCCGCGCGCGCGGCGGTCGCGGGCGCGGCGGCGCCGATGCTCGAGCGCCTGGCCGCCGCACTCGGCGGCGCGCAACACGTGCCCCGACCGCGCGCCCAGCGCCGGGTGATCGTCGTCGCCGCCGGCGACCACGGCGCCGGCGATCCGGGGATCGTGATGGGCGCCGATCACCCGACGATCATCGCGGCGCGCGCGATCGCCTCGGGCACGGCCGCACTCGCGCAGCTCGCCCGCGCCGCACACACACCGATCCTGCTCGTCGATGCCGGCGCGAAGGAGCCCACGTTCATGCCGTCGTGTGCGGTCGCGCTCGGCCGCGGCGCGACCCGCGACCTCGCGCGCGAGCCGGCGATGACCGTCGTCGACGCGACGCTCGGGCTCGAGGCCGGCGTCGCGCTCGCGATGTCGCTCGCGGAAGGTGCTGGCGAGCTCGAGCCCAGCGGAGAGCTCCGCGCGCCGCTCGCGGTCCTCGTGCTCGGCGCGCTCGGGGTCGGTGCCGAGGTCGCCTCGGCGGCACTGGTGGGTGCGATCACGGGCGAGGTC